>CAZYMF010000266.1:0-5933 GCA_964648215.1 uncultured Binatia bacterium (SeqCode) | reverse complement strand
GCCGTCGGTGGTGGCGATGCAGATGCCGAACCAGTCGGGATTCGCCTTGGCCAGCTCGGGGATGTAGGTCGCCACCTCGCCGCCGCTCTCACCGGCATGCTTGCGGTGCAGCCGCTCGAGGTAGGCGCCGATCGGGCAGCGCACGCGCTCGGCGATGGGGTCCCCGGAAACCAGCCGCTGATTCAACATCACTGCCTCCTCGCGAGCAGAGGTTCCCCGACCGAGCACCCGGCATGCCAATGGTGCCGCCCACCGGCCACACCCCGAACACACCCGGCGGCCGGAGCCCCTGCCCAACAGTTGGGCAGGACCCTGACTGCGAACGCAGCAGGAGAATCAGGGCGGTCGGGTCAAGGCCGACGGCCGGCACGCCGCGCCCGTGGCGGCGGCGCGTCGAGCTCCGGGTAGTGCCGGAAGACACCCATCTGGTTGAACGGCTCGCGCCGTTTCGATTTCAGGTAGCGCGCGATGCGCGGCCGGGCCGCCACGCGATCGCGCAGCGCGATCACGCGCGGGAGCTCCGGCTCCAGCCGCGCCATTGCATTCGGAAAGGCGTAGCGCAGCCCCTCGACGACCTCGAAGGTCGACAGATCGACGTAGGTGCAAGCGGTGCCGAGGAGCCACTGGCCGTCGCTCTTGCGGTTGCGTTCGAGCAGCTTCTCCAGCCAGCCGAGGTACTTCGGCATTCGTTCCCGCACGAAGATTCCCGCCCGCCGCCTGGCCGCGGCCTTCTGGTCCTCGTAGTAGAGGCTGCCGGCGATCGGGTGGTGCGTGTCGTGGATCTCGTCGACGAAGTCGGCCAGCGTGAGCTGGATCTGGCTCGCCTCCGCCCGTTGCGGGCCGCCGCCGGGGACGAGCCCGAGCCGCGGCGCGAGGAAGGCGAGGACGTTCGCGGTCTGGGACACGATAGCGTTGCCGGTCTTGACGAACGGCGGCGCGAACGGCAACGCCCCCGGGCTTTCGCCCTCGAGGAGGCGCAGCATGTCCAGCAGTCCGTCCTTCCGGTCGCGGGCGACGTCGACGTAGGCGGCGCCGGCATCCTCGAGCGCCAGGCGGACGAACTCGCCGCGCCCCTGGATGCCGGGCCAGTAGTAGAACTCGATCGGGGTTTCGCGCTTCTTCATGGTCACCTCACTGTCCGTTGTTTCGTGGTGTTCGACGCGGGCACAGCTTGACTCGGGCGCGCGCAACCCCCTTCGGGCGCTACGCCCATCAGCCAGTCTAGCCTATTCTAGCTACTGAGCATGGTTCACCATCATTTCTATTCTGTCGCATCCGACAGCGATATACCACATGGTGGCTCATGCAACAGGCAGATCGCGCCCTTGACGAAGGCGGCGCGATAGTCATCCCGGTAACGTGGCCTCCTTCTTCTTCCCGCCGCGGCGCCGGGGCGCGAACGCTCCCGCGAAACGGGCACACTCGTTGCTCCACCCCATGGCAGAACGCCCGGCACGTCGGGGCACGCAGCCACGACGGCAATACGACGGGCGTGACACACGCCGCATCTGCACCGCACCCAGAGACGGTCCTTGTGTCCATGAGGGATGGGAGTGTCCGGTCACCGGCAATCGTCCTTGTGGCGTCACCTCGCCATGGGGATTCTGGCAGCGCTTTGTCTGTCGTGGGCGCCGTTCGCGCAAGCCGACGAGGTCCGAGTGCCGCGGCTCACCGCGGGCTCGCCGGCGGCGCACATCGCCAAGGCGCGGCGCCTGCGCCGGACGGACCGGGCACGCGCGATGTCGGTCGTGGTGGGGCTCAAGCTGCGCCACCAGGAAGAGTTGGATTCGCTCCTGCGTCAGCTGCGACAGCCCGGCTCGCCGCAGTTCCGGCGTTACCTGAGCAGCGCGGAGTTCGACGAGCGCTTCGGCCCGCGGCCCGCCGCGGTGACGGCCGTCGTCGATCACCTGACCGCACGGGGACTGCGCATCGCCGACGTCAGCCCGTCCCGCCAGCTGATCACCGCCGTCGGGAGCGCGGCCGCCGTGGAGAAGGTCTTCGGCGTTCAACTCGTCGACTTCGATGACAACGGCGAGCTGTTCTTCGGCCCCGATCGCGAACCGACGCTGCCGCCGGAGATCCGCGCGGTCGTCGGCAGCGTGCAGGGTCTCGACGACTGGACCCGCCTGCGGGCCCAGAGCGATCCGCCCATGCTGCCGCTCGGCGGCGGCCCGTACGCGCCGTCGAACATCGCCACCGCGTACAACTTCGGCCCCCTCTACGAGCGCGGCATCCGCGGCGACACCTCGCGCGCCGCGACCATCGCCATCGCCACCGCCTACGGCTTGGACCAAGCCGCCATCGGCGAGTTCTGGCGCGCGCTCGGAATCGCCCGACCGGCCAATGCGCTCGAAGTCGTGGCGGTCGGCGGGGCCGCGACACAGGTCATCGCCGAGAGCACCCTCGACGTCGAATGGGCGGGCGCCATGGCGCCGGGCTCGCGCATCCTCGCCTACGTCGGCGCCGACAGCTACGTGTCCACGTTCGTCTCGGTCTACGATCGCATCGTCAGCGACAACCGCGCGGCGGTGATGAGCATCAGCTGGGGGCTGTGTGAGACGCACATGCCGGCCGAGTATCTGCAGCAGACGCACGCCCTGTTCCAGAAGGCGGCCGCGTTGGGAATCACGGTCGTGGCCGCATCGGGAGACAGCGGCGCCTTCGACTGCGGGCCCGGCGATCCCTCGGTGAACTATCCCGCCTCCGATCCCCTCGTGGTCGCGGTCGGCGGCACCTCTCTGCGCCTGGATGCCGCGGGACGGCGGAGCAGCGAGGTCGCCTGGGGCGGCAGCGGCGGCGGCCAGAGCAGCATGTGGGCGCGGCCCGAGTGGCAGACGGGGGGGGCCGGCTGGCGCCGGTCCGCCGACGTCGCCCTCAACGCCGACCCGGCCACCGGATACTACGTCTTCCACGATCACGGGTGGTGGCAGTACGGCGGCACGAGCGTGGCCACGCCGATCTGGGCCGCGCTGTTCGCGCTCGCCAACCAACTCCGCGAGCAGCAGCAGAAGTCGACGGTGGGATTGGCGACGCCCGCGCTGTGCGACGTCGCCATCGAGCGCGACTCCACCGGGCCGATCGTCGACATCACCGCGGGCGACAACGGATACTATGCGTCGGCTCCCGGATGGGACTATCCCACCGGGTGGGGAGTGCCCGACGCCTCGCGCCTGGTCGATGCCCTGGCGGCGCCCGCCGGGCATTCCCTGGCCGGAGGGCTGAGGATCGTGGCCTACCTCACGCCGCTCACCTCCGTGCGCGGGGTCACGATACGCCTCAACTACACCCTCCGCTGCGGCCAGAGCACACTCTCGGTGTCGACCCGCGGCCTGGCCCGGGGCTCGTACGTTCTCGCCGTCGACGGCCTTCCCGTCGCCGACATCGACGTGGGCAAGAGCGGGCGGACACGCGTGCTACTTCCCGGCGTGGATCCGCGGGAACATACCGTGACCCTGCTCGACGGGAGCGGCGCCGTGGTGGCGCGCGGCGACTTCCCCACCGAGACCGCACCGTGCGCCCGCATGAGCACCACGATGGCGAACAGCGGCCGGCTGCCGGGGGCTTCCGGGCAGGTGACCTACCGGAGCCGGAACGGAGCCGAGTCGCTGGTGGTCCGCTTCGGCGGGTTGCCCGAAGGCGAGTACGAGGTGCTGGCCGGGGATCGAACGGTGGCGCGACTGCAGGTCGGGGCGAGCGCCACCGACCGCGCCACGGTGGTGCGGTTCGACTCGCGCGGGGTCACCGCGGCGCCGAGCCCGGTCGACCTTCGCTGTCAGCCCTTGCGGCTGCGGAGCCAGAGCGGGGTGGTGCTGGAGCTGATGATGACCCTCCCCGGCTCGGACCCCTGTCCGGCGAAATAGGCCCAACGGCGGGCATTCCCGGGCAGACTCGGAGCCTTCTCCGTCGCGCCTTGTGCGCGCTCATGCTGCGCTCTCCAATGGCTTCGGGTACGGTTGGAGAGTACAAGAAGAGGCAGTCACAGGCGAAGGAGGAGAACATGCCCGCGGTCCTGGTTCACGGTGTCCCCGACACGCACCGCTTGTGGGATCCGCTGCGCTCTCACCTCGAGCGCACGGACGTCGTCGCCGTCGCCCTACCGGCCTTCGGTGCGCCCATGCCGCCGGGTTTTGCCGCCACCAAGGAGGCCTACGTCGACTGGCTGATCGGCGAGGTCGAGCGCATCGGCGTTCCGGTGGATCTCGTTGGACACGATTGGGGATCGCTTCTCGTCCAGCGGGTGGTGTCGTTGCGGCCCGACCTCATCCGCACGTGGGCGTGCGGAGACGGCCCCGTGGATGCCGAGTACGTCTGGCACGATCTCGCCCAGCAATGGCAGACCCCGGGCGTGGGCGAGCAGGTGATGGCGGCGTTCACCGCCGAGGCTCTCGTCGAAGGACTGGCCGGCGGCGGCGTTCCGCGGACTTACGCCGCCGAGACGGCGCGCCACGTCGACGCGACGATGCAGGACGCGATCCTGCGTCTCTACCGCTCGGCGGTGCACGTCGGCCGCGAGTGGCAGGCCGACGTCGAGAAGATCACCCGGCCGGCGCTCATCCTGTGGGGCAAAGAGGATCCCTACGTCGCCCCCGTCTTCGCCGAGCGCCTTGCCGCCCGCGTGCACGGCGAGCTCGTGCTGCTGGAAGGGTGCGGGCACTGGTGGCCGTTCGAGCGCCCGGCCGAGGCCGCCGCGGCACTCGAGCGGTTCTGGAAGAAGTTTTGACGAGGCTTCGCTTCGGACCTGGAGCCGGGCGCAACCGCCGCCTCGGACACCGCGGCAGATTTCTTCGGCGAGTGCGTTCCCGTCGCCCGTGATGCCTGATAGAAGTCGAAAGAAACACTGACCGACGAGGGGCGGGTCCAGGAAGCTCGGAGTGATTCCGAGTCAGGAGAAGGAGGCTTGCATGCACAATCCTCGCGCCCTGGTGGCTCTGGCGGTGCTCACGATGAGCGGCGTGAGCCTGGCCACGGTGCTACCGCCCGTGTCGACCTACTCGCCGCCCATCCGCAGCAGCAGTGGGAACAACTTCGGCTGCGTCGCACAGAACCTGAGCGGCGTTCCCGTTCAGGTCACGGCCGAGATGAACGACGGCGTCGGCAACGTGGTCGACTCCGGCACCCTCACCGTCCCGGCCGGCGAAGCGCTTCGGGTCGCCGGTAATCAAACGGCGGTGTTCGGTGGCTACTGCGACTTCAGCTTCTCCGCAGATCCCGCCTCCGTACGCGGCGTGGTCACCCTCGAGAAGGCGGGCGGCAGCGACACGCAGCTCGTCTATCCGGCGCGGGGCTTCAACCCCGCCGGTCCGATGCTTCAGACCTTCCTAGCTACGCCGCCGCTGCGCAGCAGCGAGGGCAACAACCTCGACTGCGTGGTCCAGAACCTGAGCGCGGCGCCGGTCCAGGTGACCAACCAGGTCATCGACAGCCTGGGGAACATGGTGGCGAGCGAGACACAGACCGTGCCGGCCGGTCAAGTGCGGCAGCTTGCGGCCACCAACCAGCACGTGTTCGGCGCCTACTGCACGTTCGAGTTCCAAGCCCGTGCCGACGAGGTGCGCGGCTTTGCGACGCGTGAGGACGCCGGCGGCAGCGACACGCGCCTGCTGGTCGAGGCGACGCCGACGTCTTCGCCGGTGGCATGCTGTGGCGACTGTAACGAGAACGGCCAGGTCACCGTCAACGAGCTCGTCAACGCCGTAGACAACGCCCTCACTTCCTGCCTGGGATCGGTTGCCTCGCAGGTCGCGGCTCCCCGCTAAAACTCGCCGCCGGCGGCACCACCGTCCTGATGGACGCTGAAACGAGAGACACGGGAAGACAGGTAGCTTCCAGGAGTTTCGCCGCGGCGGCGGGGATGCTATGCCAGGCGTACCCCGGGTACGAGGGAGACACGATGCCGATCTACGAATACCGCTGCGAGCAGTGCGGTGCCCAGT
>CAZYMF010000265.1:0-5933 GCA_964648215.1 uncultured Binatia bacterium (SeqCode) | reverse complement strand
CACGCTCAGACGTTGTAGGTCTTGATCTTGCGCCACAAGGTGGTTCGCGACATGCCGAGATGGGCGGCGGCGCTCTTGCGGTTTCCCTTGTACCTGGCCAGAGCCTCGGCGATCGTCTGCCGTTCCTCGGTCTCCCACGGTTTGAGGTGCGCCGGGCCGGCGTTGCCTGCGGCGGGGTAGGGGGCGCTTGCCGGAGCGGCCGGCCGCGCCGATTGCAGCAGCGGGAAGTCGCCGGGCTGCAACACGGCGCGCCGGCTCATCGCTACGGCGTACTCGATCGCGTTGGCCAGTTCGCGGATGTTGCCAGGCCACGGGTACTCGAGGAACAGGTGGCTGGCGTCCGGGTCCAGGCGCTTCGCGGTCGCGCCGGCCCGGCCGCTGTGCTGGCGCAGGAAGTGGTCGGCCAGCGGCAGGATGTCCTCGCGACGCTCGCGCAGTGGCGGGATCACGACCGGGATCACCGCGATGCGGAAATAGAGGTCGCTGCGGAACAGCCCGCGGGCAACCAGGTCGGCGAGGTCACGGTTGGTGGCACTGACGATGCGCACGTCGAAGGGGTAGGCGCGGCTGCCGCCGACCGAGCGCACCTCGCGCTCCTGCAGCGCGCGCAAGAGCTTCACCTGGAAGGTTGGGTCGAGGTCGCCCACTTCGTCGAGGAAGAGCGTGCCGCCCTCGGCCTCGCGAAACAGGCCGACCCTCGACGACACGGCGCCGGTGAAGGCTCCCTTCTCGTGACCGAACAGCTCCGACTCGAGCAGCGACTCGGGGATGGACCCGCAGTTGACCGCGACCAGGGGCCGGTCGCGCCGCTTGCTGCGGGCGTGGATGGCGTGTGCCGCCAGTTCCTTGCCCACGCCGGTCTCGCCGAGAAGCAGCACCGAGGACTCCACTTCGGCGCAGCGCAGGAGCCGGTCGAGCACCCGCTGCATCGCCGGGCTCGGGCCGACGATGTCGGTACCCATCTCGACCAGCTCGATGCGGCGCTTCATCTGCCGGATCTCGCTTTCGCGTTCCTCGAGCCGGATCTGGTCGGTGACCTCGGTGAGGATCTCGGCCCGCGCGCTCACCCGCCCCTGGCGGTCGTGGATCACTTCGACGCGGCCGGTGAAGAGGCGCTCGACGCCGTCGATCTCGAAGCGCAAGACTTCGCCGGCGTCGGTCTGCGCGCCCAGCAGCGGGGTGTCCCGGTTGCCGTAGATCTGCCTGCCCAGCGGATTGGTCAGCAGGATCCGCCCGGCCGGGTCGAACATCGTGACGCTGTCGCCGATGCCGAACAAGATCGCCTCGATCGTCCTCTTCTCGTTCTCCAGCGCTTCACGGCTCTGTGCCAGGGCACGGTTGGCCTCCGCCAGCTCGCGTTGCATGCGCTTCTGCTCGCCGATGTCGGTCAGCAGCACGTTGGTCGAGACCGGCACACCGTCCGCGTCCAGGTTGACCGAGGTGTTGAGCAGGAACGGCACGGACTCGCCGGTCTTGGCGCGCAGCACGAACTCGTACTGGTAGTGGCGAACTCCGCGCTCGAGGAAGTCGGCGTCGATCGCGGCCAGACGCTCGAACTCCTCGGCGCTGAGGAACTCGCGGGTGTGGTGCCCTACCAGGTCCTCGCGGATGCCGCCGTACCTCTCGAGGACCTGCTCGTTCACTTCGAGGATGACGAAGTCCATGTCCAGGTGCAGAAAACCGATGTTGAGCGTGTCCAGCAGCCGCAGGGTGTTCTCGCCCAGCGGGATCGCGGTGTTCCTCTTCTCGCTTTCGCCCATCGTCCGGCCCCCGGCTGTGTTGCAGCGTTGTTGCAACATTGTTGCACCGACGGACCTCGAAGGAAACCGCGAAATGCGGCCTGTGCGCCGAAATGGGGCTGTTTCGCGGCGCGACGCTGCTGGCTCGTATCTTGGGTTACCCCCGAAAAGAGTGCAGCGGAGGGAACATGCCGGAAGCAGCGACGATCGGTGAGCAAGTGCGCGGGTACGCGGGCCTGGTGGCGGACACGTCCCGACTGGTGGGTGGGAAGATCCTCGGCAGGCGGCGCATGCTGCTGCGCGGCTTCCTCGGCTTCGTCGCCGGCCGCTTCAACACGACGCCGGTCCTGCGCCGGCAGATGCGCGGCACCCAGGGGTGGATCAACGTCACCGTCGGTTTCCGATCCGACGACGGCGTGGTGGCGATGGCGATCCGTTTCCGCGACGGCCGCGTTTCGGTCCTGCCGAAGGTCCCGGCCGACGCCGACTGCGTCTTCAACTTCACGTCCTCGCACGACATCGCGCGCCAGATCGAGGCGGGTCCCGACGAGGCCTACAAGATGATCTTCCAGGGCGCCGTCCGGCCGGAGGGGAACTTCATGCTGGTCGGCCTGTTTGGCTACTACGTCAGCCTGGTGCTCGGCCGCGAGCAGCAGAAAGCGGTGGACAGGCAGATTGCCGAGCACCGCCGCGAGAGCCGCGCCCTCGGCGACGGCGTCGATGTGCAGCAGTGCCGCAGCGAGCGCCCGCAGCGCAAGGTGCAGAGGCTGAGAGGCGAGCGTGTCGATGCGGGCGTCAAGTACCTGGACGACCCGTACCTGTCGCGCTGGGGTCTGGAGGATTTCCCGCGCCTCGAAGCTTTCCGCCGGCAGTACTTCGGCCGCGCCAAGGAGGCGGTGGTCTGCCACGAATACGGTCAGTTGCTCACCGACTTCCACCTCGAGCACGGTTACGAGACGGACTCGCAGGGCCGCAAGTGGGAACCCAACCTGCGCAAAGCGCTGAGCCTCAAGTACGTGCTCGAGCGGCGCCGTCCGGTGCTGCGCGACGACGAACTGGTGGCGGGCTCGTTCACCACAGACCCGGTGTCGGGCTGCGTCGCGCACCCCTTCTCGGTCGGTTGTTACAGCTGGGGAGAGTTGCGCTCGTTCGGGCAGCGCGAGCTGATGCCGTACCAGATCAGCGAGGAGACGATCGAGGTCCTGCACAAGCACGTGTTCCCGTACTGGATGAGGCGCAACGTGCACGAACTGTGGCGCGCGCAGACCGACAACGGCCTGCCGGTGCAGATCCACGACCGCCTCTTCGCGGTCTACTACTGGAAGACGATCTCGATGAGCGAGACCACTCCGGGCCACGACAAGATCGTCAAGCTGGGAACCCGTGGCCTGATCGGCAAGATCGAGGCCGAGCTGGCGCGTGACGGCGGCGCCGACCAGGAAAAGCGCGACACGCTGCGGGCGATGGCCATCGCCCTGGAAGGCGTCGAGGCCTACGCCGCCAACCTGGCCGAGCAGGCCCGGCGAGACGCGCTCGCCGAGCCCGACCCGCGGCGCCGCGCCGAGCGCGAGGAGTTGCACCGCGTGCTGTCGAGAGTGCCGGCACAGCCGGCCCGGACCCTGCACGAAGCCGTGCAGGCGATCTCGTTGATGGACGTGTGCCTCGGCCTGGAAAGCAGCGACGACGGTCCGATGTTCGGTCGCCTCGACCAGATCCTGCAACCGTACTTCGAGGCCGACATGAACCGGCTCGCGACACCGGCCGAGCGCGAAGCGTATGTGAAGCGCGTCGTGGAGATCCTCGGCTGCCTGTTCTTCAAGGAGGCCAGTCACCAGATCCTGACGCCCGACGTCGGCAACTGGCAGAACTCGGGCTCGGCTCCCAACGGCACGATCACGCTCGGCGGCGTCACGTCCGAGGGCAAGGATGCCGTCAACGACATGACCTACGTCCTGCTGAAGGTGACCGAACTGCTGGCGCTCAACGACCCCAACGTGCACGTGCGCTTCAGCCCCGGCGTCAACAGCCGCGCGTTCCTGAAACGCGCGTGCGAGGTCAACTACATCACCGGCGCTACGCCGTGCATGCACGGCGACGACGCGATGATCGCGGCGCTGGTCGCCCATGGCTGGCTGCTCGAGGACGTGCGCGACTGGGTGGCCACCGGCTGCGTCGAGCCGTCCTTGCCGGGACGCCACTGCAGTGCGACCTCGAGCCTGGAACTGAACCTGGTGGCGCCGCTGGAAATGGCGATGAACGACGGGCGGCACCCGCTGATGAACTGGGACCTCGGTCCCCGCACCGGAGTCGTCGAGAACGGCGACTTTCCTTCCTTCGAGCGCTTCTGGGACGCCTTCGAGGCGCAGTGCGCCTTCCTGGTCGAGCAGGCGGTGATCGGCAACAACCAGCTCGGAGAGGTCTACCAGCGCCACCAGCCGGCACCGTTGCTGTCGGCGCTGATGGACGGATGCGTCGAATCGGGCCGCGGCGTGACCCGCGGCGGGGCGCAGTACAACTCCAGCGGCGTCTCCGTGATAGGCCTTGCCGACGTGGTCGATTCGCTGATGGTCGTCAAGAAGCTCGTGTTCGACGACGCTCGAATATCCTTTGCCGATCTCCACCGCGCGGTGCGCGACAACTTCGCCCACGACCCCAGGCTGCACGCGCTGGTGAAGACCGAGGTGCCGCGCTTCGGGTCCGGAAGCGACGATGCCGTTGCGATGGCCAATCGCGTCACCGCGATGGTCAAGCGGCTCTTCGCCGGGTACAGCAACTACCGCGGTGGCCTGCACGCCGTCGGTTGGTGGTCGATGGCCAACCACGCCGCCTACGGGCGCGTCACCGGCGCGCTGCCGTCGGGGCGCCTGGCCGGCGAGCCCTTCACTCCGGGGCTCACTCCGCATCCCTTGGCGTCGCCGAATCTGCTCGACAACCTGCGCGACGTTGCGCGGCTTGACCCGCGCAACATGGACAACAACATCGCCTTCAACGTCAAGATCGTGCCCAGCCCTTCCGACACCGCCGAGAAGGCAGTGGACACGATGACCAGCTACGCCAAGACGTTCTTCGAACTGGGCGGGATGCAGGTGCAGTACAACGTCGTCACCACCGACGTGCTGCGCGACGCCATGGTCAATCCGCAGCTGTATCCGGACCTGATGGTGCGCATTTCGGGGTACGTGGCCTACTTCACCAGAATTCAGCGCGACCTGCAGCTCGAGGTGATCCGCCGGGCCGAGTACCGCATCTGAACGTCGCCACGGCGAGGGCGAACATGAGCGCGCGCTGCCAGACGCTGGTGATCGAGATCAAGGGCAACAGCCTGGACGACGGGCCGGGCATCCGCTCGGTGGTCTTTTTCAAGGGCTGTCCGCTGTCGTGCGCCTGGTGTCACAATCCGGAGAGCAGGAGCCGGGGCGCCGAGCTGTCGTGGGACCCGTCGCTGTGCGTCGCGTGCGGCACCTGCTCCGAGACCTGCTCCAGCGGTGCGATCACGATGGCAGGCGAGTCGCGCGTGGACCGCACGCAGTGCAGGAGTTGTTTCTCGTGCGCCGCCGGCTGTCCGTCCGGGGCGTTGCGCCGTGTCGGTGCGCCCATGACGCGCCAGCAGATCGTGGAGCGGGTCCTGCGCGACAAGCCCTTCTACGACGCGTCCGGCGGCGGGGTGACGCTGTCGGGCGGCGAGCCCACGCTGCACATGGAGTTGGTGTCGGAAGTCGCGCGCGAGCTGCGGGCCAACGGTGTTCACGTCCTGCTCGAGACCTGCGGCTTCTTCCGGCTCGACGCCTTCACGGCCTTGCTGCTGCCGCACCTGGACGCGGTCTACATGGATCTCAAACTCATCGACCCGGCGCAGCACCGGCGCTGGTGCGGCGTGGACAACCGCATCGTGCTCGAGAACTTCGCCGCACTGGCCGCGCGCGCCCGCGGCGGCGCCTTCGAGCTGAGCGCCCGCACACCGCTGATCCCGGGGATCACCGACACGCCGGCGAATCTCGCCGGCATCGCCCGCTTTCTGGCCGGCCTCGAAGTACGTACGCTGCACCTGCTGCCGAACAACCCGACCTGGCAGGGCAAGAGCCACGGCATCGGTGTCGACGTTAGCGAAGGGCTCGGCGACAGCCTGCGGCGGTTCCTGTCGAGCCAGGAGATTGCGATCTGCCACGACCTCGTCGCCGCGCAGGGTGTCGAGGC
>CAZYMF010000264.1:0-5935 GCA_964648215.1 uncultured Binatia bacterium (SeqCode) | reverse complement strand
CGACCGCTTCTTCTTCAAGGTGCGCCTCGCCTACCCCGATCAGCGAGAGCTGCAGCAGATCATCGGCACGACGACCACGAACGAGGTTCCGGAGATTCGGCCGATCTTCGCCGCTGACAGCGCCGCCGAGCACATCGAGACCCTCAAATCGCTGGTGCGCGAGGTGCTCGTCGCCCCTCACATCGAGAAGTACGCCGCCGCCCTGGTGCGCGCCACCATCCCGAGCCAGTCGAAGTTCGCCCCGTCCGGACCGCATCTGCTGCCCGCCGACGATCACATCGACCGCTACGTCAACTACGGCTCCAGCCCCCGCGGCGGCCAGGCGCTTCTGCTCGGCGCCAAGGTGCGCGCCCTGCTGGACGGCCGCGTGAACGTGTCCTACGAAGACGTCGACCGGGTGGCCGTCCCCGCCCTCAACCACCGCCTAGTGTTGAACTTCGCCGCCGAAGCCGACGGGATCGACCCGCGCGCTTTGATCGAGCGCATCGTGCATGCCGCCCAACGCCTCCACGAGTAGAGTCTCCTCGGTCATCTCCGACATCCTCGCTCCGCCGTTTCTGCGCAACCTCGGCCGCTTGCGCCTCTCGGTGCGGCGGGCCCTTGGCGGCCGCCCGGGTAACACACCGGTGCCCCGCGTCACCCACCCGACCGGCATCGAGCTCGAGAGCTACAAGCCCTACGGACCGGGGGACGAGCCGCGATTCCTCGACTGGAACGCCTATGCACGGCTCGACCAGCTCCTGGTGCGTCGCTTCCGCGCCGAGCGTGAGGCGCCGCTTCACATCCTCCTCGACACCAGCGCCTCCATGGGTCAGCCGGAGGTCGACGCCAAGCTGCGCTTCGGAGTCGGTTTGGCTCTCAGCTTCGCCTACATCGCGGCGCGCCACAACGACCCCGTGCGCCTGGTCCTTCTCGGCGACTACGGCGCTGCGCGTCACGTCGTCTCGCCGGTGGTCCGCCTCCCCCAGATGTTCCAGCGCATCACCGACTTCTGTCGCCCGGTCGAGCCTCGCGGCGGCACCGCCCTGCTCGAAGGGGTGGAGGCGTACCTGCAGCGAACCCGGAATCCCGGTTTCGCCATCATCATCTCCGATTTCCTCACCGAGCCCGACCTATGGCGCACCGCAATGCGACGGCTCGCCAGCCGCCGCTTCGAGATGGCGGCGCTACGGCTTCTCGGGAGCAGCGAGCGCGACCCATCGGGGCTGTTCCGCCGCGGCCGCCTGCGCGACGTCGAGAGCGGCGCCGAGCGAGTGATCAGCTTGAGTCCCTCGCACCTGGCGCTTTACCGGCAAGCGCTCGAGCAGCACCTGGCGCAGCTGCGCGAGTACTGTGCCGGCAACTCTGCCTTCTTCGCCGTGTGCGACACGGCGGCGGGTCTGGAGCACTGCCTCTTCCGCCAGCTGCCGCAGATGGGGTTGGTCCGTTGAGCCGCAAGGGGGGCATCGCCTGACCATGGGCCTCCTGAACCCCATCGCGCTGCTCTTTTCGGCCCTGATCGGCGTGCTGGTCCTGCTCTATCTCTGGGAGCGCGTGCGGCGTCGGGTCGACGTTCCGTCATTGCTCCTCTGGCAGTCGGTTCCCGAGGATCCCGTACAGCTCCGCCGCTTTCAGCCCGACTGGCTCTTCCTGCTGCAGCTGGCGCTTCTCGCCGCCCTGATCGTCGGGCTCGCGCGCCCCTACCTCTCGGGCACGCCGGTGCCTGGCACCGGCGCCCAGCGGCACGTCCTGGTCATGGACACCTCGGCCAGCATGCAGGCCGAAGAAGGGGGAAAGACGCGTTTTCAACAGGCGCAGGAGCGGGCCGAGGCCTTGGTACGCCGCTTCGGCACCGACGACGAGGCCATGCTCATCTCCGCAGCCGCGCATCCGGAGATCGTCCTCAACTTCACGCGCAACCGCGCCGCCCTGATCGCCTCCATTCAGGCGCTGGCAGCAGTGGACACCGGCACCAACATCGCCACGGCAATGGCGCTCGCCCGGCGGGCGCGGGAGAGAGATCCGGACCGCACCGAGGTGGTGCTCTTCACCGACCTGCCGCTGAGCGCTCTCGATCCGAAGGATCGCGCCACGGTGCGGCGTTTCGCTTTCGGAACCGCCAGCGACAACCTCGCGATCAGCGCGCTGCACATCTTCCAGGGTCCGTTCGAGGAGCCGGCGCGCGCCCGCGCGTACGTTCTGATACGCAACTTCTCCTACGGCGAGCGCCACGGAGTCCTCACCGTGGCTCTCGGCGCTCAAGTCGTGACCCGCACCGGCTTCACCATCCCGGGGCGCGGCGCCCGCACCTTTCTGGTGAAGAAGTTCTCGCACCCCGGGCTCGTGACCGCCAGCATCGACGTCGGCGACGCACTGGCGGCGGACAACCGCGCCTACGGCTGGATTCACGACGCGCGCAAGCTGCGACTTCTCCTGGTGTCACCCGCGTCGTCCCTGATCGACGATCTGCGCGTCTTGGCGCGCGCGGTTCCCGGGATGCGACTGGAGCGAGTCGGCCGCGAGGAGTACGACCCGGCCGCGGCCAGCCGATTCGACATCGTCATATTCAACCGTTATGCGCCGTCCCCACCGGCGACGAGCGCGCTCTACATCTACCCGCCGGCGGGAACGGCGCTGTTCCCGGTGGTCGGCGACAGCACGCAGGTCGAGATCGTCGACTGGAACGACCGGCATCCGAGCCTGCGCGGCATCCAGCCCCTGCCTCCGTATCCGTTGCAAAAGGCGCGCATCATCCAGCCGCCGCCGCGGAGCGAGCCCCTGCTGTGGTCGCGCAGCGGCGGGCGCGAGTTCCCGCTCGCGTTCACCACCGCGATCGACGGCCGGCGCATCGCCTGCATCGCCTTCGACCTCGAGGCGGAGCACCTGCTCAGCAACGACAACGTCAACCTCGTCGTCTTCTTCCTCAATCTCCTCGACTGGCTGGCGCCACCGGACATGATGACTCCGGCGGTGGTGTCGACCGGAGACGTCGTCAATGTCGACGACCTGCGCGCGGACCTCCCGGCCCGGATCGTCGATCCCGGCGGCCACACGGTGTCGCGTCCCGCCGGGGCACAGCGGATCGAGACGACGCACGCGGGGGTCTACACGGTGAGCACCGACGGCACGTCGCGTCAGGTCATCGCCAACTTCTTCGATCCCATCGAGTCGGACATCGGGCGCGCCTCCGAGGGATCGACCGGAGCGCCGGCTCTCACTGCCGCAAGCAAGCCCTTGCGGGTGCGGCACGAGCTCGGCTGGTGGCTCTACGCGATCGCGGCGGCATTGATGCTCGCGGAATGGGCCGCGTGGCGGAGGTTCGCATGAAAGAGGCGAGCCTCTCCTATCTACTCTGGCATCTGGGAAGCGTCGGCGTGCTCTTCGCGGCGCCCGCCTTCCTGCTCCTGCTCGCCGCCGTGCCGCTCCTCGTGCGCAGCGCGCGCACGCCGGCGGAGCGCCTCGCCGCGGGCCTGCGTGCGGCGGCGCTGACCTTTCTGGCCCTCGGTCTGGCGGGTCTGGCGCTGACGGTGTCGCTGCCGGCGACGCGCATGACCGTGATCGCCGCGGTCGACATGTCGGAGAGCATCGATGGCGACGGCCGCGCCTGGAGCCTGCGCCGGCTCAACGCCGTCGCCGGGGCGCTGGCGCCCGGCGACGAGCTCGGCATCGTCACCTTTGCCGGCGGTGCCCGCGTCGCCCGACCTCCGGGACCACCGGCGCCAATCGCATCGCTGCCACCGCCTCCGATGCGCAACGCCACCGACATCGGTCAGGGGTTGGACACTGCCCTCGCCCTCCTGCCGCCCGACAGCTCCCATCGCCTGCTGCTGATCTCCGACGGCAACGAAACGCGCGGGAGGGCACGCGCCAAGCTCGCCGCCGCGCTCCGGGCCCGAGCTTCCGTCTTCACCGCCGCGCCGCCGCACGCCGGCGTCGTCGACGTCTCCGTCGACAAGCTGGTCGTACCTCCCCTGGTCGCCGAAGGCTCGCTCTTTCCGATCCGCATCGTGGCTCGCAACAGCCACGGCGAGCGTGCGGCAACGTTGACGCTGGGCCTCGATGGGCAGGCGGTCGGAAGCGAGTCGATCACCTTGCAGCAGGGGCTGAACGTGATGGAGATCCCCTATCGCCTGAACGGAACCGGCAGCCGCCGTCTCCGCGCCCAGGTGGTCGCCGACGGCGACGGCTTGTCGGGCAACGACTATCGCGACGCCACGGTGATGGTCGCCGGCCCACCTCGCGTCTTGCTGCTCAGCTCGAGCCGGAAGTCGCCGCTGGCGACCGCGCTGGAGAGCAAGGGAGTGGCCGTCGACGTCAAGCCCCCCTCCGATGTCCCGAAGGACGCCCAGGCATTGCTCGCGTACCACTGCATCGTCGCCGAGGACGTCGTCGCCAAGGACCTCAGCAACTCGCAGCTCGGCGCCCTCGAGCGCTACGTGCGCGACTTTGGCGGCGGCCTGCTCTTCGCCGGCGGTGCGCAGAGCTTCGGCGACCCCGGCTTTCGCCAGAGCCCGCTCGAGCGCATGCTGCCGGTGACGCTCGAGCCGCGGCGCTCACCGCCGCGCGAGCGCGACCCGCTCGCCTTGATGATCTTGATCGACCGCTCCAATAGCATGGGCTACGCGGCGCGGCCGGCGCCGGGCAGCAGCCTGCCGCAGCGCGATCCGAACCGCTCCAAGCTGCACTACGCCAAGGCAGCGGCACTGGCAGTCATCGGACAGCTGAAAGACCGCGACCGCGTCGGCGTGATCGCCTTCGATTCGCAGGCCCTGCCCATCGCACCACTCAAGCCGCTCTCCGAGAACCGGGCGCGGCTGGAAGCCCTCATCCCACGGCTGCAGGAAAATGGCGGTACCGACTTCTACGACGCGCTGGACTGGGCCAGCACGCAGCTCTCCGAGTCCCACGTCGCGCGCCGGCACATCATCCTGCTCACCGACGGCGACACCAACCGCAGCGCCGCCGACCACTACCCGCTCATCGCCAGCCTGGCGCAGACCGGGATCAGCGTCACCACCATCCGCATCGGCGACGACGTGGTCAACCTCTCGTTGCTGAACGACATCTCGGAACGCACCGGCGGCAAGTTCTACCACGTCGAGAACGTCGAGACGCTGCCGCAGCTGATGCTGCGCGATACCTCCGCGGCGATGGCGCAGGCGTCGGCGCCGGGGGAGGACTTTTACCCGATCGCCGCAAGGGGCGCCCAGATCCTGCGCGGGATCAAGGCCGATCTCCCACCCCTGCACGACTACGCCTTCGCGCGGGCGAAGCCGCGCGCCGACGTGCTCGTCTACGTTCCGGGCCGCGCCGACCGCGAGCCGATCCTGGCCGCCTGGCAATACGGCCTGGGCCGCGTCGCCGCCTTCACCGCCGATCCGTCGAACGACGCCGAGGCGTGGCCCGGGTGGAACTCGTACGCCAAGTTCTGGTCGCAGATCGTGCGCTGGGCCATGCGCGAGCAGACGCCCTGGGACTACGCCATCACCGCCCACCGGCGCAACGGCAAGATCACGCTCATGGTCACCGACTTCGACCCGCGCCGGGGAGGCGTGCTCTTCGCCCGCCTGCATCTCTCCGAAACCTCGACCGAGGACCTCACTCTGGCACCGGTCGCGCCGCGGCAGTTCGAGGTCGACCTGCCCGCCGTGCCGGGAGGGCGATATCCGATCACGGTGCTGCGCCGGCAGGGGCGCAGCGACGTGAGCGAGAACACGCAGGTGGTATCGATTCCCGCGAAGGACGAGGAGCCGCAGGAGGAGTTCTTGACGACGCAGCCGAACACTCTCCTGCTGCAGCAGATCGCCTCGCAAACGGGGGGCAAGTTTGCACCGACGGTGCGCCAGCTCCTGGCGCGTCGGACGGGCACGCAACGTCTCCGCTACGACCTGGACATCATCCTGATTCCCCTCGCCATGCTCTGTTTCCTGGGCGACGTCGCCGTGCGGCGCCTCGG
>CAZYMF010000263.1:0-5952 GCA_964648215.1 uncultured Binatia bacterium (SeqCode) | reverse complement strand
CTTCGCCATCCGCGAAGGCGGCCGCACCGTCGGCGCTGGCGTCGTAACCAAGATCCTGGCATAAGAGAGGGTGGAGATGCGGGACCTCATCAGCTTCCAGTGTGAACAGTGCAAGCGGCGCAACTACACCGGGACCAAGAACAAGAAGCGGACCACTGAGAAACTCGCGTTCCGCAAGTTCTGCCCCGCTTGTCGCACCCACACCCTGCACAAGGAGACCAAGGTCTGACGTGAAGAGACGGACGACGCCCGGAGCGATGAGTCATCGGCATCGCCCCGGAGCGCTGTCGTGTCGGGTCAGTAGCTCTAATTGGTAGAGCACCGGACTCCAAATCCGGGGGTTGCAGGTTCGAGCCCTGCCTGACCCGTTCGTCAAAGAAGAAAACATGGCACTGCAAGAACAGTTGGAGAAGGCCCGCGAGGCGGTTCCGCGCTCGATCACCTTCCTGCAGGAGGTCGGTGTCGAGCTTCGCAAGGTTCACTGGCCCACCCGGAAGGAGACCACCGCGGCCACCGTGGTGGTGCTCGCGATCACCATCGTCGTCGCCGTCTACCTCGGGTTGGTCGACTTGGTCGTCACACAGCTGGTCCATATGATCCTCAATCGGTGAGCGGATGGCAAAGCTGTGGTACGTTGTTCACACCTATTCGGGATACGAGCAGAAGGCCAAGGCCTCTCTCGAGGAACGGGTCCGCGCCATGGGCAAGCAGGACCATTTCGGCGAGATCCTGGTGCCGGCCGAGAAGGTCGTCGAGTTGGTCAAGGGTCGCAAGAAAACGTCCTCGCGCAAGTTCTTCCCCGGATACATCCTGGTCAACATGGAACTGAGCGACGAGACCTGGCACATCGTCAAGGGAACGCCCAAGGTGACCGGCTTTGTCGGTGGTGCCACCCAGCCGGCCCCGATTACCGAAGCCGAGGTTCGGGAGATCACCCAGCAAATGGCCGAAGGCGCCTTGCGAGCGAAGCCCAAGGTGTTGTTCGAGGCCGGCGAGAGCGTCAAGGTGGTCGATGGCCCCTTCCAGGATTTCAACGGTGTCGTCGAGGAAGTGAAGCCCGACAAGGGCAAGCTGCGCGTCCTGATCAGCATTTTTGGCCGCGCTACGCCCGTCGAGCTCGATTTCGTGCAGGTCGAGAAGGCCTGAGCAGCGTGTTCCCAGGGAGTGAACGGTGGCAAAAAAGATAATCGGTGAGGTAAAGCTCCAGATTCCGGCCGGCCAGGCCAATCCGAGCCCGCCGGTGGGTCCCGCGCTCGGCCAGCGCGGGGTCAACATCATGGAGTTCTGCAAGGCCTTCAACGCCCAGACGCAGGCGCAGCAGGGGCTCATCATCCCGGTGATCATCACGGTGTATGCCGATCGCTCCTTTACCTTCGTGACCAAGACCCCGCCGGCAGCGGTGCTCCTCAAGCGTGCCGCGGGTATCGAGAAGGGATCGGGCGAACCCAACAAGAAGAAGGTTGGTACGGTGACCCAAGCGCAGGTCCGCGAGATCGCGCAGCTCAAGCTGGTCGATCTGACGGCCGAAAGCATCGAGGCGGCGATGCGAACCGTGGAAGGGGCCGCCCGTAGCATGGGGCTCGACGTGGTCGACTAGTAGAAACTGGAAAAGGGACGGTAATGGCGCACATGGGAAAACGCCTGGCGGCGGCGCAGAAGTCGGTGGATCGGACGCAACGGTACCCGTTGGTCGACGCCCTCCGGCTCCTGTTGGACTGTCCCGGGCCGAAGTTCGATGAAACGGTGGAGATGGCCGTGCGTTTGGGTGTCGATCCGCGGCAAGCGGATCAGAACGTCCGGGGCACGGTGGTGTTGCCGCATGGCACCGGCAAGTCGGTGCGCATCGCCGTCTTTGCCAAGGGCGAGAAGGAGCGCGAGGCCCGCGAAGCGGGGGCCGATGTCGTCGGCGGGGAAGAGCTGGTGAAGAAGATCAGCGAAGAGGGCTGGCTCGAGTTCGACAAGGCCGTTGCCACTCCCGACATGATGGGGCTGGTGGGTCGAATCGGCAAGGTGCTCGGCCCCCGTGGATTGATGCCCAATCCCAAGGTCGGAACCGTGACCTTCGACGTGGCGAAGGCGGTGAACGAGCTGAAGGCGGGCAAGGTCGAATACCGGGTGGACAAGGCCGGTATCGTTCACGTGCCCATCGGCAAGCGTTCGTTCGGCATCGAACGACTGACGGCAAATGCCGGTGCCCTGCTAGCCAGCCTGGTCAAGGCCAAGCCCGCCGCGGCCAAGGGCAACTACATGGTGAGTGTCGCCGTGTCGGCGACGATGGGCCCGGGCATCAAGGTGGATCCGCTTGCGGCTCGCACTTTGGCTGCATGAGGAGGCTGCCGTGAACCGAGCCGAAAAAGTCGCGTCCGTCGAGCAACTGCAAGATCGCTTTCAGCGTGCCGCCGTGACGCTGGTCACGGTGCCGTCCGGCTTGACCGTGGCGCAGGTGACCGAGTTGCGTCGAAAGATCCGCGCTGCCGGAGGCGAGTACAAGGTCGCCAAGAACACTCTGGTGCGACGAGCCCTGAAGGAGACGACCTACGCCAAGCTCGAGTCGTTGATGGAAGGGCCGACCAGCCTGGTTTTCGGATACGACGACGCCGTTGCGGTGACCAAGGCGTTGGTGGCCTTCGCCGAGGGGTCCAACGAGGCCCTCTCGCTCAAGGGCGGCGCCCTCGAAGGCCAGTCGATGAAGCCTGAGCAGGTCAAGGCGCTGGCGACCATGCCGTCCCTCGATGCGCTCCGGGCACGCGTTGTTGGGATGGCCAAGGCTCCGGGGTCGCGCTTGGTTGCGGCCTTCCAGCACCCGGCAAGCCGCATTGCCGGAGCGATCGAGGCCTTGGTGAAGAGAAAGCAGGAAGAAGCCGGCGCCACGGCGCCGACGGCTGAGTAACGGGCGACACACCCATTGAGGATACGGAGGAAGACATGTCGGAAGCACGTGAATGGTCGAATGAGGTCAAGGAGATCGGTGACAAGATCGTGGAGCTGACCTTGCTCAAGGCGCAGGAACTGGGAGACTATCTCAAGGAGACTTACGGCATCGAGGCCGCGGCGGCATCGGTGATTGCCGCGGGTCCGGCGACCGCCGCGGGCGCGGCTCCGGAAGCGGCGGCGGAGAAGGATGAGTTCTCTGTCGTTTTGACGGGAGCTGGCGACAAGAAGATTCAGGTCATCAAGGTCGTCCGCGAGCTGACCAGCCTCGGCCTCAAGGAGGCCAAGGATCTCGTCGATGGCGCCCCCAAGAGCGTCAAGGATGGCGTGACCAAGGAGCAAGCCGAGGAGATGAAGAAGAAGATCGAGGAGGCCGGCGGTACCGTGGAACTCAAGTAGCTTGGCAACTCCCGGCCGGCCAAGAGTACGGGCAGCAGCAGAGGAGTCGCAATGAGTTCCCAGGTGCCGAACAATCTTCGGTTTCGACGCAACTTCGGGAAGATCAAGAAGATCGTCGACATCCCGAATCTGATCGAGATCCAGAAGCAGTCCTACGAAGAGTTCCTGCAGAAAGACGTTGCGCCCAGTGAACGGCGTGACATGGGCCTGCAGGGCGTCTTTCGGTCGGTCTTCCCGATCAAGGACTTCAACGAGACAGCCTCGCTCGAGTTCGTCAGCTACAGCCTGGGCGAGCCAAAGTACTCGGTGGACGAGTGCCACGAGCGCGGCATGACCTATGCGGCCCCGCACAAGGTCACGATCCAGCTGGTCATCTGGGAGGTCGATCCGCAGACCGGAGCGCGGTCGATCAAGAACGTGAAGGAGCAGGAGGTCTACTTCGGGGAGATCCCGCTGATGACCGACAACGGCACCTTCGTGGTCAACGGCACCGAGCGGGTCATCGTCAGCCAGCTGCACCGCTCGCCGGGCGTCTTCTTCGATCACGACAAGGGGAAGACGCATGCCAGCGGGAAGCTCCTCTACTCCGCTCGCATCATCCCCTATCGTGGCTCCTGGATCGACTTCGAGTTCGACCCGCGCGACATTCTCTACGTTCGCATCGACCGCCGGCGGAAGTTCCATGCCACCGTTCTCTTGCGCGCCCTCGGCATGACAACCGAGGACTTGCTGAACTATTTCTACAAGACCGACACCATCGTTCTCGACGGGCGCAAGGTGGCCAAGGTCTTCAAGCCGGATCAGCTCGTCGGTCTCAAGGCTTCACGCGACATTCGTTCGCCTGGTAACGAGCTCATCGTCAAAGAGGGTCGCAAAATTACCAAGGCTTCGCTGCGGCAGCTCGAGGCAGCCGGCGTCAAGGAAATCCCGATCACGATCGAGGAGGTCGTCGGTCGCATCTCCGCCCACGACGTGGCCGACCCCAAGACCGGGGAGGTGTTGATCGAGTGCAACCAAGAGATCACCCCCGAGGTCCTCGATCGGCTGCGCGAACGCGGCATCGACGAGGTCCAGGTGCTCTTCCTCGACGACACGCACATCGGCCCGTCGTTGCGAGACACGTTGCTGCAAGACAAGATCGCCTCGCCCGACGAGGCCATCGTCGAGATCTACAAGCGACTGCGTCCCGGGGACCCGCCGACGATCGAGACGGCGACGACCTTCTTCAACAACCTGTTTTTCAACTCCGAGCGTTACGACCTGTCTCGGGTCGGGCGGCTGAAGCTCAACCACAAGCTGAAGCTCAACGTTCCCCTCGACCAGGGAACGCTGCGGCGCGAGGACATTCTCGAGGTCGTGCGCTACCTGATCGAGCTGAAGAACGGCAACGGCAACATCGACGACATCGATCATCTCGGCAACCGCCGCGTGCGCGCGGTCGGCGAGCTGGTGGAGAACCAGTATCGCATCGGCTTGGTCCGCATGGAGCGGGCCATCAAAGAGCGCATGAGCCTGCAGGACATCGAAACCCTGATGCCGCAGGAGCTCATCAACTACAAGCCGGTGTCGGCCGTCATCAAGGAGTTCTTCGGATCGAGTCAGCTGTCGCAGTTCATGGATCAGACCAATCCGTTGTCGGAGATCACGCACAAGCGCCGTCTGTCGGCGCTCGGTCCCGGCGGCTTGACCCGTGAGCGCGCCGGATTCGAGGTCCGCGACGTGCATCCGACCCATTACGGCCGCGTCTGTCCGATCGAGACGCCGGAAGGACCGAACATCGGGCTGATCGCGTCGTTATCCACCTACGCGCGCGTCAACGAGTTCGGTTTCGTCGAAACGCCCTACCGCGAGGTGGAGAACGGACGTGTCAGCGAGCGCATCCGCTACCTCTCCGCCCTGGAGGAGGAAGACCACGTCATCGCCCAGGCCAACGCGCCCATCGACGCCAAGGGCAACTTCACGGCCGACCTGGTCTCGGCGCGCATCGGCGGCGAGTTCACCATGGTGCGACCAGACCAGGTCGAGTTCATGGACGTCTCGCCCAACCAGCTGGTGAGCGTGGCGGCCTCGCTGATCCCGTTTCTGGAAAACGACGACGCCAACCGCGCCCTGATGGGATCGAACATGCAGCGACAGGCCGTGCCGTTGCTGCGCACCGACGCTCCACTGGTGGGTACCGGGATGGAGAAGGTGGTGGCGCGCGATTCGGGTGTCACGGTGGTGGCCAAGCGGGATGGCGTGGTCGAGAGCGTCGATGCCATGCGCATCGTGGTGAAGGCCGACAAGCCGAGCGGCTCGGGCCGCGATGCCGGAGTCGATATCTACAATTTGATCAAGTACCAGCGTTCCAACCAGAACACGTGCATCAATCAACGCCCGATCGTCATGGAGGGGGACCGCGTCGGCGCCGGTGACGTGATCGCCGATGGCGCCTCCACCGAGATGGGCGAACTGGCACTCGGACGCAACATTCGCGTCGCTTTCATGCCGTGGGGTGGCTACAACTTCGAGGACGCCATCCTGGTCAGCGAGAGGGTGGTCAAGGACGACTATTTCACCTCGGTGCACATCGAGGAGTTCGAATGCGTTGCCCGCGACACCAAGCTGGGCCCGGAGGAGATC
>CAZYMF010000262.1:4769-6016 GCA_964648215.1 uncultured Binatia bacterium (SeqCode) | reverse complement strand
GCCGCGGTCAGCCGATGGCCCCCTGCTCCTTCAGCTCCGCGATGCGTTCCCAACTGCAACCGATCTCGAGCAACACCTCTTCGGTGTGCTGGCCCGCCTCGGGCGTGGGTCGTCGCAAAGAAGCCGGCGTCGCGGAGAAGCCCACCGGGCTCTTGAGCACCGGCGTCTGCTCCGGGACATCGTCGGGGCGCCCCCACATCTCCAGCGCCGCCGTCTGCGGATCGGCGAGCACCTCCTCGTCGGTCTGGGCGACGCCCCAGAACACGTTGTCCCGGTCGAGCAGCTCCGCCCACTCGTCGAAGCTCTTGCTGGCGAACACCGCGTCGAGCTCGGCGATGATCTCGACGCGGCGGTCGAAGCGGCCGCGCATGGTTTGCAGCGCGGCGTCGTCCGCCCAGTCGTCGCGGCCGACGGCGCGGCAGAAGTCGGGCCAGTGACGGTCGCCCTGCATCATGATCAGGTAGATCCAGCGCCCGTCCCTGGTGCGATAGGGATTGAACAGCGGATTGACGGCGGCCTTGCGGCTCTCGGGCAGCGGCAGCGGGCCGCCCATCAAGGTCGACTGCAGATCGACCGCCTTCATCCACAGACCCATCTGAAACAGCGAGGTGCGCACGATCTGCCCGCGGCCGGTGCGCGAGCGAGCGAAGAGCGCCGCGGCGATGCCGCCGGCGAGGCTCAACCCGGCGGGATGGTCCACCATGCCCGGCCGCTGCCCGGGCGGTGGGCCTTCGGGTTCGCCGAGGCTGGCCATGATGCCGGCGCGCGCCCAGGCCGCGGCGTAGTCGAAGGCGGCGCGATCGCGCTCGGGGCCGACGTGGCCGTAGCCCGTCATCTGCCCGTAGATCAGCCGCGGGAATTTTCGCGTGAGCGTCTCCGCGTCGAGCCCGAGGCGCTCGAGCGGTGCGGGGCGTACGTTGGAGACGAACACGTCGGCGCGATCGATCAGCTCGATCGCCAGGGCCAGGCCGGCCGGGTTCCGCAGGTTGAGGGCGACGCTGCGCTTGTTGCGATTGTCGACGGTGAAGCTCGGGGACACGCGGCGCTCGCGATCCTCCTTGCTGCGCACGATGAAGCCGCGCATCGGGTCGCCGGAGCGCGGATCCTCGATCTTCACCACGTCCGCGCCCCAGTCGCCGAGCACGGCGGCGCACGACGGACCGGCGACCCAGATGCCGAGCTCGACAACGCGAATTCCGGCCAGTGGTCCGACATTCTCCATGAGTCCCCCTTCGAAGAGCTACGCA
>CAZYMF010000262.1:0-4669 GCA_964648215.1 uncultured Binatia bacterium (SeqCode) | reverse complement strand
TCACAGCTCGATCTGCGCCCCCAGCTCGACGACGCGGTTGGGTGGAATGTCGAAGAAGGCGGTGGCCGGCTGCGCGTTGCGCGACATCAGGGAGAAGAGCTTCTCGCGCCAGATCGCCATGCCCGGCTTCTTGCTCGGAATCAACGTCTCCCGTCCGAGGAAGAAGGTGGTCTCCATCGGCTTGATCTCCAGGCCGTTGCTGCTGACCAACTCGAACAGCTTGGGAATGTTGGGATCCTCGATGAACCCGTAGTGCGCCACGATGCGGTAGAAACCGTGGCCGAGCGGCTTCACGTCCGCGCGCAGCTCGCGCGGCACCTGCGGGATCTCCTCGGTCGACACCGTCAGCAACAAGATGCGCTCGTGCAGCACCTTGTTGTGCTTCAGGTTGTGCAACAGCGCGAGCGGGGTTCCTTCCACGTTCCCGGTCATGAAGACCGCGGTGCCGGGGACGCGCAGCGGCGGGTTCACCGCCAGGTCGTCGAGAAAGCGCTCGATCGGCAACGCCCCGGTGAGAAAATTCTCGGCCAGGATCTGGCGGCCGCGCTTCCACGTCTCCATCAAGGTGAACGCGATGATCGCGACCACCAGCGGAAACCAGGCGCCGTGCTCGATCTTGATGATGTTGGCGACGAAGAACGCGAGATCGACCACCAGGAAGCTGCCCGCCAGGAGCGCCGTCAGCCAACGATTCCACTTCCACAGGTCCGTGGCGACGACGTAGAACAGAACGGTGGTGATCACCATCGTCGTCGACACCGCGACACCGTAGGCCGCCGCCAGGCGGCTGGAAGATTCGAACCCGATCACCAGGGCGATGGTGGCGACCATGAGGATCCAGTTCACCGGCGGGATGTAGATCTGTCCGATCTCGGCCGACGAGGTATGGTCGATCTCGAGGCGCGGGCTGTAGCCGAGCTGGACCGCCTGACGCGCGAGCGAGAAACACCCGGAGATGACCGCCTGCGAGGCGATGATGGTGGCCACGGTCGCCAGCACCACCATCGGGTACAGCGCCCAATCCGGAGCCAGATGGTAGAAGGGTTGATGCGCCGAGCCGGGCTCGCGCAGCAGCAGAGCTCCCTGGCCGAAGTAGTTCAGCAACAACCCGGGAAGCACGATCGTGAACCACGCCAGCCGGATCGGCCGCTTGCCGAAGTGACCCATGTCGGCGTAGAGCGCCTCGCCCCCGGTGGCGACGAGAAAGACGGCGCCGAGCACGAAGAAGCCCTGCAGGCGATTGTTGACGAAGAAATCGAGGGCGTGCACCGGGCTCACCGCCGCCAGGACGTGCGGCTCCTGCACGATGCCGTTGATCCCCAGCAAGGCCAGGACGAAGAACCAGATCAGCATGATCGGCCCGAAGACCGCGCCGACGCGCGCCGTCCCCTGGGACTGAAAGAGGAACAGCACCACCAGGATGGCGATGGTGATCGGAATCACGAACGGATCGAAGAGCGGCGTGGCCACCTTCAGACCTTCGATCGCGCTCAGCACGGAGATGGCCGGCGTGATCATGCCGTCGCCATAGAGAAGCGCGGCGCCGAACAATCCCATCACCACCAGAAATGCCGCCCCGCGTGCCCGCAGGCCGTGCTCCGGCCGCGCCAGCGCCATGAGCGCCAGGATTCCACCCTCACCGCGGTTGTCGGCACGCATGATGAAGGCGAGGTACTTGATGGAGATGACGATCACCAGCGCCCAGACGATCAACGACAGCACTCCCAGGATGTTGTCGGCGCTGGGCGTCACCGCGTACTCGCCGAAGAAGCACTCGCGGATGGCGTACAGGGGACTGGTGCCGATGTCCCCGTAGACCACGCCCAGGGCGGTCAGCGACAGGGTGAGGAGGTAGCGCCCCTCGGGCGCGCGGTGGGTGTTGTCGGTGGACATTCCCTCTCTGCCTTCAAGCTACTTCCATTTGATGTCGAATCCAGCGGCATCGAGGCACCCACCCGCGCTCGCCAGTGCGGCTTGACCCTTTTCACGTCCGCAATTAGGCAACTGACGCGCCATGGTCAAGCTCACCTTCCTCGGTCGCCGCCGATGCGACGTCAGCCACGAGCCATACGCGCGACGGCTTCTCACCGGCCATATTCCGGTCGCGCTAACGCATCACCCGGCGATGCGCAAGTGCGTCGAGAAGGGCTGAGCGGCGGATCGAGGCGATCCCCGGCGTTTCCATCTCCGTGGAAGCTCGCTTGTCGCGCCGGCTCCCCTCCCGTAGGGAGAGACGCGCATGAGCGACAAGCCGCCACCGATGACCGTCGAGCCGGTCACACTCACCGGCCGCCACATCCGTCTCGAGCCGCTCGCCCTGGAGCGACATCACGCCGGCCTCTGCGAGGTCGGCCTCGACCCGGAGATCTGGCGCTGGAACCCGTTTCACGTCAGCCGTACACCCGAGGACATGCGCCACTACATGGAGACGGCCCTGCGGCAGCAGGCGGCGGGCGAATCGCTGCCGTTCGCCACCGTCGAGCTGGCCCGCGGGCGCCCGGTCGGCAGCACGCGCTTCCACAAGATCGACCGCACCAACCGCTGCGTCGAGATCGGCTCCACCTGGATCGCGCCGCCCTGGCAGCGCACCGCCGTCAACACCGAGGCCAAGTACCTGATGCTGCGCCACGCCTTTGAGAAGCTCGGCTGCATCCGCGTGGAGTTCAAGACCGACTCCCTCAACAAGCGCTCGCGCCGGGCCCTGGCGCGCATCGGTGCGATGGAGGAAGGAACCTTTCGCAACCACATGATCACCATCAGCGGCCGGATCCGCCACAGCGTCTACTTCAGCATCACCGACGCCGAGTGGCCGGCCGTGCGCGCGCGACTGGAAGCCAAGCTGGTGCCGGCCTGAGCGGCCCTCGTTGCGCGGACTCGCGGCGACCGGGTTCCCGCGCTTCGTGGGTAGGCCCGCGCCCGAACTCGTGCTACCTCTGGTGCACTCGTATGCACCGCTTGCAGCAGAGGCGCACGACGTCATGACCTGGGACCAGATCGGCTACGCGCTGGCCTGTGTCGTCGTGCCGGTAGCGTGGGGGCTGGTGGTGCTGTTGGCCTCGAACGCGATCGAAGGAATGGTGCTGCGGCACGGCCGTCGCAAAGACCAGGGGAACAACGACGCCACCCTGCCCCCGATCGAGTACCACATCTAGGCGGGGCACAGCTCGGATCCAGCTGAGTGGCGGCGGTGGACTTCCTCTGGCTTCGTCTCGGCGCCGACATCGGGCACAGCGTCTTTCTTCCCGCGCTGGCGATCGTCGGTCTATTCATCGGCTACGTGGCCGGCATGTTCGGCGTCGGCGGCGGGTTTCTGCTGACCCCGCTGCTGATCTACGTGTTCGGCGTTCCGGCGCCCATCGCCGTCGGCTCCGCGCTCAGCCAGAAGTGCGGCACCTCGATCGCCTCCTTCCTCAAATACCGTCATCTCAAGCGCGGCGAGCCGCGCATCGATCTGGTGATGCTGGGCGGCAGCCTGCTCGGCGTCGATGCCGGCACACGGCTGCTGACCTATCTGGTCGGTCTCGGGCGCTGGCGCCTCGGCCACGGGCTCCCGGTTCCGGCGGTCGAGGTGGTGCTCGACGTTTTGTTCATCGTCCTGCTGTCGGGCATCGCCGTCTACACCTTCCGCGACGCCTGGCGGGCGCGCCGCCGGGCCGTACCGCGGGGCGACGTGACGATTCCGGGCCCGCTCGTCACCCGGGTGCGGATTCCACCCTTCATCGACCTGCCGCGGGTCCAGCTGGAGCGGGTCTCCGTGCCCCTGCTCGCCTATCTCGGATTCGTCCTTGGTATGGCGTCGGGGCTGATGGGAATCGGCGGCGGCGTGCTCTTCATGCCCATCCTGCTGTACGGCTTCGGTCTGTCCCTGCGCAACGCCGCCGGCACCGGAGTTCTGCTCCTCTTCGTCACCGTCTCCGTCGGCACCATCGAGCAGTCGCTGCACGGCTACGTGAGCCTCAAGCTGGCGATGGCCATCCTGATCGGCTCGTCGGTCGGCTCGCAGCTGGGAGCGTTGACGACGCACTTCCTCCCCAATCGCGTCCTGCGACTGATCTTCGCCTTCGTCGTCGGCGGCACCGTGATCATGATCGCCTGGGACCTCTCCCGCCTGGTGCGCGGCTGAGGCGGGCGTGCCGCGGGAGATTCAAGCCGACTCGAGCTCCTGCTTCACGCCGGCGAGGTACTCCTTCAGCCCCGCGGCCGCCTCGCCCTCGACGAACGAGCGAATCAATCCCTGCAGCAGCCGGGGCACCGGCGTATCGGGCGCCAGCATCTGCTTGAGCGTGACCTTGGTGGCACCCTCGCCGCTGGCTTGCAAACGGATCAGACCCTTCACGTCGGTGTTGTCGCCCTTCGCTTCCGTGCTCTCGAAGCTGATCCGGTCCTTGCCGTTGCCCTCGTACCGCGCCGTGTACTGCACCGTCAGGCTCACCGGCCCGGTCGAACGCTCCTCGTAGACGAAGCGGTAGATATCGTCGCCCACCCGCTTGCAACTCTTCAACCCGGGGATGCAGCCCGAGGAGCCGACGACGTCCCACATGAACTCGTAGGCGCGGGCGAGGGGAACCTTGATGGTGACGGACTTCTCGACCTCGGTAGGAAACTTCGGCACGGCGGACCTCCGTGGCAACGATGCTGCCTCTAGCAAGGCGGGCGTGGGAGCGTCAAT
>CAZYMF010000261.1:0-6021 GCA_964648215.1 uncultured Binatia bacterium (SeqCode) | reverse complement strand
TCGTTGCTTGCCAATGGTCGGCAGGTCAGGCACATTTTCGCCCATCACCATCCGATGACACGTCCACGGCGCGCAGTGCGGGGCACGACGGCCCTTTCCCACCCAGCGGTGCCCGCCACAACGTCCGCTTTGGCGGCCATTCTCGACGGCCAATCGGAGCAGGCAACGATATCGGCGTAGAGATTTTCAGCGGGTTTCCGGGGACTGCGGGCACGCCCGACGATGTCCTCTTCCGTCAACGGCCCCGCTTGTACGGACGACCCGCCCGACGAGTGCCCAAGAATCGACCTCGAGAGGAGTACCAGCGATGAGCGCAGGGAAAGCAACCGAGCTTCGCTTCGAGCCGCCGGGCCCCGGTTTCTGGGAGCTCGACCCCGTTCACTTTCCGCGCCCGATGACGCGGTACTGGATGGAGATCCATCCCGAGCCCTTCAAGCGCGCTACCGCCGAGTTCGCCCGCTCCTACGGCATGTTGATCGACGGGATCGAGATGGCGTACGTCAACGGCTTCGCCTACAAGGCGGTGAGACCGGTTCCGGAAGATCAGCTTCCCGAGCGTTTTCAGCGTGCCGAGGAGGTCTTCGAGCGGAAGTTCTGGCGCGAGCAGCTGCGCGATTGGAACGAGAAGTTCAAGCCGGCCTCGATCAAGGCTCACCGGGAATTGCAGTCGGTCGACCCAGAGGAACTCTCCGACGCCGATCTGGCCGCGCATCTTGCGCGCTGCCGCGATCACCACGCGGAGATGCTCTATCAGCACATGCGCTTCACGGCTGCGGCCGTCGTCTGCACCGGAGACTTCCTGGCGCACGTCGGCGACTGGACCGGCCTGCCGCCGGCCGAGCTGCTCGGGTTGATGCGCGGCACGTCGCCCGTGTCGGCGGGCGCGTCGGCGCAGCTGGCGCAGCTGATCACCGCGATCGGGCAGGACCCTCGTGCGCAGAAGCTTCTCGAGTCCGAGGACGATCCGGGTCGCGTGCTCGCAGCGCTGCGCGCGCTCGATCGCGATACCGGCGCCGCCGTGTCCGCGTATCTCGATCTCGTCGGGTACCGGCTCCTCGACGGTTTCGACATCTCGAACCCCTGCGCGCTCGAGCTGCCGGACGTGCTGTGCCGGGCCATTCGCTCGGCCGTCGTGGGGACGGGCGCCGACGCCTCGGACGTCGAAGGCCGGATCGCAGAGGTCCGCGGCAAGGTTCCCGAGCAGCACCGGGCGCACTTCGACGAGCTGATCGAGGAGGCTCGGCTGACCTACCCGATCCGGGACGAGCGCGGCGTGTTCAGCGACATCTGGGCCTCCGGGCTCATGCGGCGGGCCGCGCTCGCGGGCGGCCGCCGACTCGCTCGCCAGGGACGGATCCACGACGCCGCTCATTTCGTCGACGCCGGCCTCGATGAGATGCGCGCGCTGCTCTCCGGCGCGGACGGCCCCGCCGCGGACGAGCTCGCCAAGCGGTTCGAGTACCGCGCGGCGCACAGTGCCAAGGAAGCCCCGCCGGTGCTGGGCACGCCCCCGCCTCCTCCTCCGGACCCATCCGGGTTGCCGCCGGCGGCCGGGCGCATGATGCGCGCCATCGGCATCTCGTTGGGGGCGCTCTTCGGCAGCTCCGAGGCGTCTCACGAGGAGCACATGCTCCGCGGGCTGGCGGCGAGCCGGGGTGTGTACGAGGGGCCGGCACGCCGCGTCTCTCATCCTTCCGAGTTCGACCGGATCAAGAAAGGGGACGTCCTCGTCACCGAATCGACGACCGAGGCCTTCAACATCCTGCTGCCGCTGCTCGGGGCGATCGTGACGGACAGCGGCGGCCTGCTCTCCCACTCGGCGATCGTCGCCCGAGAGTACGGTATTCCGGGTGTGGTCGGGACGCGCGAGGCGACCGAGCGCATTGCCGACGGGACGCGGGTGCGTGTCGACGGCGATGCCGGCGAGGTCACGGTGCTGGCGTGAAGCGCGTCGTCCCGCTCGAGAAGGCGCTCGACGAGACGGTCTTCGGCTCGAAGGCGGTCGGGCTCGGGCAGGCGATCCGGGACGGACTGCCGGTCCCGCCCGGAGTCGCGCTGTCCGGTGCGATCGTCGAAGCCGTTGCCGCCGGGGAGCACGCCGCGATCAAGGAGATCGCCAAGTGGGTCGGACCGCTCGGCGGCCCGCTGGCGGTCCGCTCCTCGGCCGCGGACGAAGACGGTGCCTCGGCGAGCTTCGCCGGTCAGCACCTGACGCTGCTCAACGTCCCGTCGGTCGAGCAGTTGAGCTCGGCGTTGAGCGAGATCTGGTGGTCGGCAAACTCGGATTCGGCCATCACGTACCGGCAGAAGGTCGGACTTTTCACTCGCCCGAGCGTCGGCGTCGTGGTCCAGGCACTCCTCGACCCCGATAGCGCCGGGGTCATGTTCACCAGGAATCCGGTCACCGGGGCCGACGAGCGCGTGATCGAGGCGAGCTGGGGGCTCGGCGAGGCGGTCGTCGCGGGCATCGTGATCCCGGACCACTACCGCATCGATCGTTCGGGCCAGGTGCTCGAGCGGAAGCCGGGATACAAGAAGGTCGCCGTGCGTAGCGTGGCGAACGGCGGCACGGTCGAGGAGAAGCTCTCGCCCGAGCTCGTCGAGCGCCTCTGCCTGAACGACGACCAGTTGGGCGAGCTCAACCGGCTCGCGGGCCGGTGCGAGAAGATCTACGGCTCTGCTCGAGACGTCGAATGGGCGATCGCCGCCGGCACGCTCTACCTGCTTCAATGCCGAGCGATCACAAAGGGAGGATAGGCCCCGATGCGAGGCGCCCCGATCAAAGTCCTGCAGCGCGTACCGCTCTTCAGCGACCTGAACAAGCGCGAGCTTCAGCAGATCGCGCGCCTGTTCAAGGCGCGGCGTTTCGCCGCCGGCCAGACCGTCGTCCAGGAGGGCTCGGGCGGAGCCGCCTTCTTCGTGATCGAATCCGGCGAGGCCACGGTTGCCATCGGCGGCAAGAAGCGCTCGATATTGAAGCCCGGCGACTACTTCGGCGAAATCGCCCTGATCGACGACGGCAAGCGCATGGCGACGATCACCGCCTCCACCGAGCTCGACTGCTACGGGCTCACCTACTGGGACTTCCGGCCGGTCGTGCAGGGAAACGGGATTCTCGGCTGGAAGCTGCTGCAGCGGATGGCGAAGATGCTGCGCGAAGCCCGGGAAGAGTAGTCTCCTCGCCGCGCACCCCCCAGTCCATTGGCCCCGTGCTCCGCGGTCTTTCGGCCCCGATTGCCCGGTTGCGCGACGACCCACCCACGGAACATGTCGCCGGTTACCTCATCGGCGGAGAGGACGCGCCCAACGTGAAGTAGAAGGTTGCGCCCTTGCCGACCTCGGCCTCGGGCCAGATGCGGCCACCGTGCCGGCGAACGATCCGCTGCACGATGGCCAGCCCCACCCCCGTCCCCTGGAATTCGTTCGCCGAGTGGAGCCGCTGAAAGGCCCGAAACAGGTTTGCTGCATTGGTCATGTCAAAGCCGGCGCCGTCGTCGCGTACGAAGTACACCATCTCACCCTCGCCGGCGATCGCCCCGAACTCGATCCGCGCCGCGTCATGCTTGCTGGTATACTTCCAGGCATTGCCGAGGAGGTTGTCCAGCGCGACGCGCAGCAGGCGCGGGTCGCCCTCGGTCACGAGCCCCGGCGCAATGACGAACTCCACCTGCCGATCCGGTGCACTGCGCCGGAGATCCGCGGCGACGGCTTGCGCCAGATCGCTGAGCGACACCGCTTGCTTCACCATGTGCTCCCGCGTCACCCGGGAGAGATTGAGCAAGTCTCCGATGAGCTGGCCCATGTGCTGCGTGCCCGCCTGTATTTTGTCGAGATATTGTTGGACTTCGACGCCCAGCTGCGCGGCGTGGTCTTCGAGCAGAATGCGGCTGAAACCTTCGATGTGCCGCAACGGCGCACGCAGGTCGTGCGACACCGAATAGGAGAAGGCTTCCAGCTCCTCGTTGGCGATGACCAGCTCCTCCGTGCGCTCGTTCACACGCCGTTCGAGCGCTTCATTGAGAGCACGAATTTCATCCTCGCCCCGCTTGCGTTCGCTGATGTCCTGCACGACGCCGATGAAGACACGCGGTCGTCCCGCTTCCGAGCTGAAAACGTCACCGGCCACGACGATCGTTCCCTCCGTGGCATCGGCGCGTACGATTCGGGTTTCGGCGGAGAACCTCCTCCCCGACTCGACCGCCCGTCGCAACGTCGCCTCGTAACGCTCCCGATCCTCCGGATGCGCGAACTGGAACGCGAGACCGCAACCGGGGTCGATTTGTCCCGGCTGGAGGCCGAAGATCCGATAGGTTTCATCCGACCACAAGACCTCCCCCGTCTGAATGTTCCATTCCCAGCTCCCCACGTGCGCAATCGATTGCGCGGCGGCCAGATATTGCGCGGTCTTTGCCAACACCTCTTCCTCGTGCTTGCGGTCGGTGATGTCGAAGGACGCACCGGTGAGCCCGATGACGGCACCGCCGGCGTCGCGCAAAGGTTCGAGAGCCAGGTCGAACACCTGGGTCCTGCCATCGTTCGCGACGCGGACCTCCTCGCGAGCGCCCTCGTTGGCCTCCAGAACATGCCGTTTGAGTGCGGTGATCCGCTCGACGGCTCCGGCCGGAAGCAGCTCGGCGTCCGTCTTCCCGAGCACTTGGTCGGTGCCGTACCCCAGCTGGGGATTGTACATCCACGTGTACCGCAGATCCCGGTCCTGATTGAACACGGCGATGTCGGCCACGCGCACGCCGACTCTCAGTCGCTCCTCATTGGCCCGCAGCGCCTCCTCTTCCCGCTTGCGGTCAGCGACGTCCATCGACAACGTCAGCAATCGCGTCTCCCCGGCGAACTGGAAGGGCACGAGACGCATGGCGAGCCACACGGATTTGCCGAAGCTGGTGATCAGGTGGGTCTCGACCCGCTGCTCCTGTCCCGTGGCAAGGGCCTTCTCTGCGGCCGCGAGCAACCCCGACTCCTGCCAGGACTTGAGCCGGCGGAAGTTCTGGGCTTTCACTCGGTCGATCGTCCCGCCGATCAGCCGAGCCGCGGCCGCGTTCGCCGAGACGGCGTCACCCGACGCGGCGTACGTAATGATCCCAACCGGCGACGCATCGAGCATGATCTGGCTGTAGTTCAACTCGTCTGCGACGCGTTGGTCCGCCAGCCGGTGCTCGGTGATGTCCCGACCGGTAACGAGCAGCCCGGCCACGGCGGGGTCGTCAAACAGGTTGAGAGCCATTCCTTCGACGAAGTGCCAGGAACCGTCCTTGTGGCGAATGCGATACTCGACCATCGCCATCGTCTCGCCGCTCCGAATCGCCCCGGCCAGTCGCGCCGCCAGTCGGCGCGCGTCGTCGGGATGCAAAGTGTCGAAGGCGCTCGTCCCCACCAACTCGTCCACCCTGGGCCCGAACGCCGCCTCATGGGCGGGGTTGACGTACCGGTAGGTGCCGTCGGCGGCGATGATCGCGATGAGATCGGCCGACTTCTCGATCAGGGAGCGAAAGCGGTTTTCACTGGCCCGCAGAGCGTCCTCCGATCGCTTCCGCTCGGTGATGTCGATGCCGCTGCCGATGACGTACTCCACCTCGCCCGCGTCGTTGGTGAGAAAACTGGTCGACCAGGCCAGGCCTATGCGCTGACCCAGGCGCGTGTACCAGTAGGTCTCGTACTGTGTCGGCCACCTTCCGGCGAGCAGCCGCTCGAAGACCTTCCTGGCCGGCCCGACCTCTCCCGGGAGCGACAGCAGATCCCAGAAAGGACGTCCGCGAACTTCGTCGAAAGAGTAGCCGAGGGTCTGTTCGCAGGCCCGGTTGAAGCGGACGATCCGCCCTTCCCGGTCGGTCACGCCGACCAAAGCCCCTACCGTGTCGAGCACGGAGGTCACCAGCTCGCGCTCGCGCCCGAGGGCTCCTTCCGCCCGCCGGCGGGTACGGCGGTCCTCGGCGTCGCGCAGCTCCCGGTCGATGGCGGGCACCAGCCGTGCCATCCGGTACTTGCTGACGAAGTCGTGAGCCCCGC
>CAZYMF010000260.1:0-6112 GCA_964648215.1 uncultured Binatia bacterium (SeqCode) | reverse complement strand
GCACCGACCTGGATGCCGAGCACTACGAGGTCGCGGGAAACCTGATCGGCATCGCCACCCGCGAAAGCGCCCAGGGGAACGTGGATCAGAACGGCGACGGCGACACCGCCGACACCACTCTCAACGTTTACGATACGAGCCTCGGGCTGCCCGGTGCCGTCACCGCGATTCCGGTAGCCGTGCCGTCCTATACGGTGTTCCGCCAGAGCTTCGCCGTCGGCGCCTCGTTCATCGCCTACCGTGACGGCGAGTCAGCCGATGGCCTCACCGACCTGAACGGCGACGGGGATACGAAGGATTTCGTCATCGGCTACGGGGTGCCCTGAGGCGTGCGACCGCGGGCTCAGTACGCGCGGTCCCAGACGGCAAACGCCGCCGAGCCGACGACGACCATCATCGCAGCCGTCGTGAACATGACCGGATAGCCGCCGAGCGCGATCACTGCGCCTAGCGTCGGCCCGCCGATCAACACGCCGGCGTCGAAGAGGGCGGTGAAGATCGACAGTGCCGCGCCGCGCTCGGAGGGCCGCGCCCGGACCACCACCAGCGCCGACAGGATCGGGAACACGAACCCGTGACCGAGTCCACACAGGGTACCGGCGAGGAGAATCGTCGCGTTCCCCGCGGCGCGGCCCAGTAGCGCCAGGCCCAGCGCCAGCAGGGTCAGGGCGCAGAACAGGACTCGCTTGGGACCGACCCGTTCCGGCAGCCAGGCGAAGAACAGCCGCAGCAGCACGGCGCTCAACGCGTAGGCGGTGAAGAAGCCGCCGACCGAGCCGATTCCCGTCTCCATCACGAACGTCTTCAGAAAGGTGAAGTACGCCGCCAACGCGGTGGCGAACACGGTGCCGAGAAACCACACCGGGCGCAGGTCACCCTGCACGACGGCGGCGAAGAAGCCGCGATTGGGCAGCTCGTCCGGTGTCGGCGCACGGTCGCGCAACGGCAGCGACAGCATCAGCGAGGCCGCGGCCAGGCCGGCCGAGGCGGCGAACAGAGCACCGTAGCTGGCGCGCGTGAGAATGAGGTCGCCGATCACCCCGCCCAGGGCGATGGGCAGCATCCCCGACACGCCGAACAGCGCAATCCCCTCCGTGCGCCGCGACGCCGGGATGATGTCCGCCGCCTGGGTGAAGAAGGCCGCGAACAGGGTGGCCTCGGCCAGGCCGTGGAGCAGCCGCACCAGGTACACCCAGGGTCCGAGGCCGCGCACGGTCAGGTAGAAGAGGCAGACGATCACGTTCAGCACCCCCCCGGCCAGGATCACCACGCGCCGCCCGCGCTCGTCCATCGCCCACCCCACCCAGGGACGAACGGCGATCGCCGCCGCCGCCGTCAGGCCGAAGATGAGCCCGATCTGGATCTCCCCCGCCCCGAGCAGCTTCAGGAACCCGGGCAGGTGGAGGTAGAGATTGAAGGACAGCCCCTGGAGAAAGTTGCCGAGGGCGCACAGCAGAAACGGGGCCGTCAACAGGCGCTCGCCCCCCGGTTCGGATCGGAAAATGAGAAACAGGGAACGGGAAACCGGAAACCGAACACCGAGCAATGCGCCTCTTCGTCTCTCCGCCCATTGGCCGGTCCCCGGTTTCCGGTTCCCGGTTTCCTGCTGCCCGGTTCTCTGGCTCTTCACTTTCCGCTTTTCGCTTTCGGCTTCCGGTTATTCGCCCGCCCCGATCTCGTATCCTTCCCAGCGCGACAGCACCACCGCGCCCACCGTGTCGCTCCACACGTTCACCGCCGTGCGGGTCATGTCGAGCACCCGATCGACGGCGAGGATCAGGCCGACACCCTCGAGCGGCAGGCCGACGGAGCGGAGCACGATCACCATCATCACCAGACCGGCCATCGGAATGCCCGCCGCGCCGATCGAGGCGAGCAACGCGGTGAGGAAGACCAGCACCTGCTGGCCGATGGAGAGCGAGATGCCGTACACCTGGGCGATGAAGATCGCCGCCACGCACTCGTAGAGGGCGGTGCCGTCCATGTTCACCGTTGCCCCCAGCGGCAGCACGAACGAGCTCACCTGGTTGGATACCCCGCCGCGGCGCTCGACGCACTCCATCGTCACCGGCAGCGTCGCCGAGCTGGAGGCGGTGGAGAACGCCGTCGCCAGCGCCGGCGCCACGGCGCGGGCGTACCTCGGCGGCCACGTCCGCCCGAAGACGAACAGGATCACCGGCAGCGTAACCAGCGCATGCAGCGCCAGGCTGAGCGCCACCGTCAGCATGTAGCGCAGCAACGGCGGAAAGGCCTCGAAGCCGGTGGTGCCGACGATCCCCGCCATCAACGCGAACACCCCGATCGGCGCCAGACGGATGACGAAGTCGGTGATCAGCATCATCAGATCGAAGATCGCCTGCATCAGATCGACGATCACGTCGCGTTTGGGGCGGGGCAGCCGGTTGGTGAAGAGGCCGAAGAGCAAGGCGAAGAAGATAATGGCCAGCACGTTGCCCTGCGCCATCGCCGCCAGCGGGTTGTCGGGAATGATCGCCAGCAAGGTTTCGCCGATCCGCTCCGGCGACACCTTGACGCCGGTGGGCGCGGCCGTGAGCGGCAGATTGGCGTGCACCCCCGGGCGGATCAGGTTGACCACGAGCAGGCCGACGAGAATCGCCGCGGCACTGGTGACGACGTAGTAGAGCAGCGCCTTCACGCCCATGCGCCCGACGCGCGAGGCGTCGCCGAGCCCGGTGGTGCCCACGACCAGCGACGAGAAGATCAGCGGCACGATCACCATGCGCAGCAGACGCAGAAAGATGTCCCCCAGCGGCTTGACGTAGGCGACGTCCTCGCCCAGCGCCGCTCCGACAACGACGCCGAGCAACATCCCGAGCAGGATCTGCCAGTGGAGCTGCCGAAACCACCGGCGCCCGGGCGCCTCTGCCCTCGCCTCCCCCGGCCGGCTCACCGCAGCGCCTCCGACAGCAGCGGCCGCAGCGCCGGATCGGTCCGCTCGTCGGCGCGCAGCCGCTGCAGCTTCGCCCGTTCATCCGCGCCCAGCGGTGGGCCCTGCTCGGTGAACGCGACGAGGTCCAGTGCGGCATTGTAACGCAGCGCCGCCGGGCGAGCGGACAGGGCCGGCAGCAGCGCCGCGCGCAGCTTGACCCCCTGCGCGACGCCGGCGTCGCGCAGCGCCTCGCCAATGGCGGCCACGGTGTCGCGGTAGATCTCGTCGTCCTCGGCCCGCGCCGGGAAGATCACGCCGGACGGCTGCACGCACTCGAGGCCGGGGGCGGCGTGCCGCAAGAAGAAGACCTGACGCGAGCCCGCAGCCGCGTCGAGCCGACCGCGAAAGACGAGCAGGTGCTCGCCGCTGGCGCCGCGCAGCACCCGGGCGACGGCGACGGTGGTCTCGCGCACCGGCGCCCCGGCCGACCGCGTCTCCGTCACCCGGCCGACCACGACGAGGTCGCTCTGCCGCACCACCTCGACCAGATGGCCGCGCAGCACCGGCAGGTGCGCCGCGGCCTCGGGGACGGCCGCCAGGCCGAACAGCAAGGCCGCGGGCAACCATCCCGCTCGCCTTCTCGTCGCAGTCACGGCCGAACGAGAGCGCGGCACGCGTCGTTGGCGGTCACACCGGCATCGTCGCCGAGGAGCTGCAGAGCGTGGCAGGTGGTGGTGGCCGCGATCGCCGCGCCCACCGACAGGCTCTCGTGGTAGTGCGTCGGCACCGTGCGCCTCGGGAAGGCCGGGTCGTACGCCTGACCGACACAGGCGTCGGACGCCTCGTCTCCCAGCGACGGCGGCGGATAGAAGTCGTACCCCGGCACGATGTAGCCGAACTCGTCGGGCGACAGCCCGATGAGCAGGCGGTAGCGCGCGCTCATGGCGTCGCGGATCGACGGCTCGTAGGGAGCGCCGGTGTTGGCCGCGGGGCAATCGGTGCGGTGGTGCCGGGCGACGCCGTAGTAGAGCTCCGGGAACAGCTCGCCCGGCGCCGTCACCACCTGCACCAGCGGCCGCCCGCCACGGTCGGACAGGGTCACCAGGTGCTGCTCGGCGGGAGCGCAGATGCCGGTCCCGGCCGGGCAGTGCGAGAAATCGAAGGCGGCCATGTCGAGATCGAGCAGGCCGATGGTGTTGGCGAAGGACAGCGTCGCGTTGCTGCCGGCGACATAGTAGCTGGTGCTGGCGACGTCGAGTCGGGCAACGTCGAGCACGTCGCCGTCGTGCAGCGCGGCGACGACCGTGTCGCCGACCAGCTCGCCGAGCTGCTGCGTGCGGGCGAAGCCGAGGTCGTCGCGGCGATCGAACGGGTTGCCGCCGTCGGCATCGTGCGGGTCGGCGCCGCCGACGCAGGTGTCGCCGACGATCTCCACGGCGCCGAGATCACCGGTGAAGTAGACTGCCGTGCCACCGAGCGCGGTCTCCACCCGCCGGCGGATGTAGTGGATGAAGTCGGAGCTGACCTCGGTGTTCTTGTCCTCGAGCGATTCGGGATGGGTGTTCCAATTGATCAGTGTGGCGATGGTCTTCTCGTCCGTGCCGACGAACTGCAGGGCGCGCACCTCGTCGTCGAAGAAGAAGGGTGGCCGGCAGCCGGTGCGCACCTGCAGCCCGCGCAGATTCGCCGCCGCCGACGGATCGGTGCGCGCCGCCACCACGGTGGCCGGCCGCAGGGCGGCGGGGTCGGCGGCCTGGTTGATGGCGCGCGCGACCTCACGGTCGACGAACTGGAGATAGCGAGGGAATTTGCCGTCGCTGAACTCCGAGACGCCCCACAGCCCGAGCGTGTCGGGTGCCTCGTGCACGTGCGTGCTGCTGAAGACGATGGCGTCGAGGCCCAGCGCCGGATCGACGAGGTCGCGGGCGCGGGCGAAGCCGTAGTAGCTGCCGTGCAGCAGCTCGCCGACGAAGTCGACGCTGACCAGGGCCACCTTCTTCGTCGGCCCCTGCAGCACGAGCACGCGCGCCCACAGGTCGTCGTGGCAGCCGCTGGCGATGCGGTCGTTGCCGAACCCGGCCAGGAATATGCCGTCGTACTTGTCGGCCGAGCCCGGGTCCAGTTCGGTGTTCACCGGGTCGTCGACGAACGGCTCGCCGTCGTCCCAGCGGGCGTTGCCGTTGGTGTCGGCGAACTCCTCGCCCCACACGCCGCTGGGGGTGATCGGGCCGTCCCAGTCGGGATTGGTGCCGCACGGGGTGAGCCGCACCGCGGCCACGCCGACGCGCAACGGGCTCGGCGGCGCAGAGCTGTCACTGCTGCCGCCGCACCCGGCCGCGATCAGGGAGAGAACGAGTGAGGGGACGAGCCCGCGCGCGCCTGCCATGGGCAGACGCTTAGTGCCGAACTCCCCGAGCTGTCAACTCACGGAGCCCGGTAGACCGGCAGACGCTCGCCGAGCTCGGCCAGCCGCCGGCCGCCGGCGTCCTTCGGCGACAGCAGCGGCGAGGGGTTCGGCCAGCGCACGCCGATGTCCGGATCGTTCCACAGGATGCGCAGCTCGCCGGCCGGATCGTAGAGGTCGGTGCACTTGTACTCGACCTCGGCGACCTCGCTGACGACCACGAAGCCGTGGGCGAAGCCGGGCGGGACGTAGCACTGGCGGAAGTTCTCCGCCGACAGGGTAACCGAGATCCAGCGGGCGAAGCGGGGCGAGCCGCGGCGGATGTCGACGGCGACGTCGAAGATCTCCCCCTGGAGAACGCGGATCAGCTTGCCCTGCGGCCGGCGCTCCTGGGCGTGCAGGCCGCGCAGGGTGCCGCGCACCGAGCGCGAGTGGTTGTCCTGTACGAACGGCCCCGGGATGCCCCCGTCGGCGTACTTCTGCGCGTGGTAGGTCTCGAGAAAGAACCCGCGGTCGTCCCGAAACACGTCGGGCTCCACGACGATAACCTCGGGCAGGTCGGTCGGCAGAAACTTCATCGTCTCACCACTCCTGCTCCAACAAGCGGAGGAGGTACTGGCCGTAGTGCGTGCGCTCCATGGTCTTGGCCATGCGCCGCACGTCGTCGCCGCTGATGTAGCCCATGCGATAGGCGATCTCCTCGACGCAGGCGACCTTCAACCCCTGGCGTTCCTCGATCGCCTGGATGAAGTTCGACGCCTGCAGCAGGGACTCGTGCGTGCCGGTGTCGAGCCAGGCGATGCCGCGCCCGAGCTTCA
>CAZYMF010000259.1:0-6145 GCA_964648215.1 uncultured Binatia bacterium (SeqCode) | reverse complement strand
CTGACGCCGCCACCGCCGCCGCGCGCGGAGCGGGAGGCTCCGCCGCTGTCGCGCGAGCGCGGCAGCGGCCGGCCGACCAAACGCGACCGCCGCCGCATCGAGCGGATGCGCTGGTGAGGCGGGGGTGCGACGGTCGCGCAGCCGGTCAATGTCATCCCCCTCATCCTGACCTTCTCCCATCCGGGAGAAGGAACCTTAGTCCGACACGCTCCCGTCATTCCGAACCTCGGGCCTCAGCCGAGCCCCATCTGCCGGGCGATGATCACCTTCATGATCTCGTTGGTGCCGGCGTAGATCGTCTGCACCGCGGCGTCGGCGTAATCGGTGGCGATCGGGTACTCGTGCATGAAGCCGTAGCCGCCGTGGAGCTGGACGCATTCGCTGGTGAGCCGCTTCTGCAGGTCGGTGGTCCACCACTTGGCCATGCTCACCTCCTTGACGATCTGATCGCCGCGGACGTGCGCGGCCAGCAGCTTGTCGACGAAGGCCTGGCCCACCTCGACCTCGGTGGCCAGCTCGGCGAGCTTGAACTGCGTGTTCTGGAAGGCGGCGATCGGTTGGCCGAAGGCGCGCCGCTCCTTGGCGTAGGCGATGGTGTCGTCGAGGGCGCGGCGGCAGGAGACGATCGAGGCCACGGCGATGCACAGGCGCTCCTGCTGCAGCTTCTCCATCAACATCTTGAAGCCCTGGCCTTCTTTGCCGAGCAGGTTGCTCGCCGGGACGATGCAGTCCTCGAAGGCGAGCTCGCTGGTGTCCTGGCCGCGCAGGCCGAGCTTGTCGAGCTTGCGGCCGCGGACGAAGCCGGGGCTGTCGGCCTCGACCAGCAGCAGGCTGACGCCCTTGTGCGGCGGGCTGGCCGCGGGATCGGTCTTGGCGACGACGATGAACAGATCGCCGATCTGGCCGTTGGAGATGAAGGTCTTGGCGCCGTTGAGGACGTAGTGGTCGCCCTGGCGGATGGCCTTGGTCTTCACGTTGGCGAGGTCGGAGCCGGTGCCCGGCTCGGTCATCGCGATGCCGAGGAGGATCTCGCCCTTGATGGCGCCGGGCAGATACTTGCGCTTCTGTTCCTCGGAGCCGTAGGTCGTCACGTAGGGCATGCAGATGTCCGAGTGGAGCGAGATCATCATGCCGTGGGCGCGCAGCCACGCCATCTCCTCCATGACGATGGCGTCGTAGAGGAAGTCGGCGCCGGCGCCGCCGTACTCCGCCGGCGCGTTGGCGCCGAGAAAGCCCTCGGCGCCGGCGCGGCGCCAGGTCTCGCGATCGCTCATGCCGCGGGCGTTCCACTCCTCGATCCTGGGCGCGATCTCCTTCTCGGCGAAGCGCCGGAACTGCTCGCGGAAGAGCTCGTGGTCGGCGCTGAAGATGTCTCGTCGCATCGGGTCCTCCTCGGGTGGCTGGCAAGATCCGTTCACGCCGCGCGCGAACGTTGGGCGATTGTGGTACGGAAGGCGCTCCAAATCCAGCGGCGGGCCGTTGCGTGCTGTTTCAGGCGCGCCTGAGGCTAGGAGAGGAACTCCACCAGATCGTCGGCAGCGGCCGCGGCGTCGCGGTGGCCGAGCTCGACGAGGTGGTTGGTGAAGCAGCGGTCGAAGAACAGGTACGAGAGCAGATCGGCTTCCTCCAGCGCGCCGCGTCCGGCGTAGCGCACCACGTTGCGGCTCAGCCAGTCGCGCAGGCCGCGGCTGCGCCTCTGGTGATGCAGGCACTCGGAGGCCATGGTGCCGAGATCCCGCGACGGCCGCAGATAGAAGTCGCGCACGATGCGGTACGGGCTGTTGCGCATCTCGACGATCGGTTCGTTGATCCGTTGCAGGAACTCGGGGCCGTAGTTGCGCACGCCGCTCTCCAGGATTGCGTTGAACAGGCGCAGGCGGTCGACGTCGTACTCGACGCGATCGAGGAGCAGGGCGTTGAGCGCCTTGCCCAGCAGGTAGGTGGGGCTGCTGTAGTTGGTCTCGCGCCGCCGGGCGATGCGGTCCTCCTCTTCCGCGCTGCGCAGGTGACGCAAGCCGATGACCAGGACGCGGTCGGCGCCCAGGCGCAGCGCCGGGGCCAGGGGCGTGTTCAGTCGCAGGCCGCCGTCGCAGTAGTAGGTGTGGCCGATGCGCAGCGCCGGGAAGAGCAGCGGGATGGCGGCCGAGGCGAGCGCGTGCGGCGGGCCGATCTGCGCCGGGCGCGCGATCACGAACGGATCGCGCGCCCAGCGGGGAATCGTCCCGGTGCGGTTGTCGACGAACACCACCGAGCGGCCGGTGGCGATCTCCGTGGCGGCGATGGCCAGCGCCTGCAGGCGGCCTTCCTCGATGTTGCGGCGCAGCTTGTCCCAGGCGATGTGCTCGAGCACGATGGTTTCCAGCCAGCTGGTGTCGAACAGGCCCGCCAGCCGCTCCGGCACGCCGCTGGGCGTGGCGGGCAGCAAGCCGCCCGGGCTGCCGAGGCCGAGCAGCCGCCAGGGCACGCGCACGAGGTCGGCCGCGCCGACGTCGAACACCTTGTCGAGGGAGAGCGAGCGCCAGATCTGCGTGAGGCGTTCGCCGGCGTCCGGCTCCTGCTGCATGGCGGCGACGTAGCAGGCGTGGACGGCGCCGACGCTGGTGCCGGTGACGATGTCGAAGTGCACCGGATGGCCCAGCCGCTCGGGCAGATCTTGCAGCAGGTACGAGAGCACGCCGGCCTCGTAGGCGCCGCGCGCGCCGCCTCCCGACATCACCAGAGCGATTCGGGGAGTTACCGAAGCCGTGCTCGCTTCCGCCGCCATGGTCGCATCTGCGGGCTTTGGCGCGCGTCAGTCAAGCGTAGCGGGCCGAAACTCCCAAATAAGTTAGGCTTCTTTAGCGCCTAAGCCGAATTCCGGTCAGAATGTCTTGGCGGCTTGCTCCAGCCCTGCTATGAGACGCCGACAAATCTGATCGGGATCATACTTTTCCATGCCTCAAGTGTTCCATCGGAGTTCGAACACGATTGCCAAGGCCAGCGTCGTTGGTCTGGTCATCGTTCTTGCCGGCGCGTTCTGGGGCTTGGACCAGATCAGCCGATCGGGTTACGTGACGCGGGCGATGGAGACGCGGGTGCAACCCGTCCCCTTCAGCCACAAGCACCACGTCGGGCAGCTCGGCATCGACTGCCGCTACTGCCACACCTCGGTCGAGCGGACGGCGTACGCGGGCATCCCGCCGACACAGACCTGCATGAACTGTCACAAGCTGATCTGGACGAATGCCGACATGCTCGAGCCGGTGCGGTCGAGCTTCCGCACCGACCAGTCGATCCGCTGGATCAAGGTCCACGACCTTCCCGACTTCGTTTACTTCAATCACAGCATCCACGTGAACAAGGGCATCGGGTGCGTGTCCTGCCACGGCCGGGTGGACCACATGAACCTGACCTGGCAGCAGAACTCGCTGCAGATGGAGTGGTGCATCAACTGCCACCGCCATCCCGACCAGTACATCCGGCCGAAGAACGAGGTGTTCAGCATGACGTGGACGCCGCCGAACGGCGATCAACGGGCGCTCGGGCGCAAGCTGGTGAAGGAGTACGACATCCGGCTCCGGCTGCTGACCAACTGCTCGACCTGCCATCGGTAGAGCTGAGACAGGCATGGGGAAGCAAGAAGCAGACATGGATCCAATACGCGGGACGGACTCGTCCGCCGTGACGCCGCCCGTCGATCTGGCCGCCATCCGCGCGCGGCTGGCCAACACCAAGGGCCAGCAGTACTGGCGCGGCTTGGAGGAGCTGGCGGAGACCGAGGAGTTCGAGTGGTTTCTGCACAACGAGTTCCCGCGGCAGGCCAGTGTCTTCGGCGACGGTGTCGACCGCCGGCAGTTCCTCAAGCTGATGGGCGCCTCGCTGGCGCTGGCCGGGCTGAGCGCCTGCACCAAGCAGCCGACCGAGTACATCATGCCCTACGTGCACCAGCCCGAGGAGGTCATCCCCGGGCGGCCGCTCTTCTTCGCCACGGCCGTCTCGGTCGGCGGTGTGGGGGCCGGTGTCCTGGTCGAGAGCCACATGGGGCGGCCGACCAAGGTCGAGGGCAATCCCGATCATCCGGCGAGCCGGGGAGCCACCGATGTCTTCGCGCAGGCCGCGGTCCTCACGCTCTACGATCCCGACCGCTCCCAGGCGGTGACCGACATCGGCGAGATCCGTAGCTGGGCGGCGTTCAGCGCCACGATCGCCGCGGCGCTGGAGGGGTTGAAGGCGCAGCGCGGCGCGGGGCTGCGGGTCCTGACCGAAACCGTCACCTCGCCCACGTTGGCCAGTCAGCTGCGCCAGCTGCAAGCCGACTTCCCGCTCGCCAAGTGGCACCAGTACGAAGCCGTCAACCGCGACAATGTCCGCGCCGGCGCGCGCGCGGCTTTCGGGCAGTACGTCGAGACCCAGTATCACTTCGAGAAGGCCGCGGTCGTTCTCTCGCTCGACGCCGACTTCGTCGCCGCGCTCCCCGGCCATCTGCGCTACGTGCGCGAGTTCACGGACAAGCGCCGGGTCGGCGGCGAGCAGGCGGAGATGAACCGCCTGTACGCGGTCGAGAGCATGCCCACCAACACCGGCGCCATCGCCGATCACCGCCTCGCCCTGCGGGCCAGCGAGGTCGAAGACTTCGCCCGTGCGCTGGCCGCCGAGATCGGCATGCAGGTGCGCACTCCCGGCGGTCTCGACACGCATGCGAAGTGGATCAAGGCGGTGGCCCGCGACCTGGTGCTCCACCGCGGGACGAGCCTGGTGATCGTCGGCGACGAGCAGCCCGCGGCGGTGCACGCCCTGGCCCACGCGATGAACCAGGCGCTCGGCAACGTCGGGCAGACCGTCGTCTACACCGACCCGATCGAGGCCCAGCCGGTGAACCAGACGGAGTCGCTGCGCGAGCTGGTCACCGACATGGCGGCGGGCAAGGTGGCCTTGCTGCTCGTCCTCGGCGGCAACCCGGTGTTCAACGCGCCCGCCGACATCCCGTTCCGTGAGGCGCTGAGCAAGGTGCCGCTGAGCGCGCACCTCTCCCTGTACAACGACGAGACCTCGGAGCTGTGTCACTGGCACATCCCCGAGGCCCACTCGCTCGAGTCGTGGAGCGACACCCGGGCCTACGACGGCACCATCACCATCGTGCAGCCGCTGATTGCGCCGCTCTACGGCGGCAAGACGGCGCACGAGGTGCTGGCCCTGTTCTCCAAGGTCCCGAGCCAGACCAGCCACGACGTCGTGCGCGCCTTCTGGAAGAGCCAGAGACCGGGCGTGGATCCCGAGGTGTTCTGGCGCAAGTCGTTGAACGACGGAGTGGTCGCGGACTCGGCGCTGCCGCCGAAAGCGGTGTCCCTGCGTCCCGACTGGGATCAGGCCCCAGCGGCTGCCAAGCCCAAGAACGCCGGTCTGGAGATCCTCTTCCGCGCCGACCCGACGCTCCACGACGGCCGCTTCGCCAACAACGGCTGGCTGCAGGAGCTGCCCAAGCCGATCACCATGCTCACCTGGGACAACGCGGCGCTGGTGGCCCCGGCGACGGCGCAACGCCTGGGTGTGACCAGCGGCGACGTGGTCGAGCTCCAGTACGCCGGTCGCACGCTGCGGGCGCCCGTCTGGGTCGTACCGGGGCACGTGCGCGAGGCGGTCACCGTCCACCTCGGCTATGGCCGCCGGCGCGCCGGTAAGGTGGGTGACGGCACCGGGTTCAACGCCTACCCGTTGCGCACCAGCGCGGCGCCGTGGTTCGGCGCCGGGCTCGAGGTGCGCAAGGTCGGCGAGCGCTACCCGCTGTCGACGACGCAGACCCAGTACGGCATGGAAGGGCGCGCCATGCTGCGCGTCGGCACGATCGAGGAGTACCGCGCTCACCCCGAGTTCGCCAAGGAGATGGTGGAGGAGCCGCCGCGGTCGCTGTCGCTCTATCCGGAGGAGCACCCCTACAACGACTACGCCTGGGGCATGGTCATCGATCTCAGCTCGTGCGTGGGATGCCGGGCGTGCGAGATCGCCTGCCAGGCCGAGAACAACATCTCCGTCGTCGGCAAGGAGGAGGTTGCCCGCGGGCACCAGATGCACTGGATCCGCGTCGACCGCTACTACGCCGGCGACCTGGACAACCCGGCGACGTATCACCAGCCGGTGCCGTGCATGCAGAGCGAGAACTCGCCCTGCG
>CAZYMF010000258.1:0-6212 GCA_964648215.1 uncultured Binatia bacterium (SeqCode) | reverse complement strand
CAACCGCGACGAGGTGCTCGACGACGTCTGCCGCTTCCTCGAGCGGGTGACGCGCGGCTGAGAGCGAGCCGGGGGGGGGCGCCCCACAAGCGTTGACTTAGCGCCAAGGTTCGCACTCGTGGCGACGTAGCGGGCCAGGGTTCCTTCTCCCGGATCCGGGAGAGGAAGCCCGGCAGAATGCATCGTCGTATTTCGGCAAGGCAGCCCAAGCTTGACGCTCATGGGACGTCGCCCCGCACGCGAAACCGACGCGGGCCTCAGTCGCCGCGGACGGGCTGGGATTGTCAGAGTGGCCACGGCCCGTCAAGGTGAAGACCAAACCAATGGTCAACAGAGCTGCGTTGACACGCATGATTCTCCTCCGTCGTTGATCGCTGAGGCGACCGACATGGTCTGTCGAGCAACAAAGCCGGTGCGCCGACGCAACGACGGCTCAGAGGAACTCCGGGAAGAAGTACCTTCTGACGTTGTCGATCGTCTCTTCCGGACTGACTCCCGGGATCTCCAAAACGATCGGTATGTCGAGACCCGCATCGACGAACTTGGCCATCCTGCGGACGCAGTCCGCTGGCGAGCCGGCGATGGCGAAGGTGTCGATGATTTCGTCGTCGACCAGATCCATCGGCAGATCGCCCGCGGCGAAGCGTCCCCGGAACTGTTGCAGCAGCTCTTCGGGAAAATCGATACAGCTCAACAGAGGGCTGGTCGCGTTCGGCACGCTGAGCCCGAGCAGGATGGCGAGCACGGGCTTGACCGCCTCCCGGGCCTGGTTCGCGTCGTTCGACACGGAGACCGGCAGAATGGCCGAGACCTCGAATCCGTCGAGCGCTCTGCCGGTCCGTTCCGCGCCGCGTCTCACCTGCTCACGGGCAAATCGGACGTACTCGGGGCTGCTCAGCGTGCTCAGAATCACGCCGTCGGCGATCGCCCCGGCCATCTGAAGGTTCTTCGGTCCGACCACGCCGAGGTGAATGGGCGGGTCAGGGCGCGCCGGCGAGAAGTGTAGGGCGGCGTCCGTGAGCGCGAAGACGTCTCCGCTGTATGTCAGTTGCTCGCCGCGGAGCAGTCCGCGAATCACGTCGATCATCTCCCGCATCGCACGTCTCGGCTTCTCCCAGGCCAGATGAAGCTGGTCCTCCATCCAGAAACGCACACCGGCCCCGATCCCGAGCACGCCGCGACCGCCGGAGATCTCGTCCAAGGCGCCGAACTCCATCGCGGTGATGGCGGGGTGTCGTGTGTAGGGATTGACGACGCTGATCCCGACTCGCAGCGACTCGGTCTGGCAAGCCACTGCTGCTGCGAGCGAGAAGGCCCCGCGAAAAAAGGGATCTTCGAGAACCCAGAAGCTGCCGAAGCCGGCTTCCTCGGCGCGCCGCGCGCTCCTCGTAATCTCGGCGGCGCTGGCGATCTCGAGCGACAACCCGAACTCCTTCACGTTGGACACACGAATTCCTCCTTCCGCGGGCCCACCCGGAGCTTGACAATGCAAAGCCGAGTGCGGTACGAATAATCGAGAGAGCTCACGCTCTCTTTTGGTCATAATAATCTTGAATTTGCAAGAAAAAATTGGAATATCTCAAGAGAGTAGACAGTCTCTAGCGAGATGATGCGGGAGACGTTCAAGAAGCTGCCCTCCAAGCGGCAGGAGAAGATTTTCGACAGCGCTGCCAAGGTCTTCGCGACCCACGGCGTGCATCGGGCCAAGGTATCCGAGATCTGCGCGACGGCCGGGATCTCGAACGGTGCTCTCTACAAGTACTGCAAGAGCAAGGAAGAGCTCTTCCTCTCCGTGATCGACCACGGTGTCGACGTGATGGTTCACGAGCTGTTCACGAGGTTCACGGCCGACGGCGCCTCTTTCTTCGACTCCCTCGAAGCCCTCTTCCGGGGATTCGACCGTTTCCTCAAGCGTTACCGCCCCTACGTCGAGCTCTATGCTGATCTCACCTCGTGTTCGATGAACAAGTTCTCGGGTCACGTTGCCGAGAAGATCGAACGGGAGGGAAGAAATCTATTTCTGCGCTTGGTGGAGGAAGGCAAGAGAGGCGGGGAGATCGATCCGGATATCCGCAGCGATCTGATCGCTCACTTCCTCGACAGTCAAATGACGCTTTACGCCTACTCGCTCGTTTCCGAGTACCACGGCCGGCGCTTCAACGCCTTTTTCAGAACCGGGGTTCGAAAGCTGACCGATGAGGACAAGATCGCCCTCATCGTCGAGTCTGCGCGATCCTTTCTCCAGAGCTCCCGTCGGTCCGGCGCATAGGCCGAGCGGGACGTTCGTATCTCGCTGCCCAAAAGGAGGCGACGCCATGATCATCCAGCAGGAAAAAAGAATGTGGGACACCCCGCTCTACGCGGACTTTCCACGCGCCGAGTACGAAGACCGGATGCGGCGGGCGAGAGCGCACATGGCCGAGCAAAAGATCGACATCCTGGTTCTCTGGGATCCCGTCGACATCCGCTACTTCTCCGGTTTCCAGTCCCTGCACTGGAGCGCCATGAGCATCCAGCCCGCCGTCTACCTCCTGCCGCTGGAGAAGGACCCGGTGATCGTGGTGCCCGATTTCTTCACCGGAGTCGCCGAGGGGTATACGTATCTCGACGACATCCGCCTCGCCTTCAAGGCGCACGTCACCAAGAACACCCGGGAGCTTCCCGCGGACATCGCCGGAGTCGTGAGAGACCTGGGCTGCGGGCGCGGCCGGGTCGGGCTGGAGTCGGGATGGCTCGGAGGCATGTGCGTGCCGCGGCCGATCAACGACATCGATCGCTTCCGGCAGTCCCTCGACGGCGCCACCTTCGTGGATGCGTGCGAGCTGATCTGGCAGTGCCGAATGATCAAGTCGCCGAGCGAGGTCGAAGCCCTGCGCAAGGCGACGCAGGCCATCGTGCGCGCGTACGGTGACGTGGTGGCGAGCTTCGAGCCCGGCATGAACGAGCGCGACATGGGGCGGATGCTCCGCCGCGCCATCCTCGAGTACACCGAAGATTGTTCTCCGCCGATCGCGACGGCCTCGTCCCGGCGCATCCCGATGCCGGACACGCCTTCCTTCTACGACGAGGTGACCCTTTCCCGGGGGGACCGCATCGTCTTCGAGCCGCTGCCGACCTACAAGGGTTACTACGGCAGCTGCTGCCGGTGCTTCCAGATCGGACCGCTCCCCGACACCGCCCGGCGCAAGGCCGAGGCCGTGGATCGGGCGCAGGAAGCCGCCATCCGCGCGATCAAGCCGGGCGTGCCGACCAAGCACCTGATGGAAGTCCTCAATGGCAGCCTGATCGACGCGGGCATCAACCCGACGATCGAGATGGCAGGGCATGGCGTCGGACTGAACCCGCACGAGCCGCCGATGATCGCCGAGGAGGAGGAATCGGTGCTCGCGGAAGGCATGGTGATGGCCGTCGAAGTGTGGGTCGTGGACTGGAGCGGCGCCAGCTTCAAGGAAGGCGAGTCCGATCTCTCCACGATCATCCCGGAGGTATACGGAAACGAAGACCTTGTCGTGGTGACCAAGAACGGCTTCGATCGCTTGCCTTCGTTCCGCAAGGACATCCGAACCCTGCCGTTCGAAGGCCCTCTCGTCTGATCGAGCCGCGGAGGCCTCCACTCGAGTGCGCCGCCACCGGCCGCGAAGGAGTCACGAGCATGATCAACGCGCTGCAACACGTCGGCCAGGGAGTTCGAGACGTCGATACGACGTACGGTTTCTACAAGAAACACTTCGGCTTCAAGGTGAAGCTGAACGATCTCACCATCGCCTCCAAGGAGATGGCGGCGGTGATCGGCAGTGTGGAAACCATGCGCATGATGATGGCCGTCAACGCCAGGGGCGGCGGCATCATCGAGCTCATCGAGCACAAGTCGAAGCCGATCAAGCCGTTTCCCGAAGAAGGTGGCTACGGCGATTACGGGGTTCTGGAGGTCGGCTACGGCGTGCACGACATCGAAAAGGTCGTCGCCGACCTCGAGGCGAACGGTGCGCGGTTTCTCACCCCGGTCTGCGACCTCGAGCTCGAGCAGGGCCGCCGCTGGCGCTACGCGTACCTGCGGGATCCGGACGGCCTTCCCTTGCAGCTGACCGAAAATCTGTCGCCCGCAAGCACCGGAGCCCCCAAGCCGGAGGTGCGCGGCGTGACCCACGTGGGCATTGGCGTGTCGGACCTCGACCGATCGAAGAAGTTCTATGGCTCCGCGCTCGGGTTCGATCGCGTGCTCTACGAGTGTGACGGGCGTATCCCGGAAATGGACGCGGTCACCGGGGACGCTTGGCCGATGAGAATGGCGATCCTCGAGCGCTCCGCGCCGGCCTCGGGCCCGTTGGCGAAGCTTCTCACCCGGGGCGTCGTCAAGCTCTTCGAGGTCCCGGGTCGAAAGGGGAAGCATCTCTACGACGGCCGCTGCTGGGGCGATATCGGTTGCATGGAGGTCTGCCTCGACGTCAGCGACCTGACGGCCACGGTCGCCTCCATGCAGAAGCAGGGCATCGAGATCTATCTGCCTCCCGTGAAGATCAACATGGGAAGCGGCTCGCGGGGATTGGTGGCCTATATCCAGGACCCCGACGGCACCACCATCGAGTTCGTCGAGGTGCAGAGCATTGCCTGGCTGCCTCCTGCGTTCTTCATGCGGGCGGCCATGCCGCTGCTGCGCCTGCACGACCGGCTCGCTTGATCCTCGTGGGCATGGATCTCCTCTCGGTCGCATGGCTGCTCGCCATTCTGGCGACGGGAATCGCCGCCGGAGCAATGGCCGGACATGCCCTTCTGCTCGGCCGCTTCTTCAACTGGATCTTCGAGTCGAACCGAACCGAGATGTTTCGGCAGAGCTATCCCGTATTCATCCGGGAGAAGAAGCCCGAGCTTCTTTTCGACAACCTGTTCATCCTCGCGCTGCTCCTCACCAACGCCTACGAAGTGCTTCTGTGGCGCGCCGATCGGATCGACGCGCTGTCTCTGGCCGCCGCCGGCTCGCAGTGGCTCTTCGTGCTGATCTTCTTCGGCAGCGGATTTGCGTCCCTCGAACGTGAGCTGCTCGTCAAGGGCAACATCGCTCCGGATCGGGTGCAGCGATTTCTGTCTCTCAATACCCCGATGACCGTTCTGTCCGCGATCCTCCTGCTGGCTTCCCTGACCTGCCTCGTTCTATGAACGCGCACGCGCCGGGCGCCGTGACTCCTCGAAAAGCGAGTCGTAGCCGATGGCGCAGCCGACCTGCGTGCGGCTGGTGCACAGAGGTATGTTCTGAAGGGTGCCGCCGATGGCTCTCCCCGGGGACACGTAGAGCCCGCCCGGGGGGTCGCCGATGAGGAAGGGCGGACCGACCCGGCTCAGCGTCCGCCCGACAGGGTGTGCAGGGTGAAACGGCCGGCGGGAAAGCTGCGCTCGAGGAACTGCGAGGTGTAGCGGCCGCCGAAGGCGGCACGGTTGGTCTTGTCGTTCACCCCGACGACGACGTCGTTGGCCACGGCGGAGTACGTGTCGTCGGCGTTCTTGGCGAAGTGATGGCCGCAGGCGGCGTTGTAGAAGTACTCGCCGGCGCGGTTGTAGACCAGCTTCCAGTAGATCTGGAAGAGATCCTTGTCGAAGTAGAAGATCACCTTGGAGAAGTTGTACTGCGGGTCGTTCGACTCGCCTTCCACGACGTAGACGTCGCGCGGGACGTAGACCAGCCCGTCGACGATCAGCCAGGGCACGCCCTTGGCGCCGGGGGTCTCGTAGACGGCGCGCATGTAGGGAATGTCGACCTCGAAGCGCGTTGCGCTGACGGGCTTCATCGGCAAGGCGTAGGGGCCGATCACCGGGGCGAGCACCTGGCGCTCGCCGACCAGCTTCCACTTGAAGTACTCGACCTTGCCGGCGTAGCAGTTGCCGTCGTCGGCGAAGATGTCCATGCCGGCGATGGGGTCGGAGCGCGACGCCGAGCTCAGCCGGCGCACGCGCCGGTTGGCGGGGATGTAGCCCCAGACCTGGTCGTTGCTGGTCCAGTCGTTCTTGCGCTTGGCGAGGAAGCTGACGTTGGCGGCGTCCTGCGGCTCGAAGAGGAAGACCATGCCGGTGCCGCGCAGGTTCTCCGGGTTGTCGATCGGACCGCCGTGGCGACCGACGAAGGCCATCGACTCGCCGCCGACCTTCAAGTGGCGAAACTCACCTTCTTCGTCCATGCCGTTGATGGTGAAGGTGGCGCCGCCACCCTCGCCTTGAAAGTT
>CAZYMF010000257.1:0-6254 GCA_964648215.1 uncultured Binatia bacterium (SeqCode) | reverse complement strand
ACACCACGTAGTCGAGGTCGGCGGCGCTGATGCCGGCCTGCTCGAGGCAGTAGCGAATGGCGAGATTGGGGAAGCCGAAGTCGTGTTTCTTGCGCGAGAAGCGCTCTTCCTCGGAAGCCGCCACCAGCATGCCGTCCTCGATCAGGGCCGCCGCCGCATCGTGATAGAAGCAGGAAATTCCCAGTATGCGCATAAGATCAGTTCAACCTCGTCACGTCGTAGTAGAGTCCGGTCATTCCGGCCACATGGGCCCGCAGACTGAAACGCTCGCGGGCCCATTGCTGCGCGCGCGTGCCCACGGCCTGCCGCAGCTCGGCGTCGCGTAGCAACGGCACCAGGCGCTCGGCGAGCGCGGCGGCATCGCCCGGGGCGGAGAGAAAGCCGGTCTGTCCGTCGGCGATCAGCTCCGGCACGCCGCCGGCGGCGGCGGCCACCACCGGCTTCCCGAGCAACATTCCTTCCAGGATGACGCGGCCGAACGGCTCGGGCCGCACCGAAGCATGGACGACGACGTCGAGCGCGTTCATGACATCGGCGACGTCGGCGCGGAAGCCGGTGAAGCAAACCACGTCGTCCAGGTTCAGCTCGGCGATGCGCTGTCGCAGCGCACTTTCGTACTCGGCGCCGGCGCGGTGCGCCCCGCCGATCAGCAGGCAGCGGGCCTCGGGCACCGCGGCGTGCACGCGCGCCATCGCCTCGACGACCACCGCCTGCCCCTTCCACTCCTGGATGTTGCCGACGATGCCGAGACAAGGCGCCGTGGCGCCGAGCCCGAGCTCGGCACGCACGGCGTGGGGCTCGCGCTCGGCGCGAAACCCCGCCTCGTCGACCGCGTCGTAGATCACCACGTTGCGCCGCCCCCCGACGCCGCTCGCGCGGCAATGGGCGAGAATCGCCTCCGTCATGCAGACCACCGCGTCGAGCCCGGCCGCGGCGCGCCGCTCGCGCGGCGAGTACTTTTCGAAACCCTTGACGTGACAGACCACCGGGGTTCGCGTCAGGCGCGCCGCCACCAGGCCGTCGAAGTTGGCCCGCACTCCGTTGCCGAGGTGGATCACATCCGGCCGGTCACGCCGCACCACGGCCGCCAGCGCCAGTGCCGCCGGCAGCTCCTCCACGGTGAAGCGCAATCCCTGCCGACCCCAGCGCAGCAAGCGCGTGACCGCTCCGATCTGCTTGGCGCGCCGATAGGCGTCGACGTGGAGAAGTCCATGCTGCTTCGGCACGCGCCGGCGCGGGATCTGATGCAGGGTAACGCCGAGGGCGCGCAAGTCCGGCTCGATGCTCTTCGGCTCGTAGAGCGCCATGCTGCTGGCAAAGCGCTCGCGATCGAGCCCGCGGATCAGGTGGTACAGCCCGGTCAGCGAGCCCCCGACCACGCCGCCGCTCGACGCTTCGACGAACAGGATTCGCAGCGGCCTCATGAACCCTGCGCCCGCTGCAAGCCGGCGTCGGCTCGTCCGTCGAGAAGCCCGCGCACCATCGTCACGGCCGCCTCGCGGGTGAGGCCGGGGCCGAGGCCGAGCTCGAAGCAGCTCGCTCCCTGTGTCAGCCGGTGCAGCTCCTGCTCGCGCTGCTCGACCAAACCGCGCCCGGCCAGCGCTTCCAGGGCCGCCGCAAAGGCGGCGTAACGGCGCTGATCGCGAATGAGCTGGCCGCCGGCGCTGAGGCGACGATGCGCCTCCACGGCAGCAATCGGCCGCAGGTACGTCTGCGGCGCACGGCGGGGAACGAGCAGCACGGCGGCCCGGCCCCGCTCGGCCAGACCGCTCAGGCAATGGTAGCCCTGGCGTTCGAAGACGAAATTGCGCCCGAGCGGCTCGAGCCCGGCCATGGCATCGCCCAGCCAGTGGCGGCTGAAGTCGTCCAGCAATATCGGCTCGCGCACAGGCCAGACCTCGGTCCCCCGGTGCAGCAGAAACGTCTCGGAGAGAAACGCGCATCCGCTCGCCGCGAGCGCCACGCTCAGAGTCGATTTGCCGACCCCGCTCGGGCCGGCCAGCACCACGGCCCCGCGGTCGGTCACGACTCCCGCGGCGTGGATCGGATGGCAACCGCGCACCGTCTCGTTCCACCAGAACGCGGGGTAGTACACGAGATAGTAGAGCAAGGTGGTGAAGCGTTTAGCCCGGCGCTCTCGCACCTGGGCGCGATACCACCAGCGCTTGGCTTGGTTCCGCAGGCCGTTCCGACTCAGATAGAAGTAGTAGTCGCCGCGCACGCTCAGGCGCTTGCCGTCCCACTCGACGCGCAGATGGAGATCGCGGCAAGCATCGATCCGGAACCAGGCGAGGCGCCCCGGGCCGACGTAGAGATCGCGATCCCAACGCTCCATGTCTCCCAGGTTCGCCGCGCGGTCTCGCGCGGGGGGCGGCGGACCCTCGTGCCAGAACAGGCGGGCATCGATGTCCGCGGCGGTCTCTTCCTCGCCCCGCAGGGGCGCAAGGTGCCGGCCGGCATAGGTGAGCAAGTCGGAATCGTCAGCCGCGAAGCGGAAGGTGGCGCCGGCCACGCATCCCGTCACCGGAATCGGCTCAGGCGACGCCATTCTCGTCACCCGGGCCACCGTAGTACCGGCGGGCATGCGTCGAGCGCGCGCGAACCCTCTTGAACCCGAGGAGTCGCGTGTAACGGATCTCCGCCATCTCTTGGGCGCCGGCGAGACCGACCATCTTGCGTGACGCCTCGTTGTCGACGCGGATCAAGCTTACTTCTCGCTTGAACCCGGCCGCGCGATTCGCCGCGAGCACGTGGCTGGCCAGCGCCGCGCCGATGCGTGCGCCGCGATACTCGGGCACGGTGTAGGCATTCACCACCCAAGTGTCCGTCGGCTCGAGCCGAACCACGTCGTGAGCCGCGCCGAAACGAGGCACCTCGCGTGTCACCAGCCGGTATCCAAGGAGCCGGTGTTCGTACTCGAAAACGTACAAGCAGCGACCTTGATCGATCCAGCGCCGGAACTGTTCCCCGGTGTAGTGATGCGAGAACGCCGCCAACCGATCGAGGTCGGCGGGCGCCGCCAACCGGATGGTGCCGGCGACGCGGGCAACGACGTGCGGTATCTCGGCCTCCATCGACTTGTATACCAGCACGTAGTGCTCGCGGCTGTACACGAGCAGTTGCCACAGGCGCTGCAGCGTTGCCCGCAGCCCTCGGCTCTTGACGTACTCGCGGCCGCGGCCCAGAAGGCCGAGGCCCTCCCGGCCCGACTGCTCTGGAAACATCGCCCCGACACTCGCCTCCAAGCCGTCCCCCCTGTTCGCGCCGGCCATACGCCTCAGGCGGCCCAGCGCAGGGCCAACTGCCTCCCGCGCTGGGTCGCGCGGCTCACCAAGCTGGCGAAAAAGCGAAAATCATCGCGCCGCGGAAGCAGCACTTCCGCAACCGAGAGCTTGGACGCGCGCACGAACAGGACGATGAGCAGACAGGCCGCAACCGAGTAGGAAATGGCGCTCGCCAGAGCGGCGCCAACGATTCCCATGGCCGGGATGAGAACGACGTTCAGACCGAGGTTGCCGATCAGAGCGACGAAGCCGACGACGATGTTGACCTGCTGCTTGCCGCGGCTGGTGAAGGTCTGGGTCAACAGCACGAGGATCGACATCATGACGATCCCCATGGCGATGAACGGCAGGGGCTTGGCCGCCGGGGCGTAGGCATGCCCGTACCACAGGACGATCAGCAGCGGGCCGATGAGGCTGATGGCGATCGCGGCGCTACTCGTCACCAGCAGGGTTCGTCGGCACCCCTGCGCCGCCAGCCGATACATCTCCCGGTCGTCGAGCGAGGCCAGGCGCGGGTACAGCACCATCCCCACCGAGCGCGGGATGTCGAGCATGAACTCCGCCAGCCGCACCGCCAAGACGTAGAACGCCACCTCCGAGGGATTGAGAAAATACGCCACGAGGTAGACGTCGGCACGCAGATGCAGATGCTGCGCCAGCACCTGCACGTGGGATTTGACGCCGAAGCGCAGCTCGCGCCGCAGCAGGCCGAAGTCGAGACGCAGCCTCATGTGCAGCATGCGCCAGACGGTCACCAGCAGCCACGTGTCCATCACGATGGGGTTCAACACGACCACCAGGATCGCTGCCTCCAGGCCACCGCGAATCACCACCAGGAACACGAACATACCGGCGACGAGAGACGCCGTGCCGATCATCAGCCGTCGATTGTACAGGCTGAACTGCCCGAGAGCTTGGATGATCGCGTTGAAGTAGCTCTCGAACAGGAGCACCGGGATGAGCGGCAACGCGGCCACCACCGCCCACACCGGCACCCCGCGCAGAAACGTGGACAACAGGTGCGCGCGAAAGAACCACACCGTCGAGGCGAATACGGCACCGAGAGCCAGGGCCACGAACAGCGCATTGGAGGCGACCCGCTCGGGTGGAATCTGGTGCCGGCGGATGCTGTAGACGTTTGCCTGCGACAGCCCCAGCTTGCCAAAGGTGACCACGGTCGAGGCAAACAGGTAGACGAGCGCGAAAATGCCGCGGTTGTGTGGCCCCAGCATCCGCGCCGTGATGATGCCGGTGATCATGCTGAGGCCGATATTGACGACCCGGGTGCCGTAGGTTCCGAACACGTCTCGCAACAAGCTGCCGTCCTGGACGACGGTCCGTCGCGGCTTCGCCACCTCACCCGCCGGGGCGACCTCGCCCACCCGCTCGACCGTGTCCGGCTTGTCGCTCATTCCGCTAGAGCCTCGATTCCCCGTCCACGGCGTCGCTGGCATACTTGCGCTTCAACCAGGCGAGCAAGGCTTCTCCCACCGCCTGCACCGCGCGGCTGCACTCGGCGTCTTCGGCGGCGGTCAACGCGCTGTACACGCCGCCCTCATTGATGGTCGCCAGGAAGATGCTCTTCGGCTCGACCCGTCCCTCGGGCAGGACGCCCGGTACCGGCCGTTCCGAAATCACCTTGATGGAGGACAGGTATTCGACCCCCTCCGGCGTCAGCAGTGCGTAGCTGCGAATCTTCCAGGCGTGCTCGCCGCCCTCCAGAGGTAAAGACTGCCCGCGCGAAACGCGATGGCCACAAGGATCGGGGACGCGGTACTCTTCGAAATAGCTCGCCCCCCCGCCCGGTGCCTGCGGAACGACCGGCAACTTGTAGAAGAAGACGCCGGCTCCGCGATCGAGCCCGTCGATCTTGCCCACCAGGTTCGGGTAGCGAGAATCGGGCTGGTAGGACTCCACCGGAGCCCCCGGCGCCAGCAGGCGCGGCAGCTCAACCGCCGAATCTCGCCACACGGCCCGTTCCTGCTCGAGGACCCGTCGGGTCTGTTGCTTCGACAGCAGGGCGCGATCGAAGAGCACGTCGAATCCTTTGGCGCGCACCACCAAGGCCCCGGGCATGGCCCCGTTCTGCATCAACCAGGCCCGCTCGTGTCCGGCGCTCCGGCTGGAGAACGAGTCGTCGATGATGTGCACCGCGACCCCGCTGCGGCGCCCGCCGTCGATCAGCGCCTCGGCGTGCGCCGGGCTGAAGGGCCGGTACCCGTACACGACCAGACGTCGCAATCCTCGCTGCAGTGCGCACTCGATCAGACGACCCACCCACGGGTCCTCCCCCGGCGGATAGAGAGCCAAGCGCGCGTCCATCAAGGACGGATTGAAATTCGCCTCGAGAAACCAGTAGCTGCCGCCCGACAGGATGAAGTCCAGCCCGATCAACTGCGTGTACGTCACCGTGCCGCGCTTGAGCACCGCCTCGCAGCCACGGATCTGACGCAGGCCCTCCAGGTACTCGAAGCCGAGCGCGCGCGTGTCGAAGCCGCGCGCGGACAGCAGCGTCACCAGGTCGGTGTGGCCGAGCCGCAAACGAGCCTTCGCCGCGACGCGATGCAACCATCGCCGCAGCGCGAACGGCAGATGGGTCGACTGGCGCGCCGTGCGCCGGAGGAGCTGTCGCAACGCCTCCGCGCGCGCCGCCGAGGGTCCCGAAACGCGGCTCTCGAGGCCAGCCCCCCAACGCTCGCCGCGATAGAGCGCTCGCCCGAGCAGGGTGCCCGCTCGCAGCAGCCCCCGTGACAGGGCCCCGCGGGCGAGGGTCCGCACCGCCTCCTGCTCGTCGTAGAGCTCAAGCAGCTGAGCCCGCAGCGGCGCCGGCAGCGACGCGAACGAACCCAGGTACTCGTCGGCGTGGCACAGCACTTCCGCGTAGGGCAGATCGGGATCGTCCAGACCCTTCCCGACCTCGAGAGAGCGCAGGGCCGCGACGGCCTTGCTGAGGCGCGACTCCGTCGTCAT
>CAZYMF010000256.1:0-6274 GCA_964648215.1 uncultured Binatia bacterium (SeqCode) | reverse complement strand
TGACGAAGGGTCGCGCTGATGACTCTTCGTTACCTGTGGATCGACGTCGTCGAGACGCTGTTGCGCGTACTGCCCTTCCCGTGCCGCACCGGCTTGATCGAGATCGGTCACCCCGGCCGCGGCTCGCCGGTTCTGCTGACCGGCAACTTCCGGCTCACCGTGGAGCGGGTGAAGCGGGCGCTCGCCGGTATCGACGCCTACCTGCTCGTCGCCAATAGTCGGGGCGTCAACGTGTGGTGCGCTGCCACCGGCGGCCTGCTCACCGATCACGAGGTGGTGACGGTGCTGAAGGCGAGCGGCATCGAGAACCGCGTGGCTCACCGCCAGGTCGTCCTGCCGCAGCTTGCCGCCACCGGGATCGACGGCAAGGTCGTCCAGCACCGGACGGGCTGGAGAGTCGTCTGGGGACCGGTGCGCGCCGACGCCTTGCCCGCCTTCCTCGGCAACGGTTTCGCGGCCAGCCGCGCCATGCGCACGGTGACCTTCCCGTGGCCGCAGAGGGTGGAGATGGCCATAGCCTGGGCGTTTCCCATCTCCCTGTTGGCGCTCCTGGTTCTGCCGGTATGGAAGGCGGGCGTGCTGCCGCTTGCCGGCCTGGTGTGGGCCTTGTCGCTCGCTCTCTTCCTGAGCTTTCCGCTCTACGAGCAGCACCTTCGTCAGGAACGAAAGCGCGTCGGCTTCATCTTGTTCGACTTCGGTCCGCGCGGCGTTCTACTGATCCTCTGGGGCCTGTTCCTGGCCGGCATCGCCGCCTACGCCGCCGTCGCTCATGTCCCGTTGTGGCCCGCCATGCTTCGTTGGGGGTCGAGCTCGTTGGTCGTCCTCCTGCTCTTGAGCCTCGACCTCACCGGCAGCACCCCGGTGTACAAGAGCGGACTGCACGAGGACCGGCTGCTGCGCATCACGCTCGACGCGGAACGATGCCAGGGCGCCGCCTTCTGCGAGCAGGTGTGCCCGGTCGACGTCTTCGTCGTGGACCATACCCGTCGCCTGGCGGCTTTGCCGGGAGCGGCGCAGTGCGTGCAATGCGGCGCCTGTATCGTGCAGTGCCCGTTCGATGCGCTCTACTTTCGAGGCCCGCAGGGCGAGACCGTGTCTCCGGAAACGGTAAGGCGGTTCAAGCTGAATCTGCTGGGCAAACGGGCGGTGAAAGCGGGCCCGCGGGGCGCAGGGGCATCCCTCTCCTGAGCTACGTGATATCCCCGGCCACCGCGATTTCCACTTCCGGGGTCCCCAAGGCCCCCCGGTCGCTACGAGGGGGCCAGCGTGGACAGCTCGAATCCCGGGCAGCGACCGAACACCAGGCCAATGGCCTGAGCGATCTCGCCGGCGCTCACGGCGAAGTCCTCGTCGCGATCGATGGGCAGGCACTGATTCAGTGCGTCGCCTCCCGGCGCGCTGCGCATCGCGCCGACTAGGTCGGCGGCCGTGACGCGCTGGTCGCGATCGCAATCGCCGGCGCAGGAGCCTGGTGCGGGACCGAACTGCGTGATCGTCGCGTCCAGCTCGCCGACGATGGGTTGACCCGGAACGGTCGAGGCGTTCTGGACGTCGAGCCGCAGCTCGCCGGCGGCGAGCGCACCGAGAAAGATCGGTTGCTGCTGGGCGTCGAGAACCAGGAACGCATTGCTGAGATCGCTGTCGATCGGAATGAGCGCACTGGGGACGACGTCGGTCGGCGACACGTTCACCTGCATGACGTAGAGCTGCCCGCCGAGCTGAACGACGAGGCGAAAGAGCCCGCGACCCGCGAAATCGGGCGTGTCGCCCCCGCCTGCCACCAAGAACTGGATGCCACCGAGAGTGGAGAGATCGACGCCGTACAGGGAGCCGGTGAGCTCCTGGATGCCCAGAGTGGTCGGGAACTGCGGCACGACCTCCGCCCAGGTGGTGGAGAACTTCAGCCCCAGATCACCCACTGGATCGAGGCAGAAGCCGTCGGAAAGCTGCTCCGTCCAGGGTGGCGGCCCCTGGCCGAAATCGGTCGCGAACTTTTGCCGGCGTCCACTGACAAAGGTCCGGATCGGATCGATGAACTCGCTCAAGTCGCCGGTCACCGGCGCAATGAGCGCCTGCATCCGATCGATCTCCGCCAGGATCGCCGGTTCGTTCCACACGGTGTCGAGGAGCGTCTGCAGCTTCTGCTGGTAGCGCTGCGCCCCCTCCGGGTAGAGATAGAGGCGGCGAGCCAGCTTGCCGCGTGCCCATACCAGCGGCGAGACGGGTCCCTCGCCCATCAACGGGTTGCCTCGCCCGAGAATGTCGTCGATGCCCCACGGGAGGAAGTAGAAGCGTCCGTCGACGGCGTCGTGGTAGATATGGTAGTTGTTGGTGTCGCCGGCGTAGCCGTCCCAGTGACCGATGAGCCCCTCCATCGCCCAGAAGGTGTAGTAGGCGTCGAGGCCCACGAGCGGATCGAGGGCAGTGAACAGCTCGTCGTCGGAGACGCGGCCGAGCACCTCGGCAACGGCCCGTACGTCGCTGCCGTCGTTGGTGTCCTCGTTGTTCTTTTTCTCGAAGATCGGCAGCGAGCGGGGCCGGAAGTCGGCGCCCACGGCACCTTCGTAGTGGTTTCCGCCGCTGTTGCCGAAGGTGCGCTGAAGGAGAGGCGAGTTGATGTCCTCCACGTTGGCGTAGATGCCGAGGTCGTAGGAGTGATTCTCCGTCAGCACCTTGACGTGGGCGAAGTTGCAACGCGAGGCGTGGACGCCGGCGGCGGCAAAGAGCTCATAGCCGAGGCACTGCTTGATGCGCGCCGGATCCTGCTTGGCGTTGTTGAGGGTCATGCGGTCGAGGCCGAAGATCCGCTGCGTGCTGACGAAACGGGAGAAGCGCAGCTTGACCGACGGGCGCTCGGCGTCGAGTGAGCCCACGAAACCTTTCTTGCGTACGCCGATGGTGGCGCGCGTCTGGCCCTCGATGGTGACGTCGGCCTCGAACCAGTCGAAGGGGCTGGCCGGGGGACCGGCCATGCAGTCTCCGCCGAGCCCGTCCAGCAACGGCCGCCCTTGATGGCGCAAGGCGTCCCAGTTGGCTTGCGTCATGTGGAGCTCGACGTCGAGTAGGCGGTTGGGATCGAACAGATCGACCTCGGAGCATCCTTCCGGCGGCAGACCGGGACCGGGCTCGCTCCCCTGATCCGGATCGCAGGCATCGCCGAAGCCGTCGCCGTCCGTATCGCGCTGAGTAGGGTTGTAGGCTTCGGGGCAGGTGTCCTCACAGTCGCGCACGCCGTCGAAATCCTGGTCTTCGGGCGACGGCCCGGAACGCAAGGCGGAGAAGTCCTGGGTGGCCGTGCCGCCATCGAACACATTGGGAGCGCCGAAGGTGCTGCTCGATCCATCGTTGTAGGCGTCGGAGCTGGGGGTGATCAGCGCCGACGGGGCGGTCTCCAGCTTGAAGATCTCGCGGCTGTTCACCCCGACGTCGCTGATCGCTTCTCCGGCGGGACCGAAGATGTGCCCGCCGTCACCGGTGCGGATCTCGATCGTGGTGTCGTTGTTCGACACCGAGAAGTCGGTGGCGCTGACGTACGTCCCCGAGCCGGCGGTGCCGGCCTGGAGGTTGATCCACCAGTCGCCGCCGGCGGGATCGTAACTCGCGTCGTCAGGGACCTCCTCCGCGATCGTGATGATGGTGCCCGCCCGTAGGTCGGAGAGCAGGGGCTGGTCCGCGAAGGTGACCGTCGCCGTCGACGCGCCGCCGTCGTCACCGACGACAACCTGCCAACCGCGGATGTCCAGGTGGTCGGCGACGACGACCAGCTCGAACCAATCGCCGCCGTTTCCCATGACCGGTCCGAAGAACGGATCGACCCGGTCGCCGTCGTCGAGCAGGTTCGTCGGCCCAACGCCGTTGTACTCGTTCAGAATCAGCGGCGCTGCCGGCGCCACGAGCGGGGCGCCCGCCAGGGCGCACACGAGCAGCAGGGTGGTCTGTAGGCGTGCCATGAGGACATAGCTAGTCCCCGCGCTTGCCGTTGACAATCGCGGCGGTGCATGTGGGCGTGTGGTTGTCCGTATGGTCGCCAAAGCGTCGTCAGCGGCGTAGGTCGGGGAAGGAGCCAACGTGATGAGCGCGGTGGGCGAAACGTCGAGCGTTTCGGGGCCCGCGGCCGGCGGCGGTCGGGAATGACGACTGCGCCGTTGGTCGGAAACCTGCTCCTGGTGGCATTTGCCGTCGGCGTGCAGTTCGCCGTCGTCCCGATGACGCTGGGAATCCTGCTGGCGTCGGTCCTCTTGCTCGTGGACCAGCGCGACGACCACACCCTGAGCGCGTTGCGGGTCACGCCGCTGACGTTGCAGAGCTACCTGGCCTACCGTGTCGTTGTGCCGGTCATCCTGAGCGTGGTCATGACATTCGTCGCGGTTCGCGTGGCCGGGTTGATCGAGGTGGAGGTTGCTGCGCTGGCGCTGGTGTCGATCTGCGCGGCATTGCTGGCGCCGCTGTACGCGGTCTTTCTAGCCGCCTTCGCGAAAAACAAGGTGCAGGCGTTCGCTCTGGTAAAGGGCAGCGGCGCGCTCATCTGGGCGACCCTTTTCGCCTACTTCGTGGCCTCGCGATGGCAGCTGGCGTTTGCGATAGTGCCGCACTACTGGGCCGCCAAGCTCCTCTGGGTGCTCTACTCCGGTGAACCGTACGCCTGGATCTATGCCTCCGTCGGCGTGGTGTACCAGATGGCGCTGCTGGCGCTCCTGATGCAACGCTTCAAGGGCGGGCTGGCGGCCGCCGGATAGGCCGTGGTGGCAAGCGACCGATCGCGCCGACGCCCACTTTCATTTTCCCCGTCGAACGACCGCGTATGATGGGGATCATACGACCCGGTGCCGACGTCCTCTAAGCTGACACAGAGGAGGCGTGATGGAGAGCGTGGCGCACAGCTCCCGGCCGGCGGCCAAGCCGCGGAAGAAGCCGCTGCGGCGCCGGGCCGCAGACCACTCACAGCGCGTGCGCCATGCCTTCCAGATCGCCTTCCTGCTGCTCAACGTCGTTCTCGGCGGCGAGCTCTACCTCTGGGTGAAACAGCTCTCGACCCCGGGCGCCACTCTCTCGGCGGCGCATCCCGCCGGCGTCGAGGGCTGGCTGCCGATCGCCGGGCTGATGAACCTGAGATACTGGGCGCTGACGGGCCGCGTGCCGGCGATCCACCCCGCGGCCTTCTTCCTGCTGCTGGCGTTCCTCGCGATGGCGTGGCTGTTCCGCAAGGCGTTCTGTAGCTGGCTCTGTCCGATCGGAACGCTCTCGGAGGCCCTGTGGCGCAGTGGCCGCAGACTTTTCGGGCGCAGCCTGCGCCCACCGCGGTGGCTCGATGTTCCCCTGCGCGGGCTCAAGTATCTCCTGCTCGGGTTCTTCCTGTGGGCCGTCGCCGGAATGTCGGCACAGACCATCGACGGCTTCATGCGCTCTCCCTACGGCGTGATCGCCGATGTTCGGATGCTCAACTTCTTTCGCTTCCTCGGCACGACCGGCGTGACCGTGATCGCCGTGCTGGTTCTGGCATCGCTGCTGGTGCAGGATTTCTGGTGCCGCTACCTCTGCCCCTACGGAGCACTGCTGGGGTTGGTGTCGCTGCCCAGCCCTCTGAGCATCCAACGCGACGGCAACGCCTGCATCGATTGCGCCAAATGCGTCAAAGTCTGCCCGGCCGCGCTGCCGGTCGATCGGCTGCAGACCGTTCGCTCCGCCGAGTGCACGGCTTGCCTGGCGTGTGTTGCAGTCTGCCCGGTGGAAGGTGCGCTCGAAATGTCGTTGCCCCGGGTCGTGCCGTCGAGAGCGACCGGCCACGCCATCCCCACCTGGGCGCTGGCGGCGGGAGTCGCGCTGCTCTTTCTCGGCGTGGTCGGCTACGCCAAGGCATCCGGCCATTGGCAATCCCAAGTGCCGCAGAGCGTCTACCAACGGCTCGTTCCGCAGGCGAACGAGATCGAGCACCCGATGCCGTGAACGGGCCACCTCCGGTCTTTCGCGGCACATCCCCGACCATGATCGTATTCACTCGGTGATCATGAGTCTCTACGTCCGCGCCGGGCTTGCCCTCCAGCGGCCACGCTGAACGCCCCGGCGAGCCGGCATCCCGAGTCCACCTGCCCGGACAAGGTGCTCGCGAGTGCCGGTTGACAGGCGCCTCGGAAATTTGCTAGACGCTCGGTCAGTAATTGAACGATTAGTCATAATATGATGAATCAGTCAGCTGCCACCGATCGCGTTTCCCACTTGCGCAGCGCCAGGGCGCAGCGGCGCGTGCGGGAAAAGGAGGCCCGGCGGCAATCCATCC
>CAZYMF010000255.1:0-6312 GCA_964648215.1 uncultured Binatia bacterium (SeqCode) | reverse complement strand
TCGTAGGCCGCGCGCAACCGTCGCGGTCCAACTGGTTCCACGAAGGGGCGGAGAGCGATCTCCGCCCCTTGTCGTTCTGGACGTCTGCATACTGGACAGGCTCCGCCCCATGCCCATCCCGGACGCGCCGTGTCAGGGCGCAATGTGTCTCACGGGCCAATTTCGTGACGCAGACGGGGCTCACCGCGAGTTTTCCCCTCACGCAAAAGTATGAGGGGACGGTGTGGCGGGTGCCTTGCAAAGACTCCTTGGCCGATGCCCGAACAGACTGCCAACGGCAACGGTACCGCCGGGCTGAGCGTCCGCTTCTGGGGCGTGCGCGGCAGCATCGCCACCAGCGGGGCGGCCTTCGCGCGCGTGGGCGGGAACACGACCTGCATCGAGGTCCGCGCCGCCAACGAGCTCGTCATCCTCGACGCCGGCACCGGCCTGATGCCTCTTGCGCAGACGCTCGCGGGCCCGCTGCGGGCGACCTTCCTGCTCACCCACTTCCATTGGGATCACATCCAGGGATTCCCGTTCTTCGCCCCTGCCTACCAGGCGGGGAATCATCTGACTCTCTACGGGCCGGGCGAGCACGACGGGGACGTCGAGGCCGCCTTTGCGCGGCAGATGCAGCCGCCGCACTTCCCGGTCACCCTGGATGTGCTGCGAGCGCACCTGCACTTCCGTCACCTCCGGCCCGGTGACGAGATCCGGGTCGGCCCGATCTCCGTCCGCACCGGCATTCTCAACCATCCGCAGCCCTGCCTCGGCTATCGTCTCACCGCGGGAGGCGCGAGCGTGGTCCTGGCCACCGACACCGAGCCGCACGAGGGCAACCCCTTCGACCCCGGGGTGCTCGAGCTCGCCCGCGGCGCCGACCTGCTCATCCACGACGCGCAGTACACCGAGGATCAGTACCACCACTCCGGTCGCAAAGGCTGGGGACACTCCACCTACGACACCGCCTGCCACGTCGCCCGCGAGGCAGGGGTGAAGCAGCTCGTCCTGTTCCACCACGACCCCAACCACGACGACCGGTCCGTGGAGGCAATCGAGGAAGCCGCTCGCTCCCTGTTCTCCCACACGCTCGTGGCCCGGGAGGGGATGACCCTGCGCGTCGAGCCCGCCGTCAGCCGCTACGAGGCGGCGTAGAAGCGAAAAGCTCAAAGCTGAAAGCGAAAAGCCGGAAACGAAATCGACTCCGGCTTTTCGCTTTCCACTTTTCACTTTCAGCTTGTCTTTTGGGTTTCCGCCCCGTATGGCATGAGGCCATGCCCATCGCACACGCCAACGGAATCGACATCGAGTACGAGGTCTTTGGAAAGCCCGATGACAAGCCGCTGCTGCTGATCATGGGGCTCGGCGCCCAGATGATTCTCTGGGACGAGCAGTTCTGCGAGCAGCTCGCCGCCCGCGGCCATCGCGTGATCCGTTTCGACAATCGCGACGTCGGTCTGTCGACCAAGTGCGATGACGGCGGCGTTCCCGACGTGATGGCCGCCGTCACCGCCTCGATGACGCGCCAACCGGTCACCGCACCGTACAAGCTGAGCGACATGGCCGCCGACGCGGCCGGGCTGCTGGGCGCCCTCGGCATCGACAAGGCGCACATCGTCGGCGCCTCGATGGGCGGCATGATTGCGCAGACGGTAGCCATCGAGCACCCCGAGCGCGTGCTCACGCTCACCTCGATCATGTCGACCACCGGCAACCCCGACCTGCCGCCGGCCAGGCCCGAAGCGATGGGCGCCCTGCTCACCCCGCCCCCGGCCGACCGCGACGGCAACATCGCCCGCAGCGTCGAAGTGTTTCGCACCATCGGCAGCCCGGGGTTTCCTTTCGAAGAGGAACGCATCCGCGACCGCGCCGCCCGTTCCTACGACCGCTGCTACCACCCCGCCGGCGTGATGCGGCAGATGGTCGCCATTCTCGCCTCCGGCAGCCGCAAGGAAGCGCTGCGCCAGGTTCGAGTGCCGGCGCTGGTGATCCACGGCGTCGACGACCCTCTGGTCCCCCTCGCCGGCGGCATCGACACCGCCGAGGCGATCCCCGGCGCCTCGTTGCTGCAGATCGAGGGCATGGGCCACGACATGCCGCGCCCGCTGTGGCCGCGTCTGATCGAAGCGATCAGCGAGCTGACAGCCAGGGCTCGGGGCTGAGGCGACGGCCGAGCCCCGCGGCAACCCTACGGCGGGAGGGCAACCGCGGGGGTTGGGGCCGCAGGGCTCTTCGCGTGGCTGGCAAACGGCCGCGGCGCTCGCAGCGGTAGTGCCTGCGCCGCAACTACCGCGAGAGCGGCGGCGACCGTCATGACGAGATCGACGCCGGCGATGCCGAGCCGCGACGGCTGACCGGTCGGGCTGGCGATCGCCACCAGTGCTCCGCCCACGCCCGTGCCGAGGGCGATGCCGAGCACGTTGGCGAGTTGCAGCGCCGCCGACGCCTGTCCCTGGCCGCTCTCCGGTGCCGCCTCGAGCACCACCAGCGTGGTCGTCGCGTACGCCAGCCCGATGCCGAGACCGGTCAGCGCCCACGTCGCCAAGGGCACCAGCACCGATACTCCTGGAACCACCACGCTCGTCGTCCCGGCGATCCCTACGAGCATCACCAGCAAGCCACCGGTCACCAGCACGCGACGGCGCCCGCCCGCCGCCAGGCGCGCCTGCAGCCAGGCGCCTCCGGTCCACGTCAGCGTCGCGCCCGTGAGCACCAGCCCGGCGACTGTCGCCGGCTGGCCGCGTAGCTGCGTCAGCGACAGCGGCAGGAACGCCTCGGCGCCGAAGAAGGCGCAGCTGAACAAACCGACCGTGGCGACGGCCCATGGCAGCGACGGATGGAAGCGCCGGGTGTCGTCCAGAGCCAAGCGGCGGAACGCCGGCAGCCCCAGCGCCAGGCCGGCCGCGACCAACAACACGGCAACGAACACCGACCGACTGCCGACGCCGAACAAGAGCAGCCCCGCGCCGGCCGCCAGACGAAGCGCGGTCAGCGTCCGATCACTCTCACCTCCGCCGACCGGGGCCAGACGCCGCAGCGACGGAACCGACAGGGCCACCGCCGCCGCCGTGGGCGGCACCAGGCCGAGAAAGACCCAGCGCCAGCTCCAGTGGTCCGCCACGCCGCCGGCCAGCGCCGGTCCGATCAGCCCCGGCATCACCCAGGCGCTGGAGATCAGCGCCAGCATCCGCGGCCGCAGGGGGCTGGCATAGCCGCGACCGATGGCCACGTACGCCACCGAGGAGATCGCCCCGGCGCCGAAGCCCTGTGCCACCCGGCCGGCGACGAGGATCAGCATGGCGGGAGCGAGCCCCGCCACCAGCAGGCCGAGGCCGAAGCAGACGCCGCCGAGGACGAACGGCTGCACGGGCCCGTGGCGATCGGCCGCCTGCCCGCCCACGATGATGCCGAGCAGGTTGCTGAGCATGAAGCCGCTGAACGCCCAACCGTACGCCGCCAGCCCGCCGATGTCCGTCACCGCCGCCGGCAACACCGTGGCCACGGCCAGCGCCTCGAGCGCGGTCATCGACACGGTCAGCAGCAGCCCGAGCGTGAGCCCGCGATGATCGCGATCCCACACCCCTGCGATGGCGCCGCCGGCCATGCCGCCGTTTCCCGACGAGTCGTCTTCGGCTCAGCTCGTCAGCCGCCGGCGCACGCTGCGGCGCGCCCAGGCGAGCAGCAACGCCGACAGGACGAGAATGTAGACGACGTCCCACACCACGATCGGTGACGGCTCGCCGCGGAAGGCGATTCGCATCAACCGCACCGGGTGCAGCAACGGCAGCAGCTCGGCCACCCACAGCCAGGCGCCGGAGAGGCGATCCTTGAGCGGAAAGAACACGTCGGAGAACAGGAACAAAGGCGTGAGAAACAGCGTGAAGTAGAAGCTGAAGACATCGAGCGTCTGGATCTGCATGGAGAAGGCGATGCCGATGGCCGCGAACAGCAGGCCGGCGAGCGGAATGACGGCGATGCCCAGCAGCGCCGACGGCAGCGGCGCCAGCCCCCAGAGCACGATGACGACGAAGAAGCAGCCGCCGTAGATGCACGAGCGCGTCAACGCCCACAGGATCTCGCCGGCCAGCACGTCGTCGGGCTCCACCGGCGTGGTCAGCATCGCGTCGTACGCCTTCTCGAAGTTCATGCGCACGTAGATGTTGTACGTCACCTCGAAGCTGGCGCCGTTCATCGCCGCCACGCACACCAGACCGGGGGCGAGAAAGGCCGCGTAGGACAGGCCGCCCATCTGATTGATGTAGGCGCCGACGCCGATGCCGATGGCCAGCAGGTAGAGCACCGGCTCGAAGAAGTTGGGCAGGATGTTCCACATCCAGGTGCGGCGGTACATCGACGCGTTGCGGCGCCAGACGGACAGGGCGTGCGGCAGCGACACGCTCATGCTCCCCCCTCCAGGGTGGTGCCGGTGAGCGACAGAAACACGTCTTCCAGGTTGGTCGGCCGCACCATCAGCGTGCGGCGGTCGCCGCGGTCGTTCTGGCGGATGTGCTCGGCCAGCGTCGTGGCGTCGTCGAGATAGAGCATCAGCCTATTGCCGGCGCGAACGCGGTGCCGAACGGGAAAGCCGTCGAGCAGCGCCGCCTCCTCGCGCGGGCTGCAGTCGAACTCCACCGCCTCGGGCGCGAGGTGGCTGATGATCAGATCCTCGGGCTCGCCTTCGCCGATGACCTTGCCCTCGGCCATGATCGCCACCCGATCGCACAGCCGCTGCGCCTCGTCCATGTAGTGCGTCGTCAGCAGGATCGTCGTGCCCCCCGCCCGCAGCGCGCGCACGCGCGCCCACAGGGCCAGCCGCACGGCGGGATCGAGGCCGGTGGTCGGCTCGTCGAGAATCAGCAGCTCGGGCCCGTTCATCAGCGACAGGGCAATGGCAAGCCGGCGCTGAAAGCCGCCCGAGAGCTCCCGCACCGGCACGTTGGCGTGCGAGCGCAGCTCGAGAAAGTCGATCAACTGCTCGACGCGCTGCGACAGCTCGGGCTCGCGCAGCAGGTGATAGCGCCCGAAGACGCGCAGGTTCTCCGCCGGCGACAGCACCTCGATCATGACGTTCTGCTGCAGGGTGACCCCCAGGCGCGCACGCACCGCGCGCGGCTCGTCGGCGATGTCGATGCCGAAGACCCGGATGCTGCCGCTGGTCGGCCTGGTGACGCCGTAGATCATGCGCAGCGTGGTGGTCTTCCCGGCGCCGTTGGGCCCGAGCAGACCGAAGCAGATGCCGGACGGCACGTCGAGGTCGAGGCCGTCGACGGCGACACGGTCGCCGAAACGCTTCGACACGGATCTGGCTTCGATGATCATGTGTGGCTCTCGCCGCACGCTACCCGAGACACCGCCGTATGCAAAGCGGACGATTCCGCCGCCCAATCCGAGCCCGGTCGAGCCTGCTTTGCAACGGCCGTGATTTGTTGCGATATGTCGCGCCATGGCCGACTCCGTGACCGTGGTTACCGGCGCCGGCGGATTCATCGGCGGCGCGCTGGTGGCCGCGCTGCGCCGCCGGGGGGCAGGCCCTCTTCGCGCCATCGACATCAAGCCCGCGAGCGCCTGGTACCAACGCTTCGACGACGTCGACAACCGCCAGCTCGACCTGCGCCGGCGAGAGCACTGCCTGGAGGCGTGCGCGGGCGTAGGCGACGTCTACCAGCTCGCCTGCGACATGGGCGGGATGGGCTTCATCGAGAGCAACAAGGCCCTGTGCATGCTGAGCGTCCTGATCAACACCCACATGCTGGCGGCCGCGCGCGAGCACGGCGCGCGGCGCTACTTCTACGCGTCGTCGGCCTGCGTGTACAACACCGAGAAGCAGCGCGGCTACGAGGTGACGCCGCTACGCGAGGAAGACGCGTACCCGGCCATGCCGGAGGACGGCTACGGCTGGGAGAAGCTGTTCTCGGAGCGCATGTGCCGGCACTTCTCGGAAGACTTCGACTTGCAGACCCGAGTGGCGCGCCTGCACAACGTCTACGGCCCGCACGGCACCTGGGACGGGGGGCGCGAGAAGGCGCCGGCGGCGATCTGTCGCAAGGTGATCGCGGCGAAAGTCAGGGGCGATCACCGCATCGAGATCTGGGGCGACGGGCGGCAGGGGCGCTCGTTCACCTACATCGACGACTGCGTCGAGGGGATCGGGCGACTGATGCAGAGCGACGTCGGAGAGCCGATCAACCTCGGCTCGAGCGAGACGGTGACCATCAACGACCTCGTCGACATCGTCGAGCAGATTGCCGGCATCCGTCTCGACCGTTCCTACAAGCTCGACGCCCCGAAAGGCGTCGACGGCCGCAGCAGCGACAACACGATGATTCTCGA
>CAZYMF010000254.1:0-6337 GCA_964648215.1 uncultured Binatia bacterium (SeqCode) | reverse complement strand
TGGCCAGCATGGCGTTGGCGGCGTACTTGGTCATCTCGGCGCTGGCAACGCTCATGGTGATGATCGGATGCTCGTTGCGCACGAAGGGGCCGTAGAGCTCCTTCATCAGCTCGATTGCCTTCTCCGAGCTGCCGCCGATGACGACCCGGTCGGGCTTCATGAAGTCCTCGACCGCCGCGCCTTCCTTGAGGAACTCCGGGTTCGAGACCACGTCGAATGGGTGCTGCGTCCGCGACGCCACCACCTGGCGCACGCGGTCGGCGGTGCCGACGGGGACGGTGCTCTTGTTGACGATGACCTTGTAGCCGTTCATCGCCTCGGCGATCTCCGCCGCCACGCGCATGACGGCGTGCAGGTCGGCGCTGCCATCCTCGCCCGGAGGCGTACCGACCGCGATGAAGCAGATCAGAGACTGCTTCACGGCGTCGTTCAAGTCGGTGGAAAAACGGAGGCGCTTCTCCGCCAGATTGCGCTTGATCAGCTCCTCGAGCCCGGGCTCGTAGATCGGCACCTGGCCCTCGCGCAGCATGACGATCTTGGCCTCGTCGATGTCGACGCAGACGACGTCGTTCCCGCTTTCGGCAAAGCACGTGCCCGCCACCAGACCGACGTAGCCCGTGCCAATGACGCAGACTTTCACGGAGCCTCCCCTATTCCCCCGGTACAAAAAAGGTCCGGCGGCAAGATGCCAAGCCAGACCCCGTCGAGCAAGCGAAATTCATCCGAATATCGCGGACTTCATAGCCGCGGCCTGCGGGGAAGTCAACGCGACCGCCCGGCGCTGCTCTCACCCCCGCCGGCGCGCCAGCACGGCGCCGACCCGATACACCGGCTTGCCCTGCGACTCGTGGTAGGTGCGCACCAACAGCTCGCCCAGGAGCCCCATGGTGATGAACTGCAACCCCATGATGCTGAGCAGAATACCGAGCCAGAGCAGCGGCCGGCGAGCCAGCTCGATGCCGAACACGATCCGCTCGAAACCCAGCAGACCGACGATGACCAACCCGATCACGGTGGACAGCAAGCCGATCACGCCGAAGATGTGGATCGGGCGCGTGGAGTAGCTCGACAGGAACTTGACCGTGACCAGATCGAGCAACACCCGCACCGTGCGCGAGAGGCCGTACTTCGACTTCCCCCGCGTGCGCGGCCGATGGTTCACCGGGATCTCGACGATGCGCGCCCCGAGGTCGGCCGCCAGCGCCGGGATGAAACGGTGCATCTCGCCGTACAGCCGCAGTCCGCGGGCCAGGTCGCCCCGCATCGCCTTGAGCGTGCAGCCGTAGTCGTGCAGGCGCACTCCGGTGATGACGCCGATCAGCCAGTTCGCCGCCACCGAGGGGACACGCCGCCTCCAGAACGGGTCCTGGCGCTGCGCCCGCCACCCCGCAACCAGGTCGTTGCCCTCGCCGAGCTTGTCGAGCAGGCGCGGGATCTCCGCCGGATCGTTCTGGCCGTCACCGTCCATCAGCACGACGACGTCGCCGCGCGCGTTGGCGATCCCCGCCGCCAGCGCGGCGGTCTGGCCGAAGTTGCGGCTGAGCTGCACGACGGCCACCCGCCCGTCGGCGGCGTGGAGCTGCTGCAAGACGGCAAAGCTGCCGTCCGTGCTGCCGTCGTCGACGTAGATCACCTCGCTCGCCACGTCCAAACGATCGAGAACCGCGACCAGCTCCTCGTGCACCGGCCTCGCGTTCTCGACCTCGTTGTAGATCGGCACGACGACCGAAACACCCACACTCGCGGTCGCCGGCGCCTCCTCCATCATGAAACCTCGGGGCTCACATCCCGTCGATGTCGGTGAGGCTGACGAACTGGCGATAGCGATGCTCGATGTCGTCGTTGCTGAGCTTGCGCAGACGCGCCAGGCTGAAGTCCTCGACGCAGAACGAGGCCATGACGCTGCCGTAGACGATGGCGCGGCGCAGGCCCGCCTCCGAGGTATCGCCCGAACGCGCGATCTCTCCCATGAAGCCGCCGGCGAACGTGTCCCCCGCGCCGGTCGGATCGAAGACCTCCTCCAGGGGAAAGGCCGGCACCGCGAAGACCGAGTCGGGCGCGAAGCGGATGACGCCGTACTCGCCGCGCTTGATCAGCACGCTCTTCGGGCCCATCTCGAGGATTCGGCGCGCCGCCTTGACGATGTTCCGCTCGCCGCTCAGCAGTCGCGCCTCCTCGTCGTTGATGGTGAGGATGTCCACCCGCCGGAGCAGCTTCTCGACGTCGGGCCGCGCCGAGGCGATCCAGTGATTCATGGTATCGCAGCCCACCACGCGCGGCGCCTGCAGCTGGTCGAGCACGCCCTGTTGCAGCTGCGGATCGATGTTGGCCAGGAACACGTACGGCGACTCGCGATAGCTGTCCGGCAGCACCGGCTGAAAGTCCGCGAACACGTTGAGCTGAAGGTCGAGCGTGTCGCGGATGTTCATGTCCTCGTGGTAGCGCCCGGTCCAACGCCCGGTGTGCCCCGGCTGCAGCTCGAGGCCGGTCAGGTCGACGCCGCGGGACTGCAGGAAAGCGACCTCGTCCGCGGGAAAGTCCTCCCCCGCCGTGGCCACCATCTGTACCGGCGTGAAGAAGCTGGCGGCAACCGAAAAGTAGGTGGCGGCTCCGCCGATGACGCCTTCGACCTTGCCGAACGGGGTCTCGACCGTATCGAAGAAAACGGAGCCGACGACGACGATGCTCATATGCTTTCGATATCCTTTCCGCTGCTCTGCTGGGAGGGCCTGAAGCGCCGAACGGGTCGCGGCCCCGCTAGTCTTCGAGATAGCGTCCAATGATGACCCGCAGATCCTCCCGTGCCTGCGCCGGGATCCGCGAGCGATCGGTGATGATGGCGTTCTCGAGCGCCGTGGCACAGCCGCACGTGCGCTCGCCGGGAAGATGGCGGGCCGCGGTCGCCACCACCCGCCGCGCCAGCGCCACGTTGGCGTTGAGTACACGCAGGATCTCGTCGATGGCGACGTCGCCCGCGTGCGGGTTCCAACAGTCGTAGTCGGTGACCAGGGCGAGGCTGGCGAAGCAGATCTCGGCCTCGCGGGCCAGCTTGGCCTCCTGCAGGCTGGTCATACCGATCACGCTCGCCCCCCACGAGCGGTAGAGCTCCGACTCGGCCCGGGTGGAGAACTGCGGGCCCTCCATGCACAGGTACGCACCACCCTCGTGCACCGTCGCACCGGCCGCGCGGGTGGCCGCCGTGACGGCGCGCATGAGGAAGGGGCAGCAAGGATCGGCGAACATCACGTGTGCCACGATGCCGTTGCCGAAGAACGTGCTCGGCCGCTTGCTGGTGCGGTCGATGAACTGGTCGGGCACGACCACGTGGCCGGGTGCGATCTCTTCCCGCAGGCTGCCGACCGCGCCGACGCTGATCAGGTACTCGACCCCGAGCTGCTTCATCCCGTACAGGTTGGCGCGGAAGTTGAGCTCGCTCGGCAGAATACGGTGGCCGCGTCCGTGACGCGGCAGAAACGCCAGCCGAACCCCGTTCAGCGTGCCGCAGACGAACTCGTCGGACGGGTCGCCGAACGGCGTCGTCAGGCGGACCGCCTCGACGTCCTGCAAATCCGGCAGCTCGTACAGTCCGCTGCCTCCGATCACTCCAACCGTGGTCACTCTCGTCATCCTCGAATCAGGTCGAGCCGCGGCCCGGTCTCGACGGTGAGCTGGCGCGCCGGCTCGAGAATCTCGCCGCCGACCATGTACTGGGTTGACACCGGAAACTCAACCTCGACGCGGCGCGCGACGATGCCGTCGACATCCCGCAGCAGCGCCCGGCACGCGCTCAGCAGCAAGCCGTCGGCGCTTGCGGGCCCGGCGCCACGGATTCAGCGGCCGGCGCCTCCGCGTGTCGCGCCGCCAGCTGGCCGCAGGCGGCGTCGATGTCCTGACCTCGGCTGCGCCGCAGCGTGACGAGAACACCCGCCGCCAGCAGTCGCTGGCGAAAGTCCTCGATGGCGGCGTCGCTCGATCGCGTGACGCCGGCGGCCGGGAACGGGTTGAAGGGGATGAGATTGACCTTGGCGCGAATGCCGTGGAGCAGCGCCACCAGCCGCGCGGCGTCGGCCGGGGAATCGTTGCGGCCGGCCAGCATCACGTACTCGAACGTGATACGCCGCCGTTGCGCGATCGGCAGCGAGCGACACAGCGCCATCAGCGCGGCCAGCGGATACCTCTTGTTCACCGGCATCAGCCGTACGCGCTCCTCGTCGGTGGTGGCGCTGAGCGACACGGCCAGGTTCACCTTGGTCTCGCGCACCAGCCTGTCCATCTGCGGCAGCAGGCCGACGGTGGAAACGGTGATGCGGCGAGCGCTGATCGCCAGCCCCCAGGGCGCGGACAGGATCTCGAGCGCCGCCGCCACGTTGTCGTAGTTGTGCAGCGGCTCGCCCATGCCCATCAGGACGACGTTGGAGATGCTCTCCGCCCCCTCGAGACGGCCCTCGGCGGCGATCACCTGCCCGACGATCTCGTCCGCCGTCAGATGACGCTGCAGGCCGAGCCGCGCCGTGGCGCAGAACGCGCATCCCATGCCGCAGCCCGCCTGCGACGAGATGCACAGGGTCAAGCGCGGCGGTTCGGGAATCAGAACCGACTCGATGGCGTAGCCGTCGGCGAGACGAAAGAGCAGCTTGCGCGTCCCGTCGGCGGAGCGCGAGACTGTCTCGGGACGCAGGCTGGGGAGCACGAAGGATGCGGCAAACTCCTCCCGCAGCGCGCGCGGCACGTCGGTCATCGCCGCCACCTCGGCGGCGCGGCGGTGATAGATCCAGGTCAGGATCTGTTCCGCGCGGTACCTCGGCAGACCCCGCCCCGCCGCCCAGGCCCGCACCGCCGCGGGCAGAGCCACCGCCGGCGCGGACAAGCTCGGCTCACTCCTGGATGTCGAGCTGGCGAAAGAAGAAGCTGATCTCCCAGCGTGCGGTGTCCGGGGCGTCCGAGCCATGGCAGGCATTCTGCTCGACGTCGGTGCCAAAGTCACGCCGGATGGTGTTCGCCGCGGCCTTCGCCGGATCGGTCGCACCCATGATCTCGCGATGGCGGGCGATGGCGTTGTCGCCTTCGAGGACCGAGACCAGGATCGGTCCGGACGACATGAAACGCGTCAGGCTGTCGTAGAAAGGCCGGTCCTTGTGGACGATGTAGAACCGGCTGGCCTGCTCGGCGGTCATATGGATGAAGCGGGCCGCGACGACGCGCAGACCGCCCTGCTCCAGTCGGGCCAAGATCCGCCCGATGCCGTGCTTGCGAACGGCGTCCGGCTTGATGATCGACAGTGTACGTTCCATCATGATGAACCCTTGCTGAGAGCTCAGCCGGGGCGGTACCCCGGCCGGCGGCATCGCCGGCGCGGGAATCCAGCGCCGGCATCGTGGTGAACAAGCTTCGCTACGACGGCGCGAACGCTACGCCAACGCCGCCTTCATGGTGGAGCCCAGCTCCGCCGGGCTGTTGGCGACACGGATGCCGGCAGCCTCGAAGGCGCGGATCTTGTCGGCCGCGCTGCCGCTGCCGCCGGCGATGATGGCACCGGCATGCCCCATGCGCTTGCCCTTCGGCGCCGTCTGGCCGGCGATGAAGCCGACCACCGGCTTGGTCATCTTGGCGCGCACGAACTCCGCGGCCGCCTCCTCGGCGCTGCCGCCGATCTCGCCGATCATGACCACGCCCTTGGTTTCCGGATCGGCCTCGAACAACGCCAGGGCGTCGATGTGGCTGGTGCCGACGATCGGATCGCCGCCGATGCCGATGCAGGTCGACTGCCCGAGGCCGAGCTGCGTGAGCTGGTGGACCGCCTCGTAGGTGAGCGTGCCGCTGCGCGATACCACGCCGATGCTCCCCGCCTGGTGAATGTACCCGGGCATGATGCCGATCTTGCACTGCTCGGGGGTGATGATCCCGGGGCAGTTGGGACCGATCAGGCGCGTCGCGCGGCCCTCGAGAAAGCGTTTCACCCGCACCATGTCGAGCACGGGGATGCCCTCGGTGATGCAGATCACCAGCGGGATACCGGCGTCCGCCGCCTCCATGATGGCATCGGCCGCAAACGGCGGCGGCACGTAGACCACCGAGGCGTTGGCACCGGTGGTCTTGACGGCCTGCTCCACCGTGTTGAAGATCGGGATGCCCTCGAAAGCGGTGCCCCCTTTTCCCGGGGTCACACCCGCCACCATCTGGGTCCCATATTCCTTGCACGCCTTGGTATGGAACTGACCGGTGGAGCCGGTAATGCCCTGGGTCAGCACACGCGTGTTGCGATCGACGAGAATGCTCACGGCTCACCTCTTCGCCAAAACGCCGCAGGTCTACCGACTGAAACCGCCAAAGTCAATTT
>CAZYMF010000253.1:0-6381 GCA_964648215.1 uncultured Binatia bacterium (SeqCode) | reverse complement strand
CTGGTCCACAGCTGGGTGCCGGAAAGGCCGGTCGGCGGATCGCAGCCGGGCAGCGTGATGCCGTCGGCCGAGACATCGGCCTCGAACGCGATCCAGGCGCGCGCGTTGCTGCCGTCGTGGAAGGCGTAGTCGAGCAGGCGCGTCCAGCGCCGCACCGAGACGCGCTGGCGCGCGGTGCCGAGGTAGGCCTCGGTGGCCACCGCGTCCTGGTAGTACGCGAGCTCGTCGCCGCGGAAGGCGACTGCCTCTGTCAGCGCCACCCACAGGTCGGACGGGTTGCGTTCGCCCCAGCTCGGCATCAGCGCCGACATGCGGTCGAGGATGAGCCGCCGGAAGCTCTGGTAGTCGCGCGCCAGGTAGTCGATCACCGGGCCGACCTGCGGCACCGGCGGGCACGCCGTATCGGGCGCGCAGTCGAAGTCGCTCGGGCAGTCGACCTTGAAGCTGAACGCGATCTGCGCAAGCGCCGGGTCAATGCCCGCCGGGGGCGCGGCCACGCCGGCGCTCGCGACCAGGCGCAGCCTGTAGGTGGAGAAGTCGCCCGGCGTGGCCACCTCGACCGACAGGACCTCGTCGACCCACGCGATGCCGGTGACCTTCGGGTCCTTCACCCGCACGCCGCCGATGATCTCGACGTTGGCGACGGTGAGCGGCACCGCCGGCACCAGGTCCAGCGAATGGACGAAGTGCAGGTCGAGGCGCCGCTGGTCGGACGAGACGTCCAGGTACCGGATGCCGTTGATGAGCCGAGGCGGGCTCGTGCGCGCCGCATCGCGCAGCGCATCCACGCGCCCCGGGGCCTGGCAGACGTACTGGCCGGCCATCATCTGCTCCTCGGCGGACGCATGCGGTTGCTCATGACGCCACCTTCTGCGTGAAGCTCGCGGTGCGGCTCTGCTGGTTGGCGAGCACCATGTAGCTGACCTGCACCGTCAGGGTCGCATCGGTCGCGGCAGCGGCGACCTCGCTGACGCGGATCAGGGTGCCCAGCCACTGCTGCAGCGACCCCTGCACCAGCGCTTGGATGGTCGCCGCCAGCTCGATGCTGTTGGGCTCGAAGACGAGCTGCATTAGGCCGCAGCCGAAGTCGGGCCGGTTCACGCGCTCGCCCGGTACCGTGAACAGCAGCTGCTCGATCAGGTCGCGGATGTGGTCGTCGTCGCTGTCGGCCGGCGCCGTGCGGCCACGGCCGTCGACTCGGTACGGGAAGCCGATGTCGCTCATCTCATCTCCTCCGCAGCGCGAGACCCGTCTAAGCTCTTGCGCAGACCCGGCGCGGCCGGTCCGCCGCAATGGCCCCCTCGGCGGGCAGCGAGCGCTGGCGCGCGCGGGGGCGTCATATCAGGTCCCGATCACGCGGGTCTGCGCGACCACCGGCACGAGCGGCGTGCCGGTGGGGGCGCAGATCGCCTGGCTGTCGAGCAGCACCGCCGGCTGCCCGGTGACGAAGACGCGCGTGGCCGCGACCACCCACTGGGCGGTCACGCACGGGCCGTTGCCGCCCGGCGGCACGAAGGCGCAGCCGGCGACCATGTAGGGTGCGGCCATCGTCGCCACCGGCTGACCGGAAACCAGCACGCGCGGGCTGGGCGCCGACGGCATGGCCTGTCCGCCGTGGCTGCACAGGACGGTGGCGCCGAGGTGGAGCAAGGGCCCGGGCATCGCGGCGCCGCACTATACAACGGTCAACGCGCCGGCGTTGACGGTGACGGTCGGGCCGGTCATCACGATGGACGCCCCCTTGCCGTTCTGGATGTAAATGCCGGTGTCGTTGACGATCAGCGTGGCGCCGGTGGCGCTCTTGAGCATGATCCCGCCGGTCGGACCGGGGAGATCGCTGATCGTCAGGCCGTTCTGCAGCGGGGTCTGTAGCGTAACCGCCTGCACGCCCGGCGGCGTCGCGTGCGCGAGCACCGGCACCTCCGCCGCGCTACCCCAGAAACAGCCGACCCAGATCGGATAGTCCGGATCGCCCTGCTCGAACTCCACCCACACGCCCGAGCCGATCATCGGCAGTGCGACCATGCCGTTCTGAATCCCCGCCACCGGCACGCAGGGCATCGCCCAGGTTGCGGGCAGCAGGCCCGCCACGTCCGGCACCTGCACCTGTAGCCGATTGAGCTGCATCGGATCGACGTTGTTGAGCACCAGACCGCGGTACTTGCCGTAGAACTTCTCGCTCATGACGGCCCTCCGACCGACGCGTAGGCCGATCGCCCGGACGCGGAGGCGCGAGCCGGCCTGGTAGCGATCCGCAACTTGTCCACCGTCGGCTTGCCGCTCATACCGGCACCCTCGGCGTGATCGAGACCAGGCCGTTCCTGGTCAGCGTGAAGCTCTGCTTGAACTCGCCGCGCTTCAAGGTGCTCCTGACGCTCTCCACGTAGTAGAGGCCGTCGTAGGCAAGGCCGGCGCCGCGCACGCCGACCAGGCCGCGTGCCTTCAGCACGCGCCCATAGCGCAGCACGTCCAGGCTGCCGTAGGCACTCACCGAGTCCTGCGACTTCTTGGCCTCGGACAGGCCGCGCGAGATCGCCTGCATCGGGTTGAGCTTGGCGGTGTCCTTCAGCACCTTCAGGTTCGAAATCGGCGTCGGGATCGCACCCAGCGGCGGCTGAAGCGGGTTGAGGTTCGGGATAGGGATCGGGACGGGCACGCGCGTCAGTTGGTTCTGGATGAAGACGACCGGCAGCACGCCCTTGGTCGGATCGAACGAGAAGTTCAGCGACTCGACGTTGGTCAGCGCATCCATGTCGATGTTGAGCGCCGGCTGCGGCACGCCGACCTTGATCTCGGGCCCGAAGTAGGCGACGTTGGCGCCGGGCACCGGCCCGGGATCGATGTAGAAGACGTAGCCCACGTCGCTGGCGAGCTGGCGGATGTACGCGAGGTCGGTGCCCTTCTGCGCCGGGATCTTGTCGATCGGGATCGGCACGTCGGGGAACAGGATGGGAATCGGCAGCGGCACGATGCCGAACGGCGCGTACTTGGCGCAGAGCAGTGCCACCCGCGCCTCGATCGGCATGGCCGGGAACGGCAGGCCGGAGAAGTCCTGCATGTCCATGACCTTGGTCAGGTCCTCGCCGGTCACGGTCACGCTGCCCGGCGATCCCTGGCCGCCGGCCTGCACCTCGACATTGGTCATCACGCCGTCGAACAGCGGCTGCGGGGTACCGTTGAGCGTGACCACGATGAGCACCCGCAGCGGCGGCGCGGCCATCGAGGTGCCGGTGCCGGCGGCGATCAGGAAGATCGTGTTCAGCTCCGACTTGCTGTTGAACTGGAAGCGCAGCTGGAAGCCGCTCGCCGCACCGTCGGAGGTATGTACCTCCACGCTGTCGAGCGCATCCATCACCACGCGCGGTGCCGGCGCCGGGATGATGGGGCCCATCATCAGCGTCATCTGGATGCCCTTGGGCAGCAGGTTAGAGGCCATCGCCCCTCCCCGGCGCGGGCACGCCTTCCGGCAGGGTGATCGTCACCGTCGCGCCGACCTGGGCGACCAGCGCCTCGGGCCGCATCGCGCCGTTGGCATCAGCGAGCCGCCACGCCTGCAGCGGGTCGCCGAGGTAGCGCGCGGCGAGGTTGTCGAGGCGGTCGCCCGCGACCACCGTCACCAGCTGCAGGGGTGCGAAGCTCTCGGTGGGCGGCAGGAAGCGGCGCCGCACATAGACCAGCGTGCGGCCGTCCGGCTGCACGAGCTGCGCCGTCGCGATGCCGTAGTAGCGGCTGGTCGCGGGAAACGCCGGCGGCGTCAGGGCGTTGCCCTGCAGGAACGCTTGCACCGGATCCATCAGCCTATCCCTCCGATGCCGAGCGTGGCGAAGCTCACCGACTGGACCTTCCCCGCGAGCCCTTCCTTGGTTTGGAGATAGGCCATGAAGAGGCTGCCGGCCTTCGTGGAGTAGCCGAGGTCGTCGGTCGTCAGCACCCGCAACGACAGGCTGACCTTCGCGCGGATCGGGTTCAGCGCCGGGTCGAACGCCTCCTCGGTGATACTGAAATCGGTCACCTTGACCGGTACGATGCGGCTCTTGCTCCAGACGAAGAGCACGAGCGGCGCAAGCATCGGCGCGATCTCCAGCGTCCCGGAACTGGCCTCGCGGTCGACCTGCTGCAATTGCGACACGGTCGGATAGACCAGCGATTCCAGCAGCGCGAGCTGCGGCTGGATGCCGTACTGGCCCGCGTTCGGGTTCTGGTCCGGATACTCCAACTGATCCGTGGCGTCGACCTCGGCCTCGAAAGAAATCGTCTCGATCGCCGGTCCCTTGAAACGGGTCGGCTCCACGCGATTGGCTCCGTCGCCGCCGGTCTCCTGGGTCTGGAATTTGCGCGTCAGGCTGTCGGAGTTGTACTGCAGGGAGACGATGCGCTGCACTGCGGCAGTCTCGGCGTCGACCAGAACCAGGCCGGCCTTGATGAGCTTGGGGGAGTTGGGAAAGCTGGTCATGGTGCGCACCTCGGTCCGACGCCACTAGCGATCTTCATTGCAATCGTAAGGTTGGAAAGTGACCGGAGGTGCGATGTAGCCTTGCACCAGGTCGGCAACCGCCCGGTTGTTGAACACCCACAACAGGTCGTAGCCGCAGCGATCCGCGATGGCCTGCTGGTCACTGGCCTGATCGATGAATTGGTACAGGGTGCGTTCGCGCAGCGCGGCAGTCGCAGGTGAGGTATTGAGCAGGAACCCGTAGCCCGTCTTGACTTCGTAGAGCATCCTGCCGACGCCCAAACCATCGAAGTCCCGGTACAGTCCTTCCGGAGTCTCCACACCCCATTCGCGCGGCGACCCGCTGATCAGGGTGGCGAACGCGTCATGACAGGAATTCCCGCCGCGCTGCCCGACTGCCATCGCACGACACCTGCGGGACTCTTCCTCCGTGTCTGTATCTGCTGGTCGCGGTCTGGGTCGCGGGTCCGGCTGCGGCGCCGGTGCCGTATCCTTGCGCAGGTCCGAGATTGGCGGCGCAACGGGACCGGGGGAGCTTGGAGGCAGGCGGAAGAAGGCCTGCGGGAGCGTTTCCGGCTCGAGCGGCGGGAAATCGCGGAAATCGAACTTTCCCGGTTTGGGGGCGTTGGGCGAATGACAGCTGTGGCAGATGGCCTGGCGCAGCGGGTCCTCCAGGATGATGAATCCCTTGGCGCGCAAAGTCTCTTGAAACCGGCCCAGCTTCCAGAGCTGATAGCCGGCGATCACTGCGACCGCAACGATGGCGACAGCGGCACCGACCGTTACCGCAGCCGCCGTGGCACCGCCCCCCGCCGCGCCGCCCGCTGCGGGACCGACCACGCCCTCGGTCCCGCCCAGCGTCGCCCCCGCGCCGCCGAGACCCGGCACCTGGATCGGGCCCTTCAGCACCACCGACGGTCCCACGAATCCAAGCAGCGGTACGGCTTTCCCCAGCCCGGCGCGCACCTTGCCTTCATCGCCCTTGGATTCAGAGGCCAGCGTATACAGGGCGTCCACTTCCGTCAGCGTGAGCAACCAAGCACAGGCCGACTTGCCCTCGGCACGGCACTTCGCGACCGCGTCGGCACGCGGGTCACCAACCTTGCGGTACAAGGCTTCGACCTGCGGCGACCATTTTTCGTAGGGCACACCGTCGGCAGCGGCCTTGTTGGGCCCGGCGCCGGCGCCTGTGGCGTTGCCGCCCGCCGGCTGCCGCTGGATGCGCCCGAGCGGGCTTGTGCTCAGAGGCAGCCGGGCCGGAGCGCCCGCGGGGATCGCCGCCGCCTGACGGGCAGCGGGTTCCAGCAGCGAGCCCGGCGCCTGCGCCGGTCTGCCACGCGAGCCATGTTCCCCGAGCGGTTTCGGCCCGGTCTGCTGCACGACGTGCGTGAGCTCGTGCGCAAGCAAACGACGCCCCGCAGGCGTTTCCGGAGCAAACCGGCTGGCAGCGAATACGATGCTGCTGCCCAGGGTGTAGGCAAGCCCGTCGACGTCCTGCGCGGATCGCGCGGCAGCGGCGCCGGTGTGGATGCGCACCGCGGAGAAGTCGTAACCAAAGCGCAGCTCCATTTCCCGCCGCAGGGCGGGCTGCAAGGACTGGCCTGCACCGGCGAGCGCACATTCGACGCTCTGCGGCGCGGGCTGCCCAGGCGCCGCGGCAGGGCTGTGCGCGCGCTGGACCAGCTGTGGCGCGGCACTGCGGGAGGGGCGTGCCGGCACTGCCAAGAGTTGGTCGGCGATGCGGTCCGCTTCTCGCTCCAACGGGTCATCGTTAGCGCCGATCAACGGCTTGCGCTGCAACCCCAGCTTCTTTCGGCTGCACTCCTCGCATTCGCCGGCCAGCCCGGCGGAGCCGCCGCAGGCACACTTGCGCTGCAATAGGAAATGCGCGCTGCTGGCGGGCACGGGGTTGGCGGCGACAGAGGGCG
>CAZYMF010000252.1:0-6384 GCA_964648215.1 uncultured Binatia bacterium (SeqCode) | reverse complement strand
GGAGAGGGAACCTTGCCGCCATCGTCGCTGGCGAGATGGCGGCCGTGGGCCACACCTTCAGACACCCGGCTCGTCCGGCGCGGCGCCGACGGCGCGCACGCGCTGGCCGAACATGTTCAGCTTGAAGCGCCGGATCTGCTCGGGGTCGACACGCAGGCCGTCCGGGGTCTCGAACGCCAGCGCGTCCTGCGGGCACTGCACGACGCACGCGCCGCAGCGAATGCAGCGATCGTCGTGGGTGATCTCGACCTTGTGGCTCTCCGGCCGCTTGTCGAAGCAAGCCTCGGGACAGACCGCCCAGCAGTTGTAGGCGCCGGAGCAGCGTTCCAGGTCGAGCGCGACGTGGAACTCCCGCTCCTTGAACATCCCGCTGGCGCCGGTCGGGCTCGAGCCGGCGTAATCGAAGGTCAGCACCCCCGTGACCAGCACGGCGGCCGCGCTCCAACCCAGCATCGGGGTGAGATCTCCCGTCCCCGCCAGCGACAGCGCCATCAGAACGCCGGCGATGCCGAGCCCGGCACACGCTGCCTGCCGCAGCCGCTCGCCGAACGGCAGTCGGTCGTAGACCGCAAACACCGCCAGGGCCAGCGCCCAGACCAAGGCGCCGGCGCCGAGCCGGTGCCCCCACGCGACGAGGGCGGCCAGCAGCGAGATCGGCGCCGCCCAGGCCACCGCCATCTCGAAACGTTCGCGCCCGGAGAACCGCACTCGCCGCATCTCGTCGGTCTTGTGCTTGCCGGCGGCGAGATAGGCGGGGATGTCGGCGGCGGCGGCCGGGCCGAAGCGAACGATCCACCCGCTCCGGCGCCGCACCTCCTTGCCCTCGACACCCGTGGCCGCCAACTGCGGCAGGATCACCTCCCGATGCGCCACGCGCTTTTCCAGCTGCGCCAGCTTGAGCGCCGTCACCACCTGATGGGTGGTCAGATGGCCGCCGGAGGAGGCGCACCAGACGTTGATCCCACCCGAGGGCGCGACGACCAGGTAGGCGTCGAGACCGCGAATCGAGCGTAGCACCCGCCGCACCGTGAGATCGTAGTTCCCGGTCACCAGCACCGGGCTCATCTTGTCGGGCGCGCCGACGACGCGCAGCCCCGTGCGCGTCGGCACCGGCACCATGCGAAAGGCGGTCTCGAAGACCTCCGCCAGCAGGTCGCGTAGAGACATCATCACGCTACACCCCCGTCGGCGCCGTTGCGCCCTTCTCCGCCACGACGACCGCCAGGCTGCCCTGCGCGCGGCGCCTCTCGGCGCGCACGCGGAAGCCGGCTGCACCGATCAGTGCGGCAAGATCGACGACGGCGCTGGTCGTCGTCTGCGTCACGACGTAGGTCAGCACCGCCAGCGGCCAGCGCACCAGCGCGTGCGCACAGCGTTGCCACCAGAGTCGCGGCCGCACCTCGTCGCCGATCACCAGGCGCCCGCCCTCGCGCAGGACCGTCGCCGCCTTGTCGAGGACGTAGCGCTGCTCCTCCGGGCCCATCTCGCTGAAGGTGAGCGTGCTGGCAACGGCGTCGAAGCTGCCGGCGGGAAAGCGGTCGGCGATCTCGACCGCGGCCATCTCCTTGATCTCCACCGGCGGAGCGACGCCCGCCAGCTTCCGGCGTGCCTGCTCGAGCATGTCCGGGCTCCAGTCGATCGCCGTCACCCGAGCGCCGCGCTCGGCCAGCGCCCGGGTGAGGTTGCCCGTACCGCAGCCGATCTCGAGGACCTTCGGCGCCGCCGTACCCGCCACCGCCGCTTCCGCCACCTCCCGGTACAGCTCGCCGATGCGCCCGAGCGAAAGCAGGCGCATGCCGAGATCGTAGCGATGCGGCGCCGACTCCAGGACGCGCATGTAAACGTAGGTGCTCATCTCTCGCCTCCCCGGGCCAAGCCGGCCCGGATCAATTGACACAGCTCTTCCGTCACGCCCGCCTTTCGCGCCAGGCCGGGCTCGAGAATCCCCTGCAGCAGCACGCCGTCGAAGCTGCCCACGACCACCGTCGCCATCGCCTGGGGATCGCCGCGACGGAACTCTCCGCTGCGTTGACCGTCCTCGATCAGCTTCGCCATCGCCTCGCGAATCCGCCGCAGCGCCCGTTGCACCGCGCGCCGGCCGCGCGCGTCGCGCAGGCACTCGATCAGCAACGGTCCCGCCTTCACCCACTCGTCGATCAGCGCCACGATCGCGCTCATCAGCGCCTCCAGCCGCTGCGGGGCGGAGCCGGGCGCGGTGGCCAGCTCGTCGAAGGCGGCCTCCTCGCGCTGCAGCAGGTCGCGAACCAGGGCGTCGAAGAGCGCGTCGCGCGTGGGGAAGTAGTGGTACAGGCTGCTCTTGCCCATGCCCGCCGCGGCGGCGACGCGTTGCAGGTTGGTGCCGCCGTGGCCGTGGCGCGCGAACGTCGTCGCCGCCGCGGCCAGGATCTCCCGCCGCTTCTGCTCCGCATCGATCACCTTGGGCATCGCCTTCCCTGCTTTCGTTCGGCCCGTCGTTATTTTCGACGACCAAGTCGACGAAAACACCATACTCGCCCGGAGCGGTGGAGGTCAAGCCCTATTCTCGCTTGCCTCAGTCGATCAGCCGCAGCTCGTTGCCGAGCTCGTCACGATCGTCGGCCTGGCGCGGGAAGTGGGGCTGCAGCAGCTCGCCGCACCGGTCGATGGCGGCGGTCAGACCGGCGGCCGGGCTGCCCGTGCGCAGGCCGTCGATCACCAGGTGACACACGGAATCCCACTCCGCCTGCGACAGCTTGGCGGCGATGGCATCGTCGCCGAGCACGCGCACCAGGTGCTCGTACAGCGACACGTAGATGAGGATACCGGTGCCGCCGGCGGTGGTGCGGACGCGGAATCGCTGAAAGGCGGCCGCGGCGCTGCGCTCCACCTCCTCCTCCATCTCCTTGCGGCGGATGAACGGGAGACGCAGGGCGGGCACGTAGGTGGCCGCCGCGGTTCCCAGCATGAAGCCGAGCAGCACGATGAGGAGGATCGGCACCAGGCCGAGGACCAGCGTGTGGCCTCCGGCCCACTCGCCGCCGATCGGCCGGACGTCCTGCCACCACAGCCACGCCAGCGCCAGCGCGCCCAGGGCGACGACCAGCCCGAACAGGTCCTCGGCGCGGTCGTAGCGCCCGGACACCGTGGCCACCACCGGAACGATCTCCCCCGACGTGCGCCGCTCCGCCGCGGTGACGGCCGTCGCGACCGCTTGCCGATCGGCTGCGGAAAAGAGCTGGCTGGCGCGTCTCATCGCAACCCTCCTCACCACGAGCCCGAGGCGCCGCCGCCCCCGGACGATCCGCCGCCGAAGGCGCCGCCGCTGCCGCCGCTGCTGGCCGCCGCGCGCAGGAGGAAGAACAGCAGCGCGCCGAGGCCGATGAGCAGCGCCCAGCCCCATCCCTTGCGGCCGCTCTTGAACAGCGAGACGATGACCCCGACGACCACGGCCACGAACAGAACGAAGGCCGGCAGCACCCACCACGGCGCCTTCGGTTTGGGAAGCGCCAGGCCGCGCGCCATGGCGTCGAGGCCGCGGACGCCGGCGAGAATGCCTTCGGCGTACTTCCCGTTCCTGAACTCGGGCAGGATCAGCGTGCTCATCACCTCCTGCGCCTTGACGTCGGAGGCGTGTCCCCAGGCCGCGCCGAGCTCGATCCGCGCGCGGCGGTCCTGTCGCGACACCAGCAGCAGCATGCCGTAGTTGCGCCGCTCGGAGCCGATACCCCAGGTGTCGAACAGCGCGCGCGCGTAGCGCTCGATGGTGTAGCCGGCGGCGTCGTGGCCGGCGAGGGAGCGGATGGTGACGACGATGAGCGGAATCTTCTGCTCCTTGAGCAGCGACCGGGCCACGTCGTCGATCGCCTTGCCCTCCGCCTCGGAAATCAGCCCGGCCTCGTCGACGTAGAAGTGTTCGCTGGCCGGCTTCGCGGGAAAGCTCACCGCCCGGGCCGCCGCAGCCGGCAGCAGCAAGAGCCCGACCAGCACCGCCAAGGGCCTCGTCTTCGACATCATCCCCGCCACAACTGCCGTCATAGGGTCTCGCTTGCCATCCCGTCAAGGACTTTCTGCCCACACGCCGCCCACTCCGCCTTTCTCTTCGGCCACGGCTTCCACTATGAACCCGAGAGAATGCTCAACGTCCCCAACCTGCTGAGCGCCTTACGCCTGCTCGCGGCCCCTTTTCTGCTCCTGCTCGCCTGGCGCGGGTTGGCGCCGGCTTTCCTGGCCTGCTTTGCCGCTTCGCTGCTCTCCGACGTGGCCGACGGCATGCTCGCCCGCGGCCTGCACCAGCGCACCGAACTCGGCGCCAAGCTCGACAGCTGGGGCGATCTCGCCACGTACGCGGTGCTGCCCTTCGCCGTGTGGTGGCTGTGGCCCGATCTCATCCGGCAGGAAGCCCGCTTCGTCACCGCGGTCGTCGTCAGCTACGTCGTGCCGACCGTGGTCGGCCTGATCAAGTTTCGGCGGCTGACCAGCTACCACACCCGGGGCGCCAAGCTCTCCGCCCTGCTGATGGGGCCAGCCCTGCTGCTGCTGTTCGGCTGGGGCTTCCCGTGGGTCTTCCGCCTGGCCGCGCTGGTGCTGGCCCTCGCCGAGCTGGAGGAGATCGCCATCACCGTCGTCCTGCCCGAATGGCGCGCCGACGTGCCGTCGCTGCGCAGCGCCCTGCGCATCACGCGGGCCGCTGCCGCCGGGCGGCGAAGCCTAGAGCAATAGACCGGGCCTTTGCGATCAAGGAATACCGTCGAGGGCACTGCTCCGTCAGTGCCGGGCGGGGTGGCGCGGGCACGGCAGCGACGGAGCGCTGCCCTCCACTTCCTCTCTCCGCCGCCGCTGCCGTCACGACCCGCGTGCCCTGCGGCCGCCGAAGACGGCGAAGTTGTAGCTGCGATACCAGCAGTCGACCGACTCGAACCCGGCCTCCCGCAGCCACTCGAGATGAGACGCCAACGGCGCCATGCGGTCCTCCTTCATGCGCTCGAGAGCCGCGGCGAGATCGTCGTCGCCGACGCCACGCGCGCGCACCTGGCGCAGCCAGGTCTGGCGGTAGCCCGCCTCGATCTCCGGCGTCGCGCCGCACACCTGGTCGCCGTCGATGAACGCGCCGCCGTCGACGAGCACGTCGTGCACGCGCGTGAACAGCGCCCGCTTGGCGTCGTCGGCGAGGTGATGAATGGCCAGTGCCGAGACCACGGCGTCGAACTTCCCCGCCGGCAGGCCGGCGGAGAAGTCCCCGAGCACGAGCTCGAAGCGACCGGTCTCCGTGGCGAAACGATCGCGCGCCCGCCGCAGCATCTCCGGCGACGCGTCGAGCAGCACGAGGCGCGCCGAGGGGAAGCGCTCGGCGACGAACAGCGACAGCAGGCCGGTGCCGGCGCCGAGATCCAGGATGCGCAGGCCGGCGCCGTCCTCCAGCGGCAGCTGGTCGACCAGGGCGTCGTAGAAGTCGTCGAAACAGGGCACCAGCTGCCGGCGCGCGCGATCGTAGATCTGCGCCGAGCGATCGAAGACGTCGCGGATCATCGCCTCCCCTTCCCTGCTCCCAACTGCTACCACGAGATCCGCGGCAAAGCTCGCCCCGAAGACACGGCCCGGAGCGGCCGCTATCGGACTCCATCCCCGCTTGCGCTATGGTCGGCAGCACGCGCTCATGGAACAGCTTCTGATGCGATTCGGCTTGCTGGCCGTCTTTCTCGGCACGGCGCTGGAGGGGGACGGCAGCATGATTCTCGCCGGGGTGCTGGCGCACCTCGGCTTCTTCGGATTGCCGGCGGCGATGGCCGTCGGCGGCGTCGGCGCCGTCGTCACCGACCTGGTGTGCTACGGCATCGGCCGCCACCGCGCCGACGCCATCCGCGGCACCCGCCTCTATCGCCGCACCGGCGTCGCCGTCGAGCGCCTGGCGCGGCGCCTCGGTCCCTGGGAAGTGCCGCTCTCCCGCTTCGTCTACGGTACGCGCGTCGGCAGCATGTTCTTCTGGGGCATGCAGCGACTTCCGTTCGGCCGCTTCGTCGTCCTCGACGTGATCGGCTGCGCCGCCTGGGCGCTCGCCCTCGGCACGTTGGGCTTCGTCTCGAGCGCCAGCGCGGCCGTGCTGCTCGGCCGGGTCACGCGCGTGGAGCGCTGGGTCTTGCTCGCGGTGGTGTTGACGGCGGTGGCGGTGGTTGCGGTCCGGGCGCTGGTACGGCGGCGGCTGCGCCGCAGCGTCGAGGACGAGCGGGCGAAGCGGCGGGATAACTGATGGCGGTCGCGGCGTTCGTCGACCTCACCCTCTCCCTCTCCTTGGTAAGGAGAGGGGACCCAACCTTGGGAAGGCGGAGCAAGAGCGTGCGTCGCATTTCCTCGCAGCCTTTCGCCTTTCGCTTTTCGCTTTCCGCTTTTCGCTCTACTTCGGCGCCGGCC
>CAZYMF010000251.1:0-6389 GCA_964648215.1 uncultured Binatia bacterium (SeqCode) | reverse complement strand
CTTCAACGTGTTCGGTCCCAAGCAGAGCCCGGAGTCGCAGTACGCCGCGGTCGTGCCGCTCTTCATCCGGGCCGCCCTGCGCGACGAGCCGCTCGAGGTCCACGGCGACGGCGAGCAGTCGCGCGATTTCACCTACATCGACAACGTCGTGCAGGCGAACCGCTCGGCGTTCACCGCCCCCAAGGCGGCGGGGGAGGCCTTCAACATCGCCTGCGGCGAGCGCCACTCCGTGCTCGACATCGCCCACACCATCGAGCGCCTGCTGGGAAAGAAGCTCGATATCCGGCACACCCCGACGCGGGCCGGCGACGTGCGCCACACCCTCGCCTCGATCGAGAAGGCGCAGCGGCTGCTCGACTATCGTCCGACGATCGATTTCGACGAAGGCATGGGTCGGACGATCGAGGCGCTCAAATCCTCGCTCGCCTGAAGGCGCACCGGGTCGTCCCCGGGGACGGTCAGATCTTGTAGCGCTGCACCAGCTGGCGGGCGATCACCAGGCGCTGGATCTCGTTGGTGCCCTCGCCGATGATCATCAACGGCGCGTCGCGGTAGTAGCGCTCGACCGGAAACTCCTCCGTATAGCCGTAGCCGCCGAGGATGCGCATGGCCTCGGTCGACACCTCGAGGCAGGTCTCCGAGGCGAACAGCTTGGCCATGCCCGCCTCGACGTCGCAACGCTCGCCGCGATCCTTCTTGTCCGCCGCCTGGTACGTCAGCAGCCGCGCCGCCTCGATCTTGGTCGCCATGTCGGCCAGCTTGAGCTGGATCGCCTGGTGCTCGCAGATCGGCTTTCCAAACGTCTCCCGCTGCTGCGCGTAGCGGATCGCCTGCTCGAAGGCGGCCTTGGCCACGCCGACGGCGCGCGCCGCGATGTTGATCCGTCCCACCTCCAGTCCGCTCATGACGTGGAAGAACCCTTGCCCTTCCTTCCCTCCGATCAGGTTTCCCGCCGGTAACGCGTAATCCTCGAAGTTCACCTCGCAGGTCTCCAAACCCTTGTAGCCCAGCTTGTGCAGGTCGCGGCTGACGGTGAGCCCCGGCCCCTTCTCGCCGACGAACATGCTGATGCCCTTGTAGGGCGGATCGGCTTCCTTGTCGGTCTTGGCGGCGATCGCGTACAGCGTGCCGTAACGGGCGTTGGTGATGAACATCTTGCTGCCGTTGACGACGTACTGGTCGCCGCGGCGGGTGGCGGTGGTGCGGATGCGCTGCACGTCGCTGCCGGCGTGGGGCTCGGTGAGGCAGAGAGCGCCGCGGTGCTCGCCGCGCGCCATCGCCGGCAGATAGCGTTGCTTCTGCTCGTCGGTGCCGTGCATGCGCAGCATGTAGGCCAGCATCAGGTGCGTGTTGAGCACGCCGCTGAGGCTCATCCAGCCGCGGCAGAGCTCCTCGACGACCATGGCGTAGGTGGTCACGTCGAGGCCGAGGCCGCCGTACTCGGGCGGGATGGTGGCGCCGAAGAGGCCCAGCTCCTTCATCTTGTCGACCAGCGCCTGCGGGTACTCGTTGCGGTGCTCGAGCTCGCTGGCGACCGGCATGACGTCGCGCTCGACGAAACGGCGGATGGTGGCGATCAGCTCCTCGCGGACTTCGACGGGGGTGCTCACGGCGTGACCTCCTGCGGCAAAAACGGTGCGTATGTCTCACTTTTGTCCGGCGATGGCAAGGCGCCGGCGCGGGCCGAAGCACCGTCTTGCCGGCACAGCGCGGCTCTGTTAGTCGACCTCCGTGCGTCGCTTCGCCGGCCTGCCGGTTGCCTTTGGCCTGCTTCTGTCCATGCCGCTCGCGGCCGCGCCCGCCGAGCGGACCCCGACCGCCAGCACCGAGGTCTACACCGGCCGCGACGATGCCCGGCAAGCGCGTGAGAAGCCCGAGCTGCCGGCGACGACGTACTGGCGGGTGCAGGGCTTTCTCAAGGTGCGCGCCAAGGCGGATACGCACGTGCGGATGCTGCTGCCGCTCTCCGATCCGCACCAGCAGATCCTCACGCGACGCACCACCAGCGACGGGTTCACCTTTCGCGAAGAGCCCAAGGGCCCGAACGTCTGGGGAGACTGGGCGCTGCGGGAGGGAGCCGATCGTGCCTCCGACGTCGGCTACGAGATCACCGTGGCGTCGACGGATTACGAGCCGCCGCTGCCCCACACCGCGCTCGCGTCGTTCGTTGCTCCGCCCGACGCCGAGACGTATCTGAAGCCGTCGCCCCTGATCCAGAGCCGCGATGGCGCCGTGCGACGCCGCGCCCGTGATCTCACCCGCGACGCGGCCACGCTCGATCAGGCGGTATGGGCGCTGTTCCAATACTGCGCCACGGCGTTGAAAGACGGCGGCCCGGACGGCAGCAACGATGCTCGCACGGTGCTGCAGGAGGAGCAGGGCAACAGCACGGGCCGAGCCCGTTTGCTCACCGCCCTGCTGCGTGCCATCGGCATCCCGGCGCGGGTGGTCGGCGGAGTCAAGCTCGAGGACGCCAGCAAGAAGCGGGCGACAACCTCCTGGGTCGAGGCCGACCTCGGCGACGGCTGGGTGCCGTTCGATCCGCGCGGCGGGTACTTCGGCTGGCTGCCCAATCAGTATCTGGCGCTGTACCGCGGCGACCTGCCGCTGATCGTGCACAGCGCCGACCTCCAGCTCGAGTACGGCTTCGTCGTGCGCCAGATCAGCCGCGATGCCGCGGTGGGTGCCGAGGCCGAGCCGTCGCCCGACAAGGCGGAGCCGCCGGCGGTGACCCAGGTCGGCCCGGAGCGCGTGCGCACCAGTGCCAGCTACGTCGATCGCCCGGTGGCCTCGGTGGTGGTGATCACCGATGAGAACGTGTCCGAGGCGGTGCGCGACCGCATCCTGCGCGAGGCGCAGAAGGACGAGATCGACGTCGTCCTGCTGCAGGCGCGCTTCGAGTCACGCTACTTCCGTGAGCTGTACCTGCAGCGGTTGGTGAGCAACAACCTCGGCCTCATTCGCAAGGCGCATTTGCTGCTCATCGCCACGCGGGACGACGCCGGGCTCTACGCGCTGCTGACGTTGGGCGAGAAGCAGGTGGCGTTGGAAGACGCCCGCGTCGTCATCGCCGGCAACTTCTTCCGGCCCGTCGGCGCCGTCGTCGGCGTGCTGCTCCACCGCCTCATCCAGGCCGGCGAGATCGCGCTGGTCAACCACCCCACGGATCTGCTCGCGCTGTGGGAGATCGGACGGGCCAACCTGATCAACGGCGTGCCGATGACCGAGGCGGCGCGCAAGTGGGACGTCAAGCCGCTGGTCGTGGGGCCGTCGGCGTACCGGGAGCTGAGCTGGTGGCGGCGCTTGGTGGTGGCCGCCTGGAGCCGGGCGGTGCGGGCGCAAGTGCCGCTGCAGGCGCTCAATCTCATTCTCATCCTGCCGATCATTGCCGCCATCATCGTCATCACTCGGACGCTGGTGGGGTTGGAGACGTTCGGCACCTTCTCCCCGGTGATCGTATCACTCGCTTTTCTCACCACCGGGCTGCGCTGGGGCGCGGCGATCTTCGCCGTGATCGTCGGCCTCGGCGCCGTCATGCGGGCGCTGCTGCAGCACATCCGCCTGCAACTGGTGTCGCGCCTGGCGATCCTCATCGCCATGGTCGCCGGCATCATGGCCGGCCTGACGGTCCTGGGCGCCTCGTTCGGCATCGGCGCGCTGATGAACGTGAGCATCTTTCCGATGGTGATCATGTCGAGCGTGATCGAGAACTTCAGCAGCTCGCAAGCGGAGTTCGGCACCCGCGAGGCGGTCCGGCTGACGCTCAACACGCTGGCGCTCGCCGTCGTCTGCTACCTCGCGGTGGAGACCACCGGCCTGCAGACCGTGGTCCTGGTGTTCCCCGAGGTGTTGCTGGTGGCCATCGCCATCGACATCGGCCTGGGCAAGTGGCGCGGCCTGCGCCTGCTCGAGTACTTCCGCTTCAAGGATCTCACCCGCCGTCAGGAGAAGCCGTGGGGACGGAAGTAGGCGCGGCGCCGGAACGATGGTGGGAGCGCGTGCGCTGGCTGCGCCGCAACGCGCTCGGCCTCAACCGCCGCAACCAGGATCTGGTGCTGCGTCACAACCCGCCGCGCCTGATCGGCCTGGTGGATCACAAGACCCGCACCAAGGAGCTGTTGGCGGCGCAGGGCATCACGGTGCCCCAGACCTATGCGCGCTGCACGCGCACCCGCGACCTCATGAACCTGGAGGGCCAGATCGCCCGCTTTGCCGAGTTCGTCGTGAAGCCGGCGTGCGGCGCGGGCGGCGAGGGGGTGCTGGTGATCGCCGGCCGCGACGGCGACCGGCTGGTCAAGGTGAGCGGCGCCAAGCTGACGCGGCGCGATCTGCTGGCGCACGCGGCCGACATTCTCGGCGGCGCCTTCTCGCTCAGCCGGGCGCGCGACGAGGTCCTGGTCGAGCAACGGCTGCGGCCCGACGCGTCGCTGGCCCCGTACTCACCCAGCGGTGTCGCCGACCTGCGCGTGCTGCTGGCGTGGGGCGTGCCGTTGCTGGCGATGCTGCGGCTGCCGACGCACGCCTCCGAAGGGCGGGCCAACCTCCACATGGGAGGCATCGGCGTCGGCATGGACCTGGTTACCGGCGTGCCGCGCTACGCAGTCTGCCGTGACCAGCCGATCGAGGTGCATCCGGACACGCAGCGGGCGCTGTGCGAGATGCGCATCCCGCACTGGCAGGACGTGGTGCGGCTCGCCTCCCGGACCTATGACGCCGTACCCCTGGGCTATCTCGGCGTCGATATCGTGATCGACGACCGACTCGGCCCGGTAATTCTTGAGTTGAATGCTCGGCCCGGCTTGAGTATTCAATTGGCGAATCGACGAGGGCTGCGGCCACTGCTGGCGGCGTTGGAGCGGGAGCTGGCGGCGGGCAGGGCGCTCGATGCGGACGAGAGAGTGCAGCTGGGCATGGCTTTGAACGAGAGCGGTGCGGACGAGGCATGAGCAGACACGCCTTCGGTCGGGGGATCGGCTGGGTCGTGGTGGTCGCCGTTGCGGCCGCCGTGGCGATGGCTCCCGCGGCTCGGGCCGGTGAGACGGCGCGACGCGGCGGCCGGACGCTGCCGGTGATCGAGGTCTGGAAGGCGAAGCGGCAGCTGTGGCTGGAGAAGAACGGAACGGTCATCCGCAAGTTTCGCATCTCGCTCGGCACCGACCCGCGGGAGCCGAAGCTGCGCCAGGGGGACGGGCGGACGCCGGTGGGGAACTACTACGTCTCCGAGAAGCGGGCCAAGAGCCCGTTCCGACACTTCCTCGGCATCAGCTATCCCAACGTCGATGACGCCGAGCGCGGGTTCGCGGCGCATCTGATCTCCGCCGATCAGTGGGCCGATATCCTCTTCGCCAACCTGCAGCGTGAGCCGCCGCCGTGGCGCACGCCGCTCGGCGGGCGCGTCGGTATCCACGGCTTCGGTGGCCGGCCCGCGGCCGGGATCGACTGGACCCAGGGCTGCATCGCGGTCAGCGACCCCGACATCGATTATCTCTTCGCGGTGGTGCCGGTGGGCACACCGGTGCACATTCACGACTGAACGTTTCCACGATCCTGGCCGCCGTCTCGCACTTCGCCTGCCCCCGTGGTAGCGCAACACGCACGGAGGGCGTGATGGCAAAATTCTTCGAGCGGCTCGAGCCCGAGCACGTCGACTTCATCCGGCGGCAGGCGCTGTTCTTCGTTGCCACGGCGGCCGACGGGGCGCATCCCAACCTCTCACCCAAGGGCTACCAGTCACTTCGCGTCCTGGCCCCGGGCCGGCTCGCCTACGTCGACCTTCCCGGCAGCGGCAACCAGACCGCCACGCACGTGGCCGAGAACGGCCGGATCACGCTGATGTTCTGCAGCTTCGAGCGGGCGCCGATGATCCTGCGCGTCTACGGCCGCGGTCGGGTTCTCGCCCTCGACAGCGAGGACTTCGCCGCGCTGAAGATCCGGCTCGGCGACATGGTCGGGCCGCACACGCGGCAGATCATCGACGTCGAGATCCAGCGCGTCCAGACCTCCTGCGGTTACGCCGTGCCCCTGTTCGAGTACCGTGGGGATCGCGACACGCTGCAGCGCTACCACGACAAGAAGCACGCCGAAGTCGACTGGGACGCGTACATTTCCGAGCACACCCAACCGCAGCCGCCCATCGTTCGCTGACCCCGCCCACCGCCGGCCAAACTTCCAGTGGCACAGGCTTCCAGCCTGTGCCGAGCCTCTGAAGCGCGGGCCCGGTCTCACGTTGGAGGGCAGCGCTCCGTCGCTGCCAGCCCGTGCCCCCCGCCCGGCGCTGACGGAGCAGCGCCCTCCAAGAGACCCGCCCCCCGCAAATCCGCCGTCCCGTCAACCGCGCGAAGCGAACGCACCGTGGAGGGCAGCGCTCCGTCGCTGCCTGCCGCGCCACC
>CAZYMF010000250.1:1272-6401 GCA_964648215.1 uncultured Binatia bacterium (SeqCode) | reverse complement strand
TGGACGCGTACACTCCGGCAGTGACGGGGCCCGACTCGAGCCGCTGCTGCAGCGCCACCCGGTCGACGGTGATGCAGTGGCAGCTCCGGTTGAGGTCCTCGGCCAGGGCGATGGTGTCGGCGGACATGGTGGAATGCAGCTTGATCGATGGTCGCGGCGGGCGCAAGGGGGCGGATCAAGGCAAGCCGCGATCTATTGCCGGACTCCGGAAACCTGCCTTCCCCTAATTCGTCCGCTCTCGGATGTATCCGTTGTCCCTGAACCAGCGGACCGTGTTCTCGATGGTTGTCTCGATAGGGGTCAGCGTCAATCCCAATTCATTGACCGCCTTGGAGCCGTCGAAATGCTCACCCATATTCCCCAATACGACCTGGGAGACCGAAACGACCGGAGGCTTCTTGGTAAATCTGGCGCCGAGCTCAAAAAAGTAACCCAGCAAGAGTGCGAGACGGTACGGCAGCTTCAACCGGGGTGCTCTCACGCCGGCGATTTGCGCGATCAGTCTGAAGAAACGTTCCACGGTAATGTTCTCGTTTCCCAGGATGTATCGCTCCCCAATCCTTCCTCTCTCGGCCGCCAATAGATGTCCTCGCGCCACGTCCTCTACGTCGATGACATTGATCGCGCCGTCGATGTAACCGGGCATATCTCGATTGACAATATCGACGATCATCGCCCCGGAAGGTGTCGGCTTTATGTCTCTCACCCCGATCACCAGGGTCGGATTGACAATGACCAGCGGAAGACCGTTTTGGCACAATCGGACGGCTTCTTGCTCGGCTAGATATTTCGAGATCGCATAGTGGTCCCCCGTTTTCCACCCGTTGAACTGGGCTGTTTCATCGACATAATTTCCGGCACCATGGGATCCAATGGTGCTGGAAGTACTGGTGTAGATCACTCTTTCAATGCCTTGGTTCAAAGCTTCCTCGAGAATGATCTTGGTCCCGTCGACGTTGATCTTGTAGAACAGACTTCGATCGGGCGACCAATGGGCGAAGTAGGCGGCAACATGATACAAGGTATCGCAGCCTTTCAAGGCTTGTTTGATGGAGTCCCTATCCTGAATGTCCCCATAGACCTTTTCGACGTCCAACCCGTCGATATTTCTCGTGTCGCTGTTGTTTCGGCAGGTCACCCGCACCTCTTTGCCGGATTCCAGCAACTTCCTCACCACCGTTGATCCAATAAATCCTGTCGATCCCGTTACCAACGTTTTCATGTCACGCGTCCTCCCGTGGCCTCTTCGCAGGAGGTTTTCGGCCGCTCCGCCTACCGGCGCTTCCCGCGCCGGCGACGATGTCGGCGAGGTAGAGGCGTAGCACCCGCTTGGTCTCGGCGATGATCGACGGGTCGCCGTCGGCGACGGTGGAGAAGGCCAGCCGCAGGAGCGCGTCTCCCGCCTCGACGGCAACCCGGCACACGCGGCGCAACGGCTCGCCGTCGGCCAGCCCTTCCTGGACGACCAGGATGCGCCGCAAACCATCCGCCAACAGCGCGTTGTTCTCCTGGTCGGCCTGCAGCAGATCGGGGCTGAGACGGCGCCCGAGCCAGAGGGCGAGATACCCGGGCTTGGCGCGGTACATGGCGACGAAGCGCTCGACCAGCGTTCCCACCGAATCGGACCAGTGGACGTCCTCGGCCTGCCGCGCCAGCTCGTCCATCATCTCCGCCGACTCGGCCATGTAGCGGTGCGCGAGCGCACCGACGATCGCGTGCTTGTCGGGGAAGAACTGGTAGAGCGTGCCGATCGGCACGCGCGCCTTGGCCGCGATGCGCCGGGTGGTCAGGGCCTCGTACCCTTCCTGCACCAGGATGCGCTCGGCGGCGGCCAGCAGCCGCCGCACGCGCTGCTGGCTGCGCGTCTGCTGCGGCGCGCGGCGGATCCGTTCCAGGGGCATGGCGCTGCCGGACATCGCTCTCTGCTCGCTCGCTCTTGACTCCCGTGGCTACCATGGCTTAAACATGAACACAAGCTCATGTTCACCTCAAGGAGAGAGCCGATGCCAAGCTACGCCATCTCCCAGTGGCCCGACACCGACGCGCTGATCGCCAAGGCGCAGCGGCTCGTCGCCCAGCCGCCGCGGCCGGTCCGCCGCGACAAGATGGAGCACTACCTCGCCTACTTCGAGCAACGCTGCGCGCGCTCCAAGGCGGCGACCGCCGAGGCGGCGAAGTACATCCCCGGCGGCGTGCAGCACAACCTGGCTTTCAACTACCCCTTCCCGCTCGCCATCGCCCGCGCCGAGGGCGCCTACCTGTGGGACATCGACGGCAACCGCTACGTCGACTTTCTCCAAGCCGGCGGCCCGACCGTGCTGGGCAGCAACTACGCCCCGGTGCGCGAGCGCGTCGTCGAGGTGCTGCAGACGTGCGGGCCGGTCACCGGCCTGTTCCACGAGTACGAGTACAAGCTCGCCGAGCTCATTCACCGCCACATGCCGAACGTCGAGATGTTCCGCATGCTCGGCAGCGGCACCGAGGCCTGCATGGCGGCGATCCGCGCCGCGCGCAACTTCACCGGACGCACCAAGATCATCAAGGTCGGCGGCGCCTACCACGGCTGGAGCGATCAGCTCGTGTTCGGCACGCGCATCCCCGGCAGCGGCATGTTCGAGTCGGCGGGGATTCCCGAGACCGCGCTGCAGCACACGCAGGAGTTCTACCCCAACGACATCGACGGGGAGAACGGCCTGCACGCGCTCCTCGAGCGCAACAAGGACGACGGCGGCACGGCGGCGGTGCTCGTCGAGCCGCTGGGGCCGGAGAGCGGCTCGCGCCCGGTGCAGCGCGATTTCAACGCCCGCGTGCGCGCGCTGTGCGACGAGTACGGCGCGCTGCTCGTCTTCGACGAGGTCGTCACCGGCTTTCGCGTCGGCCTCAGCGGCGCGCAGGGATTCTTCGACGTCAAGCCCGACCTGACGGTCTTCGGCAAGTGCGTGGCCGGCGGCTTTCCTGCCGCCGGCGGCGTCGGCGGCCGCGCCGACGTCATGCGCACCTTCGCCGCCGGCATCGGCGGCGGCCAGCAGAAGACCCTCGTCGGCGGCACCCTCTCCGCCAACCCCCTGAGCGCCGCCGCCGGCTACTTCGCCATCCTGGAGATGGAGCGGACCAACGCCCCCGTCCTCGCCGGCCAGGCCGGCGACAAGCTGTGCACCGCCCTGCGGCGGGTGATCGACGACCTCGGGCTGCCGTTCTTCGTCTACAACCACGGCTCCATCCTCCACCTCGAGACCCACGGCGTGCTGCTGCTCGACGTCACCGATCCCGATTTCTTCCCCAAGCTGCTCGAGCGCCGCAAGATAGCCGAGGAGATGGGGGCGGCCTACACGGTCGAGGGAATCATCACCCTGGCCGGCAGCCGTCTGTACACCAGCATGGCCGACACCGACGAGGTGATCGCGGAAGCGGTGGCCGGCTTCCGGCGCGCGCTCGAGAATGTCCAGTAGCGGGGCTTCGCCCCACGCTCCCGTTGGTCGCTCCCCTCGGTGACTCGCTGAAACTCCACTCGATGAATGAGCGTTTCGGGCTACAAGGACGCTGGCTACATCCTCGCCGTCGACCTCGGCACCTCGGGCTGCAAGGCCGCGCTGGTGTCGGTCGCCGGCGAGGTCGTGGCCTGGGAGTTCGAGGCCGTCGCGACGCTGCTGCTGCCGGGCGGCGGCGCCGAGCAGGACGCCGACGCCTGGTGGCGGGCGTTCCGGCGCGTCGCCAGGAAGCTCATCGCCCACGGTCTCGTCGACGCGCGGCAGATCGTCGCCGTCTGCTGCAGCACGCAGGGTGAGTGCACGGTGCCGGTCGGCGCCGACGGCCGGGCGCTGATGAACGCGATCCTGTGGATGGACGCCCGCGGCGCCGCCCACCTCGGACGCATCAACGGCGGGCCGATCCGGGTGGCGGGGTACAACGCATTGCGCCTGTGGCGCTGGTTGCGGCTCACCGGGGGCGCGCCGTCGCTGGCCGGCAAGGATCCCGCGGCGCACATGCTCTTCCTCGCCCACGAGCGCCCCGAGATCTACGCCCGGACCCACAAGTTTCTCAACGCCCTCGACTTCCTCAACCTGCGCCTCACCGGCCGTTTCGTCGCCACCTACGACTCGATCCTGACCTCGTGGGTGACCGACAATCGTGATCCCTCCAACGTCGTCTACAGCGACTCGCTGCTGCGCCGCTGCGGCGTCGACCGCGACAAGTTCCCCGAGATCGTCAAGTGCACCGACGTGATCGGCACGCTGCAGCCCGCCGTCGCCGCGGAGCTCGGCCTGGGCGCCGACGTGGCCGTCGTCGCCGGCGCCATCGACAACAGCGCCGCCGCGGTGGGCTCGGGTGCGGTGCGCGACTCCGCGGCCCATCTCTACGTCGGCACGTCGTCGTGGCTGGCGGCGCACGTGCCGTTCAAGAAGACGGACCTCGCCACCGCCCTGGCCTCGGTTCCCTGCGCCGTTCCCGGGCGCTACCTGTTGACGGCGCTGCAGGCCACGGCCGGCGGCAACCTGAGCTTCCTGCGCGACCGCGTCCTCTACCACAAGGACGAGCTGCTGCAGGAGGAGAAGGTACCGGACGTGTACAAGATCATGGACCGGATCGCCGCGCGCACGCCGGCGGGCAGCAACGGCGTGCTCTACGCGCCGTGGATCTACGGCGAGCGGGCGCCGGTCGAGGACGCCACCGTGCGCGCGGCGATCTTCAACCTGTCGCTGGAGAACTCGCGCGCCGACATCATCCGCGCCGTGCTCGAGGGCGTGGCGTTCAACACCCGCTGGCTCTTGCGGCCGTTCGAGAAGTTTCTCGGCCGGCGGCTCGACACCCTGCACATCGTCGGCGGCGGCGCCAACTCCGACGTCTGGTGCCAGATCTTCGCCGACGTGCTCGACCGGCCGGTGCGCCAGATGAAGGATCCGATCCAGGCGAACGTGCGCGGCGCCGCCTTCATCGCCGCCGTCGGCCTCGGCCTGCTCTCGTACGACGACGTGCCGGCATGCACCGAGTGCCGCCGCGAGTATGCGCCGACGGCGCAGCACCGCGGAATCTACGACAGCCACTTCCGCGAGTTCGTCAACCTCTACCGGCAGAACAAGCAGATCTACCGCCGCCTCAACGGAGCGCGCCGCCGGCCTGCAAAGTGAGCG
>CAZYMF010000250.1:0-1172 GCA_964648215.1 uncultured Binatia bacterium (SeqCode) | reverse complement strand
GTGCTCCGCTTGAATGACCCAGGCACAACTGTGCTAAGCGCAGGGGGCGACGAAAGGAGCAGCGGTGAAACGACTGGACGGCAAGGTGGCCCTCATCACCGGCGCGGCGTCGGGCATCGGCTCGGCGTGTGCGCTGCGCTTCGCCCAGGAGGGGGCCGTCATCACCGGCCTCGACCGCAGCGGCGACGGCGATCAACGATGGCAGGAGGCGAAGGGCATCGCCCCGGCCTCGCGACTCATCGCCGCCGACGTGCGGCGCGAGGACGAGGTCGCCGCCGTCGTCACCCGGGCGAAGAACGAGCTCGGCCGCATCGACGTCGTCGTCAACTCGGCCGGCGTCGCCGGTGGCGGCGCCGTGCACCTGGTGCCGGAGGAGGAGTGGGACCGGGTCGTCGACGTCAACCTCAAGGGCACGTTCCTGGTGTGCAAGCACGTCCTGCCGCTGCTGCTCGAGCAGGGTGGCGGCAGCGTCGTCAACATTGCCAGCATCGAGGGCCTCGAGGGATCCGAGGGCGGCAGCGCCTACAACGCCTCGAAGGGAGGCGTGGTGCTGCTCACCCGCAACATGGCGATGGACTACGCGCGCAAAGGAGTGCGGGTCAACGCCATCTGTCCCGGATTCATCGACACCCCGATGCTCTCACTGCTGCTCGACAATCCGGCGCTCGCCGACTTCAAGGCGCGCATCGTCGAAGCGCATCAGCTCGGCCGCCTCGGCCGGCCCGAGGAGATCGCCAACGCGGCGCTGTTCCTCGCTTCCGACGAAGCCTCGTTCGTCACCGGGCAGGCGCTGGCGGTCGACGGCGGCTTCACAGCGGGACACCGCTTCGGCTTCGCCAAGCTGATGGGCCTCGAGTAGGGGACATTTTTCCCTGGCATTACGGAATGGAAACATGGGAGAATCCCCGTCTGATGTCACCTAGCGCGAGGTCGGAACCCTTCGTCGACGGCTTTCTGCACCCCGATTTCTATCCGATGGTGACGGCCCTGCGGGCGCAGCTGACCAGCTACCCGGGCGGAGCGGCGGTCTGCGTCTATCATCGTGGCGAGTGTGTGGTGGATCTGTGGGGCGGCTGCCGCGATCGCGGCGGCCGGCCGTGGACGCGCGACACGATGTCGCCGAGCTTCTCCACCACCAAGGGCGTCGCCTCGACCCTGCTGCACATGATGGT
>CAZYMF010000249.1:0-6431 GCA_964648215.1 uncultured Binatia bacterium (SeqCode) | reverse complement strand
GACCAGGGCGGCCAGCTTCTCGCGCTGGTAGGTGCCGTCGCCGAGGAGCATCTGGTTGTGCTTCTGGCGCTTGAAGTAGATGTGGACGTCGCACTCCCAGGTGAAGCCGATGCCGCCGTGGAGCTGCACCGAGCGCCCGGAGCAGAAGGCGGCCATGTCGGAGGCGCTCGACTTCGCCATGCGCGCGCAGCGCTCGGCGCGCTCCGGCTCGGTGTCGATGGCGCAGGCGGCGTTGTAGACGAGGGAGCGTGCCTGGTCGATCTCGAGCATCATGTTGACGAGCGGATGCTTGACCGCCTGGAAGAAGCCGAGCGGCCGGTCGAACTGCTTGCGCACGCGCGCGTACTCCGCCGTCGTCTGTAGCTGCCACTCGCCGGCGCCGCAGAGATCCGCGGCGACGATGGTGAGCAGGGCGGGCGTCGCCTTCGCCAGCACCGCCGCACCCGACCCGGCAGCGGCGATCACCTGCGAGGCGGGCACGGTGACCTTGCCCAGCTCGACCCGCGCCTGGTCGCGCGTGAGATCGACGATGTGATCGGGATGGATGGTCACACCCGGAGCGTCGGCGCGAACCACGTAGAGGCCGACGCCCGCGTCGCCCCGCGCCGAGACGACGAAGAACGACGCCTTGCGCGCGTCCTGCACGAAGCAGGCGGTGCCGTCGAGAACGGCGCCGTCGCCGTCAGCCTTCGCGGTCACGGCGGTCGCCTCCGGCTCCCACGAGCCGTCGGCGTCGGTGACGGCGAGCGTGGCCGGGGCGCCGCCGGCGATGGCCTCGAGCCACGACCGCGCCGCGTCGGTCTTCGCCTCGCGCAGAACGCAGGTCGCCAACAGTGTCGCCGCCAGCGGCGACGGCAGCGCGGCGCGGCCCAACTCCTCGGCCAGCGCCGCCACGGCGACCATCTTCATGCCGGCGCCGCCGGCGTCTTCCGGAACCGCCAGGGCGGTCCAGCCGAGCTCGACCATCTGCCGCCACACCGCCTCGTCGTAGCGCGCCGGCGGCGTCTCGCTCTCGTAGGCTTCGTGGTGATCGCGCGCCACCAGTCGCCGCAACGTCTCGATGCCGGCATTCTCCTGGAGAAACTTGCGCGCCGAATCGCGCACCATCTGCTCCTCTTCGCCGAACCCGAAGTCCCTTGGCTGCGCCATCGTCTCCTCCCTGCTCACTTCGACTTGGCCAGGCCGAGAACGCGTTCGCCGAGGATGTTGCGCTGGATCTCGCTGGTGCCGGCCGCGATGGTGATGCCGTAGGAGTTCATGTAGGCCAGCGGCCACTCGGCGCCGTCCGGGGCATGCTCGTCGCCGAGGTAGAGCGAGGCCTGGGCGCCTTCCACCTCCAGGGCGACGCGGGCGATGTCCTGCGTCAGCTCGCTCATGAGCAGCTTCGATTGCAGCGGGATACGCATCGGATGCTCGGTGAGCGCTGCTACCCGCGCGCGGCGGAAGGTCTGGCGAAAGCCTTCGACGCGAATCGCGAGCTGCAAAATGCGATCGCGCAGGACGGGATCGTCCCACGCCGGCTTACCGTTGCGGCGCATCTTCTTGGCCAGCGCGATCAGGGCGGTGAGGCGGTCCTCCACCGACCCGCCACCGCCGCTGCCCGCTCCCTCGGCGGCGCCGCGCTCGTGGAGCAGCGTCGTCATCGCCACCTTCCAGCCGCTGCCGACCTCGTCGACCCGCAGGGTGTCGGGAACGATCACGTCGTCGAACAGAACCTCGTTGAACCCGGTCTGGCCGGTGATCTTGATCAGCGGCCGCACGGTCACACCCTTGGCCCCCGCGATGGGAGCGATGAAGTAGGTGAGGCCTTCGTACTTGTGCTCGCTGCTGGTGCGCGCCAGCAGGATGATCCAGCTCGCGAAGTGCGCCAGGCTGGTCCACACCTTGTGCCCGTTGACGACCCAGTGGTCGCCGTCGCGCCGCGCCGCGGTCTGCACGCTGGCCAGGTCGCTACCGGCGTTGGGCTCGGAAAATCCCTGGCACCAGATCTCGTCGGCGGCGAACAGCGGCGGCAGGTAGCGACGCTTCTGCTCCTCGGTGCCGTGGTGCAGGATCGTCGGCGCCGCCATGCCGAGGCCGATGACGTTGATCAGGTAGGGCGCGTTGGCCGTGCCCATCTCCTGATTGGCGATGCGTTGGAAACCCGTGTGCCCGCCGCCGCCATACTCCTTGGGGTAATCGCAGGCGACGAGACCGGCCTCGTAACACTTCTTCTGCCAGGCGCAGAGCCAGCGGCGCTGCTCCTCGGTCATCACCTCGATGGCGTACTCGGGAAGGCGGAACGGCGGCGGCGCCGGGCGGTTCTCCTTCAGCCAGCGGCGGCAGTGCCGGCGAAACTCGGCCTGCTCGGGCGTGTCCTTCTTCGCGTCCATGTCTCGGCGCCTCCTCTCGCAGCGCATCTACATAACGAGAAGGGGCGGCCGAGGAAACCCGGTCGGCGCTCGCGGCTGCGGTCGCCCCGGCCGCCGCACGGCGGGCCGGGACGACCGCGATTCGCGGGGCGGCTCAGTAGCGGTAGTGCTCCGGCTTGTACGGCCCCTCGACCGGGACGCCGATGTAGTCGGCCTGCTCCTTGGTCAGCCGGGTGAGCTGCACGCCGAGCTTGCCGAGGTGGAGGCGAGCCACCTCTTCGTCGAGCTGCTTGGGAAGCATGTAGACCTGCTTCTCGTACTTCGCCGCGTTGGCCCACAGCTCGAGCTGCGCCAGCACCTGGTTGGTGAACGACGCGCTCATGACGAACGAGGGGTGGCCGGTGGCGCAGCCGAGGTTGAGCAGACGACCTTCGGCGAGAACCAGGACCGAGTGCCCGTCCGGGAAGGCCCACTCGTCGTACTGTGGCTTGATGTTGATGTGCCGAATCCCTTTCCCCTTCGCCAGGCCGGCCATATCGATCTCGTTGTCGAAGTGCCCGATGTTGCCGACGATGGCCTTGTCTTTCATCCGCGCCATTTGGTCGACGGTGATGATCTTGTAATTCCCCGTGGCGGTGACGAAGACGTCGGCAATCTCGACCACGTCTTCCAGGGTCTTGACCTCGTACCCCTGCATGACTGCCTGCAGAGCGCAGATCGGGTCGATCTCGGTGACGATGACGCGGCACCCCTGCCCACGCAACGACTCGGCGCAGCCCTTGCCGACCTCGCCGAAACCGCACACGACCGCGACCTTGCCGCCCAGCATGACATCGGTGGCGCGGTTGAGGCCGTCGACCAGGGAGTGGCGGCAGCCGTAGACGTTGTCGAACTTGCTCTTCGTTACCGAGTCGTTGACGTTGATCGCCGGGAACAGAAGCGTGCCGCTCTTGGCCATCTGGTAGAGGCGGTGCACGCCGGTGGTGGTCTCCTCGCTGACGCCGCGGATGCGCGTCGAGATCCGCTGCCAGCGACCCGACTCCTCGCTCTGGAGCCGCCGCAGTAAGCTCAAGATCACGCCCCACTCCTCCGGGTCTTTCTCCGGATCGAAGGCGGGCACGCGGCCCTGCTTCTCGAACTCGAGGCCCTTGTGCACCAGCAGCGTCGCGTCGCCGCCGTCATCGACGATCAGGTCGGGACCCGTGCCGTCGGGCCACTCGAGCGCCTCGTTGGTACACCACCAGTATTCCTCCAGCGTCTCCCCCTTCCAGGCAAAGACCGCGATTCCCTTGGGGTCGTCCGCGGTGCCGTCGCGACCCACCGCCACCGCCGCGGCCGCCGTGTCCTGCGTGCTGAAGATGTTGCACGACACCCAGCGCACATCGGCACCGAGGTCGACGAGGGTCTCGATAAGAACCGCCGTCTGTACCGTCATGTGCAGCGAGCCCATGACCTTGGCGCCCCGCAGCGGCTTCTTACCGGAGTAGCGCTGGCGCAGCGCCATCAGACCGGGCATCTCCTGCTCGGCGAGCCGGATCTCCTTGCGGCCGAGCTCCGCCAGCGCCAGGTCGCGCACCTTGAACTGCGGGCGCTCGCTCCGCGCCTTGGCATCCGGGGTCTTCATCTTTGCAATCGTGCTCATGGAACCTCCCTCCTATAAGAAAGAAACAAGTACTGAGTACTGAGGACTGAGTGCTGAGGACCGAGTCTACCTCATTTCTTCTTTGCCGTGGCGGCGAACAGCGCCGGGCCCTTCGCCTGTGGATCGGGCGGAAGGGGGTTCAGCCGCATGCCGCCGAAGCCCGCCTCCTTCATCCAGCCGAGAACTTGATCGCGGTCGAAGCCCAGCCACACGTGCCCCATCTGCTGCCGATACTCGGCGTGATCGTGGCGGAACATGTCGACGACCAGCAACCGTGCGTTCGCGCGCAGGACCCTTGCGGTCTCGCGCAGAACCGCGAGCGGGTCGGCGACGTGGTGCAGCACCAAACAGATCGCCGCGGCGTCGAGCTGCTGGTCGTCGATCGGCAGCGCCTCGAGCTCGCCGCGGCGCAGCTCGACGTTGTCGATGCCCGCGAGACGGCGCCGCGCCGCGCTCAGCATGGCGCGCGAGCTCTCGACCGCAACCACCTGCCGCACGAAGGGCGCCACGGCCGCCCCGATCTGGCCCGTGCCACAGCCCAGATCTCCGACGACCCAATCGTCCTCGAGCAGACCGGCCAGCGCCGCCAGGTCGAAGCGCTCGCCGAACATTTCGCGCCGCAGGCGGTCCCACTGCCCCGCCGCCGTGCTGAAGAACGCCTGCGACTGCGTGCGCCGCTCCGCCAGAACGCCGGCGAGACGGCGATCGTCCTGCTCCGCAACCGGCGTGGCTGCCGTCTGCTCGCGCAGCAGCGACCACAGCCGTCGCGCCGCCGGGTCGAGCTCGGCGGTGGCCAGACGATAGAGCCGGCTCGTACCCTCCGAGCGCACCGCCACCCAGCCGTCGTCGGCGAGAACCTTGAGGTGACGGCTCACCGTCGACTGCGGCAGCTGCAAGATGGTGCAGAGCTCGGCGACCGCGAGCTCCTGCCGCTCGACCAGGCGCAACGTCCGCGCCCGCGTCGCATCGGCCAGAGACGCCATCCAGCTCAACATCGGCGGCTGCGTCGTCATCGTTCAATCCGTCAAACCGGATGGAAGGGTACAACAAATCGGCGTCGCGGCGCAAGAGGCGGTCGGAGGAGCAGGTCGGGGAAGGCGCAGACCCCGCGGAAGTGCATTGGAGATACAAGTGCGGTGGCTCGCCACCGCTTTGCCCGATTTGGCAGAGCCGGCGGGCAACGGCATGAAAGCGGGAGCCCGCTCCCGCACCAAAGTCCCCGCGCGCGCAATCGTTTGCGCACATTCATCGACGAGACGCGCCGGGCCGTATATGAACTCCTCCGCGATGGCTCGCCCGACGAAATCGCTGCGGCAGTCCCGCGTTCCCGCCGGGCGCATCGAGCGCCTGGCGCGCTTCGGCTGGATCGCGGGCGGCATCGCGGCCGGTGCCGCCGCCGAAGGGGTGCGGCGCCTCGCCGGGGGCCCGGCCGCCTCGAGCCTGCTGTTTACCGAGGCGAACGCGCAACGTCTGGCCCGGCGCCTGTCGGGCCTGCGCGGCGCAGCGATGAAGGTGGGCCAGATGCTGTCGCTGCAAGGGGCGGGGATCTTGCCCCCGGAGGTCACGCACGCCCTGGCCATCCTGCGGGCCGAGGCGGACGCGATGCCGCGCGCCCAGCTGCGGCGGGTCCTCGGCCAGGCCTTCGGTGCCGGATGGGAGCGGCGCCTGCCCGACTTCGATCTTACCCCGATTGCCGCCGCCTCCATCGGCCAAGTGCATCGCGCTACCGCCGCCGACGGCCGCGAGCTGGCGCTCAAGATCCAGTATCCCGGCGTGGCACACAGCATCGACAGTGACGTACAAAACGTCGCCGCCATCTTGCGCCTCACCCGATTGCTCCCGGCCGACGTCGACTTCTCGGAGCTGCTGGCCGAAGCCAAGCGCCAGCTGCGCCGGGAGACCGACTACCACGTCGAGGCCGAGTTTCAGCGCCGGTACCGCGCCCTCGTCGCCGACGATGCGGGCTTCGTCGTGCCGCGCGTACACGACGACTTCACCACGGCGCGTATTCTGGCGATGGACTTCATCGACGGCCCGCCGCTCGAAACACTCTGCGACGACTCGTATCCACAGCGACTGCGCGATCGGATCGGCACGCAGCTCTATCGGCTGGCGCTGCGCGAGCTGTTCGAGTTCCGCTTCGTGCAGAGCGACCCCAACTTCGCCAACTATCTCTTCCTGCCCGCCACCGAGCAGGTCGCACTGCTCGACTTCGGCGGCAGCCGCGACATCCCGCCACCGTTCAGCCGCGGCTACGCCCACCTCTTCGAGGCCGGCGCCAACGGCGATCGCGCCGCGTTGGCCGAGGCGTTGGAGGAGATCGGCTTCGTCACCGCCAACGCACCGGTGGAGCCCCTCGCCGCGTTCACCGAGCTCTTCCTCATCGGCTGCGAGCCCTTCCGCCACCATGGCGCCTACGACTTCGCCGCCTCGACCGT
>CAZYMF010000248.1:0-6437 GCA_964648215.1 uncultured Binatia bacterium (SeqCode) | reverse complement strand
AGGTGATCGCTTGCGGGCCTTGTGGCCTTGTTGGTTCTCCCTGATGACGAGCAGGTCCCGTCCCGGCGCTCCCGTTTAGCGCGGGGGGAAGTTGGTGCCGCGGCTGTCGCGCACGTCCAAGCCCTCAACGATGGCGAGGCTGAGAGGACCGGATGCCTGGATGATGCGGCCGCACATGGAGATCGAATTGCTCCCGTCGGAGGTATCGTTCGAGCGGCTGAGGAGAAGATAGGGGTACCACCCCCCAAAGGTCCCCGGCCTGAGTAAATCAAAATATCGACAAGCGCGATTACGAGACGTCTCGGAAATAGGGGCCCTTCGAAAGCGTCTATCCCCGCGGGGCAAAACCAGGCCTCCCGATAGGGGTGTTCTCACCAACGGCGTTCCTTCTGAGAACGGCGGTGCAAAAGTCTTCCACGGTAGCGGCGGGATGATCCCGCTGCGGGCGGCGTAAAAGTCGGCCACTTTTTTGCCCTTTCTGGCATCAGGGAGGGCGGGGGCATTTTCACCGTGGAACTGTATCGGAAGGTTCGCCACGCCTACTTCAGGCAGGGCATGAGCAAGCGTGCGATCGCGCGTCACTTCGGGATCTCGCGCGACAGCGTGGACAAGATGATCGTCTACGCGGTTCCGCCCGGATACCGGCGGACGGCGCCGGTGAAGCGGCCGAAGCTGGACGGGTTCACCGAGATCATCGATCAGTGGCTGGGCGAGGACAACGGGCGCCCTGGCAAGCAGCGTCACACTGCGAAGCGTGTGCTTGACCGGCTCCGTAGTGAGCACGGGTTCACGGGCGGCTACACGATCGTGAAGGCGTACATGCGCGAGCATCAGCGGCGCAGCCGGGAGATGTTCGTGCCTTTGGACCACCGTCCGGGCCATGCCCAGGCGGACTTCGGCGAAGCGTTGGTGGTGATCGGCGGTGTCGAGCGGAAGGCGCACTTCTTCGCCTTCGACCTGCCGCACAGCGACGCCTGCTACGTCCGGGCCTATCCGGCGGCGACGGCGGAGGCCTGGGTGGACGGCCACGTCCACGCCTTCGCCTTCTTCGGGCGCGTGCCGCTGTCGGTGCTCTATGACAACGACCGCTGCCTGGTGGCCCGCATCCTGCCGGACGGGACGCGCAAACGAGCCAGGCTGTTCAGCGGGTTCCTGTCCCATTACGTGATCCGGGACCGCTACGGGCGCCCCGGCAAGGGGAACGACAAGGGGAGCGTCGAAGGGATCGTCGGCTGGGCGCGGCGCAACTTCATGGTGCCGCTGCCGCGCTTTGCGACATGGGACGACTTCAACGCGTGGCTGGAAGATCAGTGCCGCAAACGGCACGCGGACATTCTGCGCGGCCACAGCGAGACGATCGGGCAGCGGCTGCGGCGGGATCTCGAAGCGATGATGGACCTGCCGCCGGCGCCGTTCGAGGCCTGCGACCAGGCGACGGGCCGGGTGAGTTCCCAGGCGCTGGTGCGCTACAAGACCAACGACTACTCGGTGCCCGTCAGCTACGGCCACCGCGACGTCTGGATCAGGGGCTATGTCGACCGGGTCGCCATCGGCTGCGGCGGAGACGTCATCGCCCGTCACGCCCGCTGCTACGACCGTGAGGACATGATCTTCGACCCGGTCCATTACCTGCCGCTGCTGGAGCAGAAGATCGGCGCCCTGGACCAGGCGGCCCCGCTGGCGGAGTGGGACCTGCCGGCGGAGTTCCACACCCTGCGCCGCTTGATGGAGGCGCGGCTGCTCAAGGCGGGCCGCCGCGAGTATGTGCAGGTCCTGCGGTTGCTGGAGACCTTCGATCTCGGCGATCTGCATGTGGCGGTGAAGACCGCTCTGCGGATAGGTGCCGTGGGGTTCGACGCCATCAAGCACCTGGTGCTGTGCCAAGTCGAGAAGCGTCCGCCGAAGCTCGACCTTGACGTCTATCCGTATCTGCCGCGCGCCCATGTCGGGACGACCTCGCCAGCCAGCTACATGTGCCTGGTATCGGGGGATGCGGCATGACCGAGGCGCCCCAACTTCTTCTCGACCATCACCTCAAGACGCTGAAACTGCCGACCTTCCTGCGGGAGTACGGCAAGCTCGCCCGCCAGTGCGCCGCCGAGGGGACGGACCATGTGCGCTTCCTCGCCCGGCTCGTCGAGCTGGAGCTGATCGACCGCGAGCGGCGGATGATCGAGCGCCGGATCAAGGCGGCGAAGTTCCCCGCAGCCAAGAGCCTCGACAGCTTCGACTTCAAGGCGATCCCGGCGCTCAACAAGATGCAGGTGCTGGAGTTGGCCCGCTGCGAATGGATCGAGCGGCGCGAGAACGTCATCGCCCTCGGCCCGAGCGGCACGGGCAAGACCCATGTCGCCCTCGGGCTCGGCCTCGCCGCCTGCCAGAAGGGTCTGTCCGTCGGCTTCACCACCGCCGCCGCCCTCGTCCACGAACTGATGGAGGCCCGCGACGAGCGGCGCCTCCTGCGCCTCCAGAAGCAGATGGGCGGCCAGAAGCTGCTGATCATCGACGAACTGGGCTTCGTGCCGCTCTCCAAGACCGGCGCCGAACTGCTGTTCGAGCTGATCTCCCAGCGCTACGAACGCGGCGCCACGCTGATCACCAGCAATCTGCCGTTCGACGAGTGGACCGAGATCTTCGGCTCAGAACGCCTCACCGGCGCACTGCTCGACCGGCTGACCCACCACGTCAACATCCTCGAGATGAACGGCGACAGCTACCGCCTCAGCCAGAGCCGCACCCGAGCCGCCAAGGCAAACGCCTAACCCGAAGCGCTCATCCGATTCCGAGAGAACACTCCATACGCCGACTGGCCGACTTTTGCGCCGCCCTTTGGCCGGAATTTGCTCCGACGTTGACACCGCGCGACGCTTTGCGATCGTGCCTGCTGTCATTTCCTCCTCCATGGCAGGGCGCCCTTCACAACTTCGGTGATCCGGTACACCGGTGGAAACATCGCTCACTGGAGCTCGATGCCGAGCAGCGTGGCCGGCACGTCGCCGCGCGGGACGTATCGCTTGCGATGGCGACCACGGTCCCGCCAACGAAGCTCGTAATAGGGCCCGTGCAACGTCCCAGTTCGGCACCGACAATTTGGGCGACCGCAGCGCTTCCATGCGACATGAAGCGATCCGCGAAGCGGCACGATCTTGGGTAACGGATTCTCCAAAATCATCTCTCGCCTCGAGAGCCAGTCCGAGCCTTGGCGACGTAAGTTGTACCGCAAGCACACCCCTATGTCGTTCGTTGCCGCGAGGTCTGCCAGAGCAGCATCGTAAGCCCGGCCACGGCGGAAAGGACGGAGCCAGTGAGGATGCCAAGTTTGGCGGCGCCGAGCATCGCAGGAGCGTATGCAAGGCCGGCAATAAACAAGGACATCGTGAACCCAATGCCGGTCAGAAAGGCACCGGCCGCCAGAAATGGCCAACTCAAGCTTGATTCCCGATTAGCCAGACCGGAACGCACGGCAAGCCAGCTAAAGCCGAATACGCCGACCGGCTTGCCTAGGACCAGACCCGCAAGAATCGCCAGAGAGACCGGCTGGCCGAGGTCTGCGCCAGTGATTGCCACGCCGGCATTGGCCAGCGCGAAGATCGGCATGACCGCAAACCCCACCCACGGGTGCAGCATGATTTCCAGCCGCTCTACTGGAGAAAGAGACTCCTCAACCGCTCTGCCGGCCTGTCGGAGGTCGCGGCGGTCCGCGGTGTCGCCACTCCAGTGCTCACCTCCCGGATAGGCGAGGACGCGGCCAAGGATTGCGCGGAGACGGGTGTCGCTTACCCATACGCGGGTCGGCGTCATCAAACCGAGAACAACGCCAGCAATCGTTGCATGGATGCCGGAGGCGTCGAAACACAGCCAGATTACGCCCCCGAGTAGAAAGTAGACGGGAATGCTTCTGATCCCGAGGCGCGCAGCGCCTGCGACCGCGCCAAGCCCAAGCATGGCGAGGCCGAGCGCGAGCCAGTTCAATGCTTCACCGTAGCCGACAGCCACCACCAATATCGCCCCCACATCGTCGAAGATCGCCAACGACAATAGAAACAGGCGTAGGGCCGGGGGGATACGGGGGCCGAAGAGCGCGAGGCAACCGATCACGAACGCCGTGTCGGTGGCCATGACGGTTCCCCATCCATGCATTCCCGGTTGGCCGCTCATCAACGCCAGGTAGACGGCCACTGGGACGAGCATGCCGCCGAGAGCGGCTGCGAAAGGAAGCGCCGCCGCTCGTATGTGCCGTAATTCGCCGAGAACGATCTCCCGCTTGAGTTCCAGGGAAATCACGAAGAAGAAGAAGGTCATCAATCCGTCGTTGATCCAGTGCCGCAGTGAACGGCTGAAATCCAGCGGCCCAAAATGAAGGCCGATCGACGTCTCCCAGAACGCAAGGAACGGCGCTGACAAAGGTGAGTTTGCCAGAATCAACGTCAGGAGCACCGCAAGGAGCAACAGTCCTCCTGCTGCCGCCTCGATCTTCAGAAACCGCGCGAACGGCCTCGTGACCCGGTCGGCTATCTCATGCGGTAGGTCCGCGTTGCTTCGATCGGTCATGGCGGATTGTCACTGGCCTTGGTCCCATGGATCAATCCATGGACGAAGCGCAGTTTTCCCATCACCGTCGGCGTCAGGACGAAGGGGTAAAGGTCGGGTTGCCCCATGCTGCGGTTAAGGCTGTTGACCGCACGGGTCAGTGGAAGCCATGCCGCGATCAGCGCGCCGAAGTCGCGATGTTCATAGGGGTCGAAGTCGATCTCCAAGTTGAGTACGGGATGGCGACCGACCCGGGGGCGGACGGCAAGCCCGAACGCGGCCGCCGTTTCCAGAGTATCAACGATGTGCAGATAATGTGCCCAGGTCTCGGCGAAGTCCTCCCAGGGATGGGAACCGGCATAACCGCTGACGTAGCGTTCCTGCCAGCCGGGTAGCGGGCCGCTCTGATAGTGTGTCGCCAAGGCTGCGGAATAGTCGCGGCGCTCATCACCAAACATCTCCCGGAAGGCTTCGTGCCAGACCCCGTCCCGGACAAGGCGCTCCCAATAGTGGTGGCCCACTTCATGGCGAAAATGGCCAAGGAGTGTCCGGTAGGACTCCGCCATGTCACGACGTTGACGTTCACGTTCCGCATCGTCGGCTTCGGCGATGTCGATGGTGATGACCCCATGCGCATGGCCCGTGAGAACCCGCGGTCCTTCCCGGAACGCCCTTCCTGATCCTTCGAGGAAATCGAACGCAAGGCCAAGGTCGGCATCCTCGGACCTGTTAGAGAGTGGCAGTCCGAACCGCAACAGACCATAGACCAGGTGATGCTTTGCCGCCTCTAGACGCTGCCAAAGCAGGAGATTCCCGGCGGCGTCAAGATTGGGGATCGTCCGATTGAGCCGACAGGCACGGCAGAACGCATCCGTACGGTCTGCCGGCACCAGCCAGTTGCAGACGCCGCGGGCCGCATTAGCGCAGAAGCGGAACTCTTCGTCGGGAAGGGCCAACGGGCTCCAACCCTCGTTGCCCACGGCCGTCAGGGCACTCAACGTCGTTAGGTCCACCAGATAACCCAGGACGTGCCCGCAGCGCTCACACCGGGTGTTCTCGAAATAGAGCAACTGGCCGCATTGCTGGCACTCGAACAGTTTCACGATCTGGGCTTCTCGCGACGATCTCTCTGAAAAATCACAGGAAGGATTTCTTCCAGCTGTGGCGAATCATGGGATTAGATGGACTCATTCTTGATGGCAGATCAGTTCGTTGGATCGGCAATGATGATGATGATGCCGAGGAGTCCACGAGCAAGGCAACAGATTCGGCGTGGGTCTTCGTTGTTTCGCCGCTGGCCGTGGTCGACGAACCTCGGGACTTCGGCCTCGCCGGTTGGCGGTGGGGCGCCATTGGTTTCTGGCGGCTCGGCATCGTTCTAAGCGAAGGCGGTAGCGATGAAGGCCGAGACTACCCCGTCCGCTCCCACCGGCATGGCCGAGGACATTGCCGGCGCCGACGCTACGATTGCGAACCCGACGCTCGTGGCCGAACTACCCCATCCTCGGGCCCACATTCCTAGCGATACAAGTACGCCCGAGTGCGCGGCACCGTGTCGAGATTCTTGGCGAGCTGGAACTGGAAGACGACCAGGTCGTCGTACCGGAATGCCGCTTCGAAACCGGCCAGGTAGAATTCCCACATCCGGCAGAACCGCTCATCGTAGAGCGCAACCGCCACATGGCGATTGGAGATGAACCTTTCCCGCCAAGCCCGCAACGTGTCAGCATAATGCAGGCGAAGAACTTCGAGATCGGAAAGCACGAACCCCGATTTCTCTATGACAGAAGCCACTTCCGACAGGGCTGGGCTGGCGCCACCGGGGAAGATGTACATCTCGTCCCACGAGTTGGTGTGATCCGGTCCGTGTATCCGGCCGACGGTGTGTAGAACCATAACACCGTCGG
>CAZYMF010000247.1:0-6461 GCA_964648215.1 uncultured Binatia bacterium (SeqCode) | reverse complement strand
GTCGAATTAGAGAGATTTGATACACGAAATGCGCCCCGCAGAAAAGGGAAAAATGTCCCCGGGAAAATGCCCCTCCCGCGTGCGGGCAAGTCGGTCGCCGCTCGACCCGGGGCGGGCGCGACGCCCGCGCTCCCAGGTGGGAGCCACGTCGCCCTTCCCCGGGGGGACGGGCCTTGGTACAGGAAGCGGGCCGATGGGTGGGAACGGGAACCTCGAGCAGCTGAAAGATTCGCCTCCGTGGCCGGCGAGCGACGGGCGGCGCCTGGTCTTTCTCGTCGACGCCTCCAGCAATCTGGAGCGCCGCCTGCTCGAGGATTGGATCCGTCACCGGCTTCCGGCGGACATCGACGCCGAGGACGTCGAGTCGATGGCAATTCCGTCCTCCCGGCGGCGCTACAAGACCAAGCTCGACTCGCGCCTCGAGGCGCGGCTGGCGACCGACGACGATCCGCTGCTCGTCCCCCTTCGCGTCGCCTGGCAACCCCAGCAACACAACGGCGTCCGCGCCGTGCGCCTGTCCGACCTGCTGACCTTCGGAGACCCGCGCGATCCGGGGGTGCTGCGCCAGGAATGGGTCCTGCGGCGCCACCCCGACCGCTGCTCGATCGTGGTCGGAGATCCGGCGCCGGCCTCGGAGCTGCGACGCCGCTGGCAGCGGGCCGGGGGCGCCGACGTGGCGCAGACAACGGGGCTCGCCGAGTTCGTCACCCGCCAGGCGGCACTGGCGCTGGAACGCGCCGAGCGTCGCCTGCGCGGCGCGCGCTACAAGGTACCGCGCTTCGTGCACGAGGAGATTCTGGCGCGCCCGTCGTTTCGCGGCGGTGTCGCCCGCCTGGCGCGCGAGCTCGGGCGTCCGGAGGCCACCGTCCAGCGCGATGCCTCCCGCTATCTGCGGGAGATCGCCGCCACCCACAGCCCCTACGTCATCGACCTCGTCGCTCACATCATCCACCTGATGTACACCCGCGGCTACGGCGAGGCGCTGCACTACGACGCGGAGCGGCTGGAGAAGGTCTTCGCCCTGGCGCAGCGCCACCCGGTGGTGTTCCTCCCCAGCCACAAGTCGAACCTCGACCACCTGGTGCTGCAGTACGCGCTGCACGAGCAAGGCCATCCGCCGAATCACACCGCCGGCGGCATCAACATGAACTTCTTCCCCATGGGGCCGCTCTTCCGGCGCAGCGGCGTGTTCTTCATCCGCCGCAGCTTCAAGGACAACGCGCTCTACAAGTTCGTCCTGCGGCAGTACATCGACTATCTGATCGAGAAGCGCTTTTCCCTCGAGTGGTACGTCGAGGGCGGACGCTCGCGCTCCGGCAAGCTGTCACCGCCCCGGTTCGGCATGCTCGCCTACGTCGTCGACGCCTACCGGCGCGGCAAGAGCGAGGACGTGTACCTGATCCCGGTGTCGATCGCCTACGACCAGATCCAGGACGTCGGCGAGTACGTCGCCGAGCAACGCGGCGCGGCCAAGCAGCGCGAGAGCTTCGGCTGGTTCCTCGGCGTGCTGCGGCGACTCCGCCACCGCTACGGCAACATCCACATCAACTTCGGCGACCCGCTGTCGTTGCAGAAGGCATTGGGGCCGCCGGATCCCAACGCCGAGCCGCGCGCCGACGACGAGCGCAGCCTCGAGCTGCAGAAGGTTGCCTTCGAGGTCGCCGTGCGCATCAACCGGGCCACGCCGATCACCCCGACCTCCCTGGTGACCCTGGCCCTGCTCGGCACCGGGGATCGGGCGCTGAGCGTCGACGAGATCATCACCAGCCTCGCCTCCCTGCTCGAGTACGTCGAGAAGCGCCGAGTCCCCACGACCGGCGAGATCGATCTCGGCACGCCCGACGGCGTGCGCCACGTCCTCGACGCGCTGGTCGAGAACGCCGTGGTGACCTGCTTCGCCGAGGGGCCCGAGGCGGTCTACGCCATCGGCCCCGATCAGCATCTGACCGCGGCGTACTACCGCAACACCATCATTCATTTCTTCGTCAACGGGGCCATCGCCGAGCTGGCTCTCCTGCGCGCCGCCGAGGACGGCGTGGCGCGGCCGGCCACCGAGTTCTGGGAAGCCTCCTTGCGCCTGCGCGACCTGCTCAAGTTCGAGTTCTTCTTCGCCGAGAAGGATACCTTCCGCCGCGAGCTGCGCGAGGAGATCTGCGTGCACGATGTGGACTGGGAACATCGCCTTCCCAGCGGCCCCGAGGAGATCCGCCGGTTGATTCGCCGCTTCCGCCCCTTCAGCGCGCATCGAATTCTGCGGCCGTTCCTGGAGGCGTATCAGGTCGTCGCCGACGCCCTGGAGCGTCAGGAGGCCGGTCCGCTCGCGGACGAGAAGGCGTTTCTGTCGCAATGCCTCGCCCGCGGCAAGCAGTACCAGCTCCAGCGCCGCATCCGCAGCGCCGAGTCGGTCTCGCAGGTCCTCTTCGAGACGGCGTTGCGCCTGGCCCGCAATCGCGGCCTGCTCGAGGCGGATATGCCGCGCGCCGCCGAGCGCCGGCGCGCTTTCGCCGAAGAGATCCGCGACACCATCCGCCGCGTCGACGCGATCGACGCTCTGGCCGCCAGCCGCCGCGCCGGGCTGATCCGCTGAGGGGAAAGCGGTCAGCCGATGGGAGCGCGGGCGTCTCGCCTGCACTGCACCCGAGAGGTCGCGCTCCCGGGCGGGCAAGGCCCCCTCCCCTATCCGCGCAACAGCTCTTCGAGGATCTTCTGCTCCGACACCGGCTTCGAGCGCCGCCGCACGCCGGGAAGCTCGCGGACGACGATCGACTCGTAGGTTTGCGCCGACAGAGTGCGACTGGCGACCTGCTCGAGACGGCACAAGCGTTCGACGACGCGGTGGGCGTCGCTCCGCCCGGCGCGCCACCGCGCCAGGCGGTACAGCGGCCGCCAGGGCCAGCGGCGAAGCCGCTCGTACCCCGGCCGGCCCGACACGTCGTCGCTGGCCGCGAGAGCGTACATCGGCCGCACCCAGCGGCTGAGGCTACCTCGGATCTTCGCGGTCGGGCCGAACAGGCGGCGCATCTCGGCACGGGTCAGGATGCTCACGTGTGCGTGCGGTTCGCCGGCATCAATCGGCTCCCGCTCGCCGGGACGCGAGGCGTGGGGCATGCCGATCACCGCAACACCGCGGGCCACGCGCATCAGCTCGCCGAAGGCCGAAGCGACGTCGGCGATGTGCTCGAGCGTGTTGATCGAGACGACCAGGTCGACGCAGTGATCCCGGAAGGGCAACTGGCGCGCCTCGCCCACGGCGTTGTCCAGTCCGAACGTCTGACGCGCCCGCTGGCTGGCACGGAACGAGAGGTCGACCGCGGCGACCGGAACCTCGAATACACGGCGGATGAGATCGGCGAGAAAACCCTCGCCGGCCCCGACCTCGAGACAGCTGTCGAAGTCGTAGTGGGCCATCTCGCGCAGGATCGAGTAGAGGTGGCAGTAGGTGCCTAGGTACTGCGAGCGCGGGTCGAATCCGTAGATGGGGCTGTGCGGTACGTACTCGCCGTCGGCCGGCCCCGCGTAGATGTCTTCGAGCCACGCTCGAGTGCGACGGGTGTACTCGTCCATCAGCGACGTGCAGGGCAAAAGGGGAAACGGGTCATCGCCGCTCACATCTTGGCGCGGCGGCGCGTTCGTGTCCACTGAGGGCGGGGGTTGGGGGTTGGGGGATGGCCGAAAAGGCAGGCATTGGGGTTGGGTGATGGCCGGAGATGTATCACGCCAAACCCCAACCCCTAACGACTGTATTCTTGACGCCGCCGGGGTCGTGCTAGCGCACGACCCGCAGGCGGGTGCGGAGAGCCGGCCCATCTCCCTCGGCCCGAGGCCGAGGGGCTCTCCACTGAAGCGATATTCGAACACTCGCTGACAGATGTCAATCGAACTCTGCGCCGGAGGCGACCTCGTTTGGGTAAGAAGCGCACCTCTGGGTCGGCGCGTGCCGCGTGCCGGAGGTACCCCCGGGAGCGCGGCCATCCGGCCGCAACCCGGTGCGGGCGAGACGCCCGCACTCCCGCCAAAGCCGGCTCAGCGACCCTTGAACTCGGGCGGCCGGCGCTGCGCGAAGGAGGCCATGCCCTCGCGGGTGTCCTCCGACTGCGTCACCAGAGACTGCACGAGGGCCTCCTCCTCCAGGCAGGTCTCGAAGGACGATTCCAACGAGCGATTCAGCAGCCGTTTCGACATACCGATGGCGAAGGTCGGCCCTTTGGCGAGCCGCTCCGCCCACTCGCGCGCCGCCGCCGCCAGCTCGGCGCCCGGAACGACGCGGTTCACCAGGCCGATCCGCGCGGCGTCCTCGGCACCGAGATCATCGCCGAAGAACACCAGCTCCTTCGCCTTCGACAGACCGATGAGACGGGGCAGCAGGAAGGCACCGGCGGCGTCGATGGCGATACCGCGGCGCACGAACACCTCGATGAAGCGGGCCTCTTGCGCCGCAATGACCAGGTCGCAAGCGAACGCGAGGTGCGAGCCCAGGCCGGCGGCAACGCCGTTCACCGCCGCCACCACCGGCTTTTCCAGCTCCCAAACCGTGCGGATGAGCCGCTGCGAGCTGTTGCGCATGATCTCGCGTCCGGCTCCCGGGCCCGTCGGGCCCTGGCCGCGCGGGCCCGAGAGATCGGCGCCGGTGCAGAAGCCCTTGCCCGAGCCGGTGAGAACGACGGCGCGCACATCGGGGTTCGTGCGCGCGTCGGTGAAGACCGAGATCACCTCTTCGCGCATGTCGGCGTTCACCGCATTGCGCGCCTCCGGCCGGTTGAGCGTCACCCAGGCGACGTTGTTTTCGATCGATAGCTGTATCGCTTTGAGCTCCGACATGTCTTTCATCTCTCTCCGCTGGTCGATTTGTTCAGGCGCCTCGCGGCAACCCGAGCACGCGTTGCGCGATGATGTTGCGCTGCACCTCGGAAGTCCCGGCGTAGATGGTCGCCGCACGCGACCACAGAAGCTCGTGCGCCCACCAGCCGTCGGCGACGGCGCGCTCCCCTTTGGTCAGCATGCCCCGCAGTCCGAGGATCTCGAACGCCGCGTCCTTGATGCGCTGATCCAGCTCGCTCCACTGCAGCTTCAGAATGGATCCCCCCGGGCCGGGTTGTCCGGTGCGCTGGATCTGAGTCACGTTGCGGTATGCCGTCAGCCGCAGCACCTCGGCCTCGATGGCGAACTGCGCCAGCTGCTGGCGCACACGCGGATCCGCGGCCGCCGGGCCGCCGCTCCCCGTCGACTCGCGCGCCAGCCGCGCCAGCAGGCGCGCCTCGGCCTGTAGGCGCACGTGTGGCGCCGCCACACCGCGCTCATGCGCCAAGGTCGTGATGACGACGTTCCAGCCCCGGTTGATCTCGCCGACAAGGTGGGCGCGCGGCACCCGCACCTCGTCCAGGAAGACCTCGTTGAACCAGGCGTCGCCGGTCATCTCCCGCAGCGGGCGAATGGTGATGCCCGGGCTCGACATGTCGACCAGGAGGAAGGACAGCCCCTTGTGCTTCGGCGCCTCGGGATCGGTGCGCACCACCAGGATGCACCACTGCGCGTGCTTGGCGAAGCTCGTCCAGATCTTCTGGCCGGTGACCACGAACTCGTCGCCGCGCAGCTCGGCACGGGTGCGCACCGCCGCCAGGTCCGAGCCCGCGTTGGGCTCGGAGAACCCCTGGCACCAGACCTCCTCGCCGGTGAGGATCTTCGGGAGGAAGCGCTCCTTCTGCCAGTCGGCACCGCAGCTGATCAGCGTCGGGCCGACGAGGGAGAGGCCGACGGAGAGGCTGATGAGGTCGGGCGCGCGCAGGCGGGCGTACTCCTCGTTGAAGGTAAGCTGCTCGATGATACCGGCGCCGCGGCCGCCGAACTCCCGCGGCCAGGCCAGGCCGGCCCAGCCGCCGTCGTACAGAGTGCGCTGCCACGACTTGGCGAACGCCACCTTCTCCGCGGCGTCCTCCGGCTCGCGAAACGCAGGCGTCCCCCAGCCGGGCGGCAGGTTGCGGCTCAGCCAGTCGGCCACCTGGCGGCGAAACTGCCGCTCGCTCTCACTGGGGCGAAAGTCCATGCCGTCGGTCGAGGTCGCCGGCCTGCAAAGCTGGCTCGCGAACCGCCCGCTACTTACCGAAGCGCTGCAATGTGGAGAAGTCGAAGAAGCCCGGCTTCAAGGGAACGTGGCGATCGATGGGAACGTCCTTACCCTCCAGCTTCTCACCCGAGATCGTCGCGCGGTTGACCTTCACGTTCTCGGCACACTGGTACGCCTGACTCGATGACCAGATCCAGTCGTGCTCGCCCTCCGGGTTCGTCATCTCCTTGTTCACGTACCCCAGCACCTGGAGGGTATTCACCTGCTCTCCGTTCCAGGTGAACTTGCGGTTCCACGCCCCCTGGTAGGTCTCCTTGTCGATGTAGAGCTGGATCTTGCCGAAGAGGTAGTACTGGTCCTTCGGCACGCCTTCGACGATCCAGAAATTCCGCTTCGCGAG
>CAZYMF010000246.1:0-6477 GCA_964648215.1 uncultured Binatia bacterium (SeqCode) | reverse complement strand
CACCTCTTCGCCAAAACGCCGCAGGTCTACCGACTGAAACCGCCAAAGTCAATTTAGGCCCCGCTCACGCTTGCCGCAGCACGGTCACCGAGGCGTTGGCGCCGCGGCCGACGGTATGGGCGAGCCCCACCCGCGCCCGCGCCACCTGGCGCGGGCCGGCCTCGCCGCGCAGCTGCCAGTAGAGCTCGACGATCTGGCCCAGCGCGGAGGCGCCCAGCGGCTCTCCCTTGGCGAGCAGCCCGCCGCTGGCGTTGACCGGCAGCCTGCCCTCGCGCGCCGTCACTCCGTCCTCGATCCACTGCCCGCACGCGCCACGCGGACACAGCAGCAGCTCTTCGTACGACTGCAGCTCGCGACCCGACTCGGTATCCTGGAGCTCCACCACGTCCACGTCCTGCGGACCCAGCCCCGCCTGCGCGTAGGCCGCGCGGGCCGCCAGCTCGGTCGGCGAGGTGACGTCGTCGTCCACCAGGCCGCACAGCGGCGTGTGCTCGCCGAGGACGTTGCCGGGAAGGTGAGAGCGCAGCGCCGTCGCCGCCACGATCACCTCGCGAGGGGCGCCCGACGCCGGACGCAGCACCACCGCGGCGGCGCCTTCGTTGGGCGAGCACAGCATGTAGAGGGTCAACGGATCGCACACCATCGGCGAGGCCAGCACCTGCTCGACGGTGAACGGCTTGCGGAACATCGCGTAGGGGTTGTCGACGCCGTGGCGGTGGTTCTTGACGGAAACCAGCGCCAGCTGCTCGCGCGTGACGCCGCACTCGCGCATCAGCCGCTGTGCCCGCAGGGCGAAGTAGGCGGGGGCCGGGCTGAGGCCCATCTGCTCCGCCCAGGGCTCCCAGAACGACGAGCGAATGATGCCGCGCGGCATCTTCTCCATGCCGAAGACCAGCGCGCACTCGTGGGCGCCCGAGCGAACCCCCTCCACGCCGAGCTGCAACGCCGCACCGCCACTGGCGCATCCCGCCTCGACGTTCATGATCGGGATGCCGGTGGCGCCGAGCGCCGTCAGCACCCGATGTCCGGCCGCCACACCCGAGTACACCGTGCCGCAGTAGGCCGCCTGAACGCGGCGGCGCTCGACCCCGGCGTCTTGCAGCGCCATCCGCACCGCCTCGACGCCGAGGTCGACCACGCCCTTGCCGTCGAAGCGACCGAAGGGATGCATGCCGACGCCGGCGATGGCCACCGCGCGGCTCATTGCACTCCCCGGCGCTTCATCCGCCTTCCGCGGGCGCGAAAGCGTAGCTGAGCACCTCGCGGCCCTCCTCGTCGACGAACAGGGGAACGACGCGCAATCGCATCGGCGTACCCGCCGGCAGCCGCTCCAGGCTCGCTTCGGTCAACGGGCTGACGAGGCGCAAGCCCTCGGGGAGCTCGATCACGCCGAAGCCGTAGGGCGTCCGGCCACGATAGCCGGGCGGAGGATTGTGCACGACCGTGGCAAGATGGAGGATGCCGCGCTCGCTCAGGCGCACCGTGTCGCACGCCGACGCGCAGTAGGGGCAGGTCGCCTGCGCCGGGAAGTGGTATCGGTCGCACGCGGGGCAGCGGCCCCCGAGCAGGCCCGCCGGCGTGCGCTCGAGATCGAGCAGCCCCGGTCGAATCGGTCGCCCGGCGGTCATTTCTTCTTGGCGAACAGCGCGTCCAGCTTGGCCCGCGCGTCGGCGACCGGGACGGCCGCTCCCGCCCGGCCGGTGCGGAAGGAGAAGTACTCGCAGAAGTTGCCCGCCTGCTTGTCGACCTGCCGTTCGGCCTGCGTCTCGAGACAGTCGTTGTGATGCCCCGGCACGTAGAAGCGGCAGTTGCGGCAGCAGTGCAGGTCGCTGCCGCACTGCAGGCAGGTGTCTCGGCGCCCGACGCGCTCGACCGCTCCGATCGCCGTGCCGCAGCGATGACAGACCCGGCCGCCCGCGGTGGCCCGCGTTTCAGCCATCGCGCCGCTCCGCAACCGTCGAATCAAAGCTCGACACGCCGTGCCCTCGTTTCTTGCCGCTCGGGATGTGGGTTGATAGCATACCGGTGTTGGCGCGAACAACGCAGCGATTGGAAGACGAGTCGGCGGACTGATGTTGGGTGAGATTGCCAGCTTCGAGCAGGCCCTGCGGGTCGAGCGCAACGCCTCGCCCCACACCGTGCGCAACTACGTCAGCGATCTGCGCCAGTTTCGCTCCTTCCTGCTGGCGCAGCGCCTGTGCGGCGCTGCGACCGCTCCCGACGGCGCGGCGGAGATCGACGTGCAGCGGATCGATCAGGCCGCGGTCCGCGCCTACGTCGTCGAGCTGCTGCGCCACAACCGCAGGAGCTCCGCCGGCCGCAAGCTGTCGGCGGTGAAGACGTTCTGCCGCTTCCTGCGCCGGCGCGGCGTCATCGGGCACGATCCGGCCGCCGGCATCGTCACCCCCAAGAAGGAGCAACAGCTGCCGGTTCACCTCAGCGTCGACGACATCTTTCGCCTGCTCGAGGCCCCGCGCGCCGACAGCGCCGACGGGTGCCGCGACCGGGCGATCCTGGAGGTGATCTACTCCGCCGGCCTGCGCGTCTCCGAGCTGGTCTCGCTCGACTGGAGCGACGTCGACACCCAGCTCGAGCTGCTGCGCGTGCGCGGCAAGGGCGGCAAGGAACGCATCGTGCCGGTCGGCAAGAAGGCCCTGGGGGCCCTCGAGACCTACCGCGCGCGGATCACGGATCTCTGCCGTGCCCGGCTGCACGATCCCGAGGCCGTGTTTCTCAACCGGCGCGGCCAACGGCTGACTACCCGCAGCATCGGCCGCATGGTCGACCACTACATCCTGAAGGCCGGCATCGCCACCAAGGCCAGCCCGCACGCGCTGCGGCACAGCTTCGCCACGCATCTGCTCGGGGCCGGCGCGGACCTGCGGGCGATCCAGGAGATGCTGGGACACGCCAACCTGTCGACGACGCAGAAGTACACCCACCTCGACCTCGATCACCTGATGGCCGTATACGACAAGGCTCATCCCCGCGCTTGATCCGCGCGGCGATACGAGGCACAAGCACGAATGGCCAGCAACTCCTCACCGAGGCGCCGTGTCCTCCCGCAGCGGGCCGCGGCCACCGCCGACGCGGCGGGGAAGCGGATCCGCAGCACGACGATTCTCGCCCTGCGCCACCAGGAAAAGGTGGTGATGGCCGGCGACGGCCAGGTCAGCCTCGGCAACACGGTGATGAAGCAGCACGCCCGCAAGGTGCGCCGGATCTACAACGGCCAGGTCGCCGCCGGCTTCGCCGGCTCCAGCGCCGACGGCTTCACGCTGTTCGACAAGTTCGAGAAGAAGCTCGAGCAGTACAACGGCAATCTCACCCGGGCCGCCGTCGAGCTGGCCAAGGATTGGCGCACCGACCGCCTGCTGCGGCGGCTCGAAGCCTTGCTGATCGCGGCCAACCGCGAGTCGATCCTCGTCCTGTCCGGCAGCGGCGACGTCATCGAGCCCGACGACGGCGTCATCGCCATCGGCTCGGGCGGCAACTACGCCCTGGCCGCGGCCCGCGCCCTCATGAAGCACTCGGCGCTGGCCCCGCGCGCCATCGCCGAGGAGGCGATGCGCATCGCCGCGAACATCTGCGTCTTCACCAACGACAGCTTCGTGATCGAGGAGCTGGCATGAGCCAGATGACGCCGCGGGAGATCGTCTCCGAGCTCGACCGCTACATCGTCGGCCAGCGCAAGGCCAAGCGCGCCGTCGCCGTGGCGTTGCGCAACCGCTGGCGCCGGCTGCAGGTCCCCGAGGAGCTGCGCGACGAGATCGCGCCGAAGAACATCATCATGATCGGCCCCACGGGCGTGGGCAAGACCGAGGTGTCGCGGCGGCTCGCCAAGCTGGCGCAGGCCCCCTTCCTCAAGGTGGAGGCATCCAAGTTCACCGAGGTCGGCTACGTCGGCCGCGACGTAGAGTCGATGATCCGCGATCTCGCCGACCTGGCGATCAAGATGGTCAAGGAGGAGGAGCAGGAAAAGGTCAAGGTACGCGCGCGCGACCTGGCCGAGGAGCGCGTGCTCGACCTGCTGCTGCCCCCGGCCCACGCCGGCGAGCGCCACGTGCAGGCCATGGGGCACGCGGCCGAGCCCGCCGAGGACACCGCGGCGGCAACCCGCGACAAGCTGCGGCGCATGCTGCGCGAGGGCAAGCTCGACGACCGCATCGTCGAGCTCGAGGTCAACGCCGCCGCCAGCCCGATGATCGAGGTGTTCACCCCGCAAGGGATGGAGGAGATGGAGTTCCACCTGAAGGACATGTTCTCCAACCTCATGCCGAAGAAGACCAAGAAGCAGCGCCTGGCCGTGGGCGACGCGCTCACCCTGCTGACGCAGGAGGAGGCGGGCAAGCTGGTCGACATGGACACGGTGAGCAAGGAGGCGATCCGGCGCGTCGAGCAGTCGGGCATCGTCTTCATCGACGAGATCGACAAGATCGCCGGGCGCGAGCACGCCGCCGGCCCCGACGTCTCGCGCGAGGGCGTGCAGCGCGACCTGCTGCCGATCGTCGAGGGCTCCACCGTCAACACCAAGTACGGCATGGTGCGCACAGACCACATCCTGTTCATCGCCTCGGGCGCCTTCCACATCTCGAAGCCGTCCGACCTGATCCCCGAGTTTCAGGGCCGTTTTCCGATCCGCGTCGAGCTCGACCCGCTCAACCAGGCCGACTTCGTCCGCATCCTGACCGAGCCGCAGAACGCGCTGATCAAGCAGTACATCGCGCTGATGGCAACCGAGCGGGTGGATCTCAAGTTCACCGACGACGCCATCGCCGAGATCGCCGCCATCGCCGCCCGCGTCAACGAGCGCACCGAGAACATCGGCGCCCGGCGGCTGCACACGGTCGTCGAGCGCCTGCTCGACCAGATCTCGTTCGACGGCCCCGAGCTCTCCGACCAGGAGATCGTCATCGACGCCGCCTACGTGAGCAACACGCTCGAGGACATCGTCAAGGACGAGGACCTCTCCCGCTACATCCTGTAGGTGAAGGATGCCCCCGCGCAGCCCACGCCAGATGAAAACCCTGATCCAGAAGGCCGAGATCCTGCTCGACGCCCTGCCCTACATCCGCCGCTTCTCGGGCAAGACGTTCGTCATCAAGTACGGCGGCCACGCCATGGTCGACGAGGACCTCAAGGCCAGCTTCGCCCAGGACATCGTCCTGCTGAAGTTCGTCGGCATGAACCCGGTGATCGTGCACGGCGGCGGGCCGCAGATCGGCGGCATGCTCAAGCAGCTCAACATCGAGTCGACCTTCGTGCGCGGCATGCGCGTCACCGACCAGGCGACGATGGACGTCGTCGAGATGGTGCTGGTGGGCAAGATCAACAAGGAGATCGTCACCCTGATCAACCGCCACGGCGGTCGCGCCGTCGGCCTCTCGGGCAAGGACGGCGAGCTGATCCTGGCCCGCAAGATGAACCTCACGGTGGAGGAGCAGGGTAAGCGTGCCCGCCTCGACGTCGGGCTGGTCGGCGAGGTGCGCGCGGTAAACCCGACCGTGATCGAGTCGCTCGACCGCAGCGACTTCATTCCGGTGATCGCCCCCGTCGGCGCCGGCGACAAGGGCGAGAGCTACAACATCAACGCCGACCTCGTCGCCGGCAAGGTCGCCGAGGCCCTGGGCGCCGAGAAGCTGATTCTGCTCACCGACGTCGACGGCATCCGCGGCGGCGACGGCGCCGTGATGCCCACGCTCGAGGTCGACAGCGCCCAGCAGTTGATCCGCGACGGCGTCATCGGCGAGGGCATGATTCCAAAGGTGGAGTGCTGCATCGACGCCCTGCGCGGCGGCGTGCGCAAGACGCACATCATCGACGGCCGGGTCAAGCACGCCTTGCTGCTCGAGATCTTCACCCGCGAGGGCGTCGGCACCGAGGTCGTGCGCGCCAGCCAGCGCGGCGGCGTCGCGCGCAAGCGCCTGGAGCCGAAACGAGCGTGACCCGAGCGTCGCGGTTGCCGGCGGGGCGACGGGCGACGACATGCCGCGCCCGTGGCCGTCGAGACGCCGGCGGGCCGGAGAGACAGTGGCGAAGACGGAGATGACGAACAAGGACATTATCGATCTCGGCGGCAAGTACCTGTTCCAGATCTACGCCCGGGCGCCCCTGGCGCTGGTGCGAGGCCAGGGTTGCCGCGTGTGGGATGCCGACGGCAAGGAGTACCTCGACTTCTTCGCCAGCACGGTGGTGGTGAACCTCGGTCATTGCCATCCCAGCGTCACCCGCGCCCTCACCGAGCAGGCCGGCGCCATCCTGCACGTCTCCAATCTCCATCACAGCGCGCCCCAGGCGCAGCTGGCGCAGCGGCTGGTGGATGCCTCGTTCGCCGACCGGGCCTTCTTTTGCAACAGCGGCGCCGAGGCCAACGAGGCGGCGATCAAGCTCGCCCGCAAGTACGGCGCCGACCAGGGCGAGGGCCGCAACGAGATAGACACCGCGCTCGGCACCATTCACGGCAGCACCATCGCCACC
>CAZYMF010000245.1:0-6524 GCA_964648215.1 uncultured Binatia bacterium (SeqCode) | reverse complement strand
GGCACCAGATCTCCTCGCCGCGCAGCATCGGCCGCAGGTAGCGCTGCTTCTGCTCGTCGCCGCCGTGCGCCATGATCGTCGGCCCGAGCATCCCCTGGCCGATGGCGAAGACGTTCGGCGGCGTCTTGTAGCGGCTCTCCTCCTGGTTCCAGATCACCTGTTGGATGCGCGAGGCGCCGCGGCCGCCGTACTCCACCGGCCAGGTAATGCACGCCCAGCCGGCGTCGGCCTTCTTCGCCTGCCATTCCTGCGCGCGCTTGATGCCGCCGGGCGTGCCGCGCTCCTCCATCCCGGGCGCCGCTTCGTCCGGACGCAAGCGCTCGGCGTTGGCGTCGAGCCAGGCGCGGACCTCGGCACGGAACGCGGCTTCTTCGGGGGTGTCGTTGAAATCCATGCTCACTCCTCGACGGACTTATCGATCTTCCCGTGGGGGGAGTTGACCGGTTGCGAGTTTTCGGGCTCCTGTTTCTCGTTCTCTCTCACAGCGCAGGCTCGGGCGCTCACGCCGGCAAGCGCTCGATCAGCTGCTCGCGCCACTGGTGCGCGTTGCCGAGCACGAGGCCGAGCAGCTTGGCGCGGCGGTAGAACAGGTGGCAGTCGTACTCCCAGGTGTAGCCGACGCCGCCGTGTAGCTGGATCATCTCCGTGCTCGCCAGCTCGAAGGCGTCGCTGGCACTGGCACGGGCGCCGCACGCGGCGACCGCGAGCTCCGGGCTCTCGTTGCTCAGCGCCCAGGCGCCGTAGTAGGCGTTCGAACGGGCGAGCTCGATCTCCACGTAGAGATCGGCCAGACGGTGCTTGATCGCCTGGAACGAGGCGATCGGACGCCCGAAGGCGTAGCGCCCGAGGCAGAACTCGCGGGTGATCTCGAAGGCCCGCTGGGCGCCGCCGACCTGCTCGAACGCCATGAGCACCGCGGCGCGATCGAAAACGTTCTGGGCCATCGCGCCGCCGTCGCCGCCGCCGAGCCGCTGTGCCGGCGCGCCCGTGAAACGAATGGAGGCCAGCGAACGGCTGGGATCGAGCGAGCGCACCGCGGTGCGCTCGACCCCGTCGCCGTCGAGATCGACCAGCACCGTCGCCACGCCGTCGCCGCTCTTCGCGGTCACCACGGCGAAGTGCGCCACGTCACCGTCGAGCACCGGCACCTTGGTTCCGCTGAGCTTGCCCCCTTCGAACTTGCTGCCGATGCCGGCCGGTCCCGCCGCGCCCGGCTTCTCCACGTGCGCGAAGGTACCGATCCATTCGCCGGTGGCGAGCTTCGGCAGGTACTGTCGCTTCTGCGCCTCCGAGCCGTACTGCAAGATCGCCTCGGTGGCGAGGTAGGCGGTCGACGAGAACGGGACCGGCGCCAGCGCGCGCCCGATTTCGTGTGCCAGCACGGCAAGCTCCAACCGACCAAAGCCGGCGCCGCCGTACTCCTCGGGGATGGCGGTGCCCAACCAGCCGAGCTCGGCGATGCCCTGCCACAGCGTCTCCGAGTACGACGCGTCCGATTCGAGCACGGCGCGACACGCGCTCAACGGCGCATGGTCGTTGAGGTAGGCGTTGGCGGTCTGCTGCAGCAGCTTCTGATCGTCGGAAAAGTCGAAATTCATCTGGGTTACCCCCCCGGCCGGTGTGCGGCGGTCACCCGAGTCCTTACTCATGGCGCCCAACTCGTGTCAATCGCCACGCCGCCGTGGCGTTGGCTCCGACGGTTGCCGTGGCGCCGGCTTGCCAGCGGGGCCGGCGACGCGCTACGAGCCCGAGGGCGCCGAGTGGCGCTGGACGCCAATGCCGTTGACTCTGAACGATGTCGCGCGGGCCGTGATCCGGCCGAGCCGGGTGCGCCGCGCGGTGGTGGTGACGACGCTGACGCTGGCCGCGGCGCTGATCCTCCTCGGCCCGCCTCCGGCCGGGTTGTCGCCGCAGGGGCAGCGGACGCTGGCGATCTTCGTGGTGGCGATCGGGCTGTGGGTGAGCAAGGCGCTGCCGCTGATGGTGACCTCGATGCTCGCCATCATCCTGTTCCCGATCCTGGACGTGTGCCCGGCGCGGGAGGCGTTCGCCCGTTTCGGGCACCCGGCGGTGTTCTTCATTCTCGGCACGTTCATCCTGTCGGCGGGAATGACGGAGACCGGCGTGGCGCGCCGCCTGGCTCTCGTCCTTCTGCGCCGCAGCGGGCGCTCGCCGCGCTCCCTGGTCACCGGCATCTTCTGCTTCGGCGTGGTAGCCAGCTGTCTCATCTCGGAGCACGCGGTGGCCGCGCTCGAGCTTCCCATCGTTCTCGAGCTCTCGCTCGCGGTCCGCCGCCAGGGGGCGCCTCGGCGCCTCGAGCGAGCGCTGTTCTTCGCCATGGGCTGGGGCTGCATCATCGGCGGCATCACCACCTTTCTCGGCGGCGCGCGCGCGCCGCTGGCGCTCGGCATCCTGGAGGAAGGCTGGAAAGAAACCTTTTCCTTCGCCCAGTTCTCTCTCTACGCCCTGCCGGTGATGCTGCCCGTCGCCGCGGTGGCGCTGGCCCTGCTGCAGTGGCAGGCGGGCCGTACACGGGCCGACCTGTCGGCGATCCGCAAGCTGCTGAGCGAGGAGATCGGGGCACTGGGGCCATTGTCGCGGCGCGAGCTCGGCATGAGCCTGCTGCTGACCGGCACCATCGTCCTGTGGGTGATCTCCGACCCGCAGTGGTTGGCGGTGATCGCGCTCGGCTCCGCGGCCGTCGGCTTTCTCTTCGAGCTGATCTCGTGGCCGCGCGTCCAGGAGCACGTCGACTGGGGCCTGATCCTCATGTACGGCGGCGCCATCGTGCTCGGCGGCATGGTGGTGCAGACGGGGCTGGCGCACTGGACCGGGCAGCTGCTGCTCCGCCTGCTCAGCGCCTACAGGGTCACCTCGATGTTCGGTGCGCTGCTGAGCCTGATCACGCTGCTGCTCACCGAAGCGATCAGCAACACCGCGGTGGTGGCCGCCACGCTCCCCGTCGCCATCCCGCTCGGCATCGACATGGGCCTGTCCGGCAGCCTGGTCACCCTGGTGGTGACGCTGGCCAGCGGGCTCGCCTTCTGCCTGCCGATGAGCACTCCCGCCTGCGCCATGATGCTCAGCGGCGGCCGCGTCCGACCGCTGGAAATGGTCCTCTGGGGTCTCGCCCTGAAGCTCACCGCCTGGGTCGCGCTGCTCGCCGTCCAGCTCGTGGTCTGGCCCTGGCTCGGATTCCACTGACGGGGCTGCGATGAGGACCTCCGTTGGACCAACGAAGAGACGCCGCCGGGCGGCGGCCGATCTGACGTTCGCCGTCACCAGCGCCGAGGACCTCCTGCGCTGCGTCGTCATGCTGCACTGCGATTTCACCGAGACGGTCAACGTCGACGGCCAGGACGTCGAGGTGTGGCTCAAGGCGCCGGGGGCGAAACCGAAGCCGAAACGAGACCGTCACCTGGGCACCGCCTTCCTGGTGGCGACCGCGGCCGATGCCTTTCTGGTCACCGCCGGGCACGTGGCCCGACGCATGACGGGCGAGGCGCGCCTGTCCTACCGGCGGCGCAACGGCCGTCGCGGCTCGCTGGCCCTGGCCGAGCTGCTCGGCAGGCAACGGCGTCATCCGTGGACGTTCCACCGTCGCGCCGACGTGGCGGTGGCCCGCCTGGTCGATCCGCCGGCGTCGCTGCGCGGGCGTTTTCTCGCCGCCGACCTGCTGGTGGCCAAGGAGTCGGCCCCGCGCGGGTCGCTCGATCTCCTGGCCGTCGGCTTCCCGCTCGGTCTGGCCAGCGAGCGACAGTTCGCGCCCATCGCCAAGCGCGTCCACGCCGCCAGCGCCATCGTCCGCTTCCGCGGCGAGGAGATGCCGGGTCCCGCCAACTTCTTCCTCCTCGATCAGCCGGCCATGGGCGGCTACAGCGGCGCGCCGGTATTCGTAATGCCGCAGCGGCAGCTCGAGGCACCGGCACGGCAGAGGACCATCGCGGCGCGCTGCGTCGGTCTGCTCAGTCAGACGATCTTGGACGAGGCCATCGGCCAGTTCGCCGCGGTGGTCCCGAGCGCCGTGATCAGGCGGCTGTTGACCAGCCGAGCAAGAAAGAGTGCCACGTCCGCAGCGACCGGGCGATCAGACCACTGACCATCGACCCCTGAATTCTCACCACGCACCGTTCACGCGGGTGAGCCCGGCAACTTCGGCCAGCCGCAACGCTTCCTCGTACTCGGTGGCGGTGACGCGGCGATCGAGCGGCGGCTCGGCTCGATAGCAGGGGTGATACTGATCCATTACGTTCAGGAAGGTGCCGCGAGAGATGTCGTCGGCGAGAAAGCGGACGATCTCGGCGGTGCCGGCGATGCTCTCGGGCAGGACGAGATGGCGCACGAGCAGCCCGCGGCGCGCGATACCGTCCCCGTCGACCACCAGATCACCGACCTGGCGGTGCATCTCGCGCACGGCAGCCCGGTTGACCTCGGGGTAGTCGCGCACCTTCGAGTAGCGGCGGGCAAGCGCCTCGTCGGCGTACTTCATGTCGGGCATGTAGAGGTCGACGATGCCGTCGAGCAACGCCAGACTCGGCAGCGCCTCGTAACCGCCGCTGTTGTAGACCAGCGGCAGGTTCAGCCCCTGCTCGGCGGCCAGCAACACGGCGGCCAGGATCTGCGGCACCACGTGGGAGGGCGTGACGAGGTTGATGTTGTGACAGCCCTGGGCCTGCAGGTGGAGCATCATCTCGGCGAGCTCGGAGGAGCTGACGACGCGACCGTAGCCCCCCTGGCTGATGTCGTCGTTTTGGCAGTACTGGCAGCGTAGGTTGCACCACGAGAAGAAGATGGTGCCCGAGCCGTATCGCCCGACCAGGCAACGCTCCTCACCGAAGTGGGGATGAAAGCTGGCCACCACGGCACGTTCGCCGGTGCGGCATACGGCGCCCGCCGCGGTGCACCGGCGATCAATGCGGCAATCGCGCGGGCACTGGGCGCAGTCGCCTTGCCGCATCCAGGCGCGCTCGACCCGCTCGTGCAGCTCGCCGCGGCGCAGTAGGCGGCGATAGCTGGGCTCGAAGGGGACCGATAGCTCGGCCGTGGCCCATCTCATACACGGGTCCTGTGGCAAGAACGGCGCCATCGCCACCGGCCCTCTCCGCCCGGGCGGGCCGAACCAGTCGGCCCCTTCTCGTTCTCTGGAAGCGGAAGGGCACGCGGCAAGGCGTCGAGCTTCTCGGAATGGGAGCGATCGCCGCCGGAGGGGAGCGGCCAGCGGGAGCGTGGGGCGAAGCCCCTTCTCGCCGGGGGCCGCCGCCCCCTAGAAGAGGCTCGAGAAGATCTTGGCACCGCCGACGATGGTGCCGAAGGCGCTGCCGAGGGAAACCAGCAGGAACACGAGGAAGATGCGTAGCAGGCGATTGCCCCACCATCGCCGTGGCACGCGGAGGTCCTCCGACACGCTCTGGAACTCGTGCACCCGGGGCGGGCGGAAGAAGACCTGGGCGAACGCCGCCACGTAGCCGGCGCCGATCACCGGCGTCAGGCTGGTAAACGGGGCGACGACGAAGGCAACCATGGCCGTCACCGGATGGGCCAGGGCGATGGCCGCCCCCAGAAGGCTCGGCACGCCGTGCACCAGCACCCAGAACAGAGCATTGTCGCCGGCGGCCGCCGGCCCCTTTTGCCAACCGATCAGGGCGATGGCACCGAGGATCAGCCCCGGAACGCCCCAGCCGATCCACTTCCAGACCGGCGAGGTCGGTGGGACCTCATCGAGCGCGGTCACGTCGATGTCTCTCCGTTCGACCAGCGCGCGGCGAATGCCGTCGACGTGGCCGGCGCCGACCACGGCGACGATCCGCCGTCCGGCGGCGGACTCGATCTTGCGCGCCAGATAGCCGTCGCGCTCGTCGATCAGGACGGACTTGAGCGCCGGGAACTGCTCGCCGAGCTCCTGCATCAGCTTGGAGACGACGTCCTGCTGGCGCAGGGCGCGCAGATCCTCCTCGCTCAGCTCCGGGCGCTCGAACAACGCCCCGAGCAGCGAGGTGAACAGCCCGAGCTTGCGCCACAGGGAGAGCGCTCCCCAGGCGCGCCGCAACGTCACCCGCACCTCGCGGTCGCACAGGGCCACCGGCACGCCGAGCTCGCCGGCGACGCGGGTGGCCTCGAGCAGCTCGGTGCCGGGCATGACCCCGAGCGTGGCGCCGAGCTGCTTCTGGTAGGCGGCGAGGATCAGATTGATCAGCAGGGTGCTGAGCTGGCGCTGGCGGATGACCTCCTTCAGGTCGAGCGACTCGAAGCGATGCTTCTGCGACAAGGCCTCGTAGCGCTGCCGGTCGAGCTCGACGCAGACGCAGTCCGGCCGCTCGGCCTCGATGACCTGGCGCACGAGGTCGGCCGACTCGCGCGAGATGTGCGCCGTTCCCACGAGCACGAACTCGCGATCATCGGTGGCCACCACCGCCACGTCGGGCGGGTAGCTGCGCGGCGCGGCCGTTTCGGTGCTCGGTACGGTGTCGCTCATCTCCGTGACCTGTAGCATCGGGTGCCGCGGCGCGCCACGAGGACGACGATGG
>CAZYMF010000244.1:0-6548 GCA_964648215.1 uncultured Binatia bacterium (SeqCode) | reverse complement strand
CGCGGGCGCGAAGCCGACGAAGTTCGAGTAGCCGTGATACAGCGGCGTCGGCGCGTACGAGCAATCGCCGGGCTCCAGGCCGAGGATGATGCGCAGCGAGTGCCCGCCCATGGTGAAGCGGGAGTGGCGGATGATGGTCGGCTTGGGATAGCCGGTCGTGCCCGAGGTATAGATGTACATCATCACATCCGACACCTTCACGTCGGGGATGTCGGGCTCGGCCTCGCCGGCCTCGGCCAGCGCCTCGGGCAGCGAGCGGAAGGGAGTGCCGCGCAGCTGTGCGGGCGTGGCCTCCGCGTACAGGCGAAAGCCGGCGAGCGCGCCGAGCTCCTGCAGCGCCGGCAGGCAGGCGGCGTCGGCCAGCACCACCCGCGCCGTCGACGACTGCAAAACGTGGCTCAGGGCCGCGCCGCGCAGGTTGGTGTTGATCAGCGCGCCGATGCCGCCGAGCTTGGCCAGCGCGCCTTCGGCCATCAGAAAGGCCGGCGAGTTCTCCATCATCACGGCCACCGCCTCGCCGCGGACGACGCCGGCGCGGCGCAGCATGTCCGCGTAGCGATTGACGTCGGCGTTGTACGCGCCATAGGTGACCGTCTCGTCCTCGAAGCGGAGCAGGACGCGCTCGGGAATCTTCTCCGCCTGCTCGCGCATCAGGTAGCCGCAGGTGCGAAGCCCGTTCGCACCCGCCCGCTTGAGCGCATCGCCGATGCGTTTGTAGTGGGGGATCTCGCGCAGGTCCTCGATCAGCGTGACGAGGCGCGACAGCGGATCCATGGCGCCAGCGTTTACGACCGTCGCCGTCTCGCGGTCAAGCCGGCCACGGGGAAATCAGCGGTGTACCGCCGGGGTGGACGGGCGGCCCGTCGGCACGACTTGTCGCGCCGACGGGTTCAAGCGATAGTGCGGCGCGGAAGGTCCTGAAAGCGAGGGAGGTTCACATGCAGAAACCCGATTGGCTCGCGCCGCTGTTTCCCTGGGAGCAACGCTCGGTCACCGTCAACGGCCGGCGCCTGTCGTACATCGACGAAGGCCCACGCCGGGGACGCCCGGTGCTGCTGCTCTCCGGCAACCCGACCTGGGGCTTTCTCTATCGCGACTTCATCGCCCCGTTGACCTCGGCCGGGTACCGCGCCATCGCTCCCGACTGGGTCGGCGCCGGCTACTCCGACCACCCGCGCGTGGACGCCGCGCTGACCTTCGCGCACCACATCGCCGATCTGGTCTCGCTCATCGATCAGCTCGACCTCAACGGCTTCGTCGTCGTCGGCCAGGACTGGGGCGGACCGCAGGGCACGGGGGCGGCGCTGCAGCGGCTCGATCGGCTCGGCGCCCTGGTCCTCATGAGCACCTGGCTCTTCAACGGGCACATCGGCCCCTTCCATTCCTCGCCACGGCCGTGGACGACGTGGCAGGCGCCGCTCATCGGCCAGTACTTCATGAAGCGGCACAAGGTGCTGTCGCACGGCGGGCCGTCGGTGATCAGCAAGCGCGGCATGACGAAGAGCGAAGCGCGCGCCTACCACCACGTCTTCGACGAGGCCGACTCCGACCACGTCGTCCTCACCTGGCCGCGCACCATTCCGATGCGCCCCGGCGATCGCGGCTGGGCCGACATGGCGCGCCTGGAGAGCCGCCTTCCCGATCTGGCGCGCACGCCGGCGCTGCTGCTCTACGCCACGCAGGACAGCGTGTTCGGCAAACCGTACGCCGACCGCCTCAAGCTGCTGCTGCCCCACGCCGAGGGGCCATTCCCCATCGACGGCGCGGATCACTTCATGCAGGACGACCGCGGCGCCGAGATCGCGTCCGCGATCGTCGCCTTCCTCGGGCGCACGGTCGGCGCCGGCGCGCCCGCAGCGGTGGCGCCGAGAAAGGTGCGCCGATCGCGCGCCGAGGACTGGAGCCTGACACTGATCTCCGTCGATCCAGACGATCTCGTCTCTCTGCGCGCCGATCCGCTGCTGATCGAGCAGGAGCTCGACGTGCGCCCCGAGGTGGCGGAGGCGGTGGAAGCGAGCGTCGGCTTCCGCGCCGGACGCGCCTACTGGCGCTCGGCCCACGGTCATCTGTACGCCCTCGAGCTCGCCGACCTCGGGCGCCGCTGGCCGTCGACGGCAACCGTCTACGGCCTGTGGGACAGATGGGAGCCCCGGCCGCCCGAAGACGAGATCGACCGCGACCTGCTCGACTTCTGCCTGTGGCTCGCCGCCGTCGCTCCCGGGATCGATCCGGCCGACGTCGTCCGCGTGGCAAAGTTTGCGGGTCTTCCCGCCTGAAGACGTCGTTCCCGATGGAGATCACGCTGCGCCTTGCCGGGGCCGGAGATCTCGAGTCGTTGGTGCGGCTCGCCGTCGTCTTTCGCGATCACCTCGAGCAGGCGGCGCCGTCGGCGGACGAGTTCCGCACCTGGTTCGCCGCCCTGCTGCGGGACCCGGCCACGGAGTTCCTGCTCGCCTGCGACGCCGCGGGAGGAGCCGTCGCCTACGTCCAGCTTCGCTATCGCCCTTCGGCGTGGGTGGCGGGCGTCCAGGCCGAGATCGAGGACGTCTTCGTCAGCCCCGAGGCGCGGCGCCGCGCCATCGGCCGGCGTCTGCTCACACAGGCGATCACGCGGGCGGGCGAGAAGGGTTGTCGTTCGGTCGGCCTGACGACCAACGAGCGCAACCAGGCGGCGCTGGCGCTGTACGAGCAACTGGGCTTCACCGCCGAGCGGACGCGCTGGCAGGGGGGAAGGCAGCTCTGGCTCGAGCGCCCGCTGGGGGCGGGGTGAAGCGCGGCGCCTTGTTGGTTGCTACGACGCGGGGCGAAAGGAATCGAAGAACGAGAAACAGTCGTCATGAAGGCGGTGGGCTTCGCCCGAGAGGGATGGAAATGACGCGCAGCGTGGACCCAGGGAAGAACGTATCTTGAAGGGTCTCCTCTCCCGGATGGGAGAGGATCAAGGTGAGGGGGATTCGATGCCGGAGGCGTTCGTGTGCGCGAGCCGGCGCATCCATGTGGTGGGCTTCGCCATTGATTTCATCCCCCTCATCCTGACCTTCTCCCATCCGGGAGAAGGAACCCACGGTCGTCAGGACACTGCGAGCGGCACCGGCACAACAGTTACCCAGGCAATTTTCGAAGCAGGCCGCGGGATCGAGGTCGCAGAGGGTGATGCGGCCCTCTTCCCCGGCCCGGGTCAGCGACGAGTTCGTGGTTCCGAAGTCGAGGCCGAAGCGGAGCATCCGATCAGAGCTACAAGCTCAAAGGCGAAAGTTCAAAGCGTGGTGGGCCGCGGCGCGCCGCTCATTTTCCATCGTCGTGGACACCGGGGATGAGCGGCACGGGGCCACGTGCCTTCGGCGGCCTCGAGCAATCCGTGTAATCGGCGTAATCCGCGGTAGTCTGTTTTTTCTTCTCGAGGTTACAGCAGGCGCCGGCCGGCGATGTCGGCGCCGGCGCGCAGCGCCTTGAGCTTCTCCCACACCACCTCTTCGGCCACCTCGCCGAGGCCCGCCGCGGTGTCGAAGCCGCAGTCGCTGCCGGCGAGCACGCGATGCGGATCGCCGATGGCGCCGGCGGCACGCTCGAGGCGATCGGCAACGACCTCGGGATGCTCGACGTAGTTGGTGGTCGGGTCGACGACGCCGGCGATCAGGAGCATGTCCTCGGGCAGCGGATGCTCCGCCAACACGCGGTACTCGTGGGCATGGCGGGGATTGGCCATCGACAGGACGAGAGCGCCGACGCGGGCCCGGTAGAGCTGATCGACGATGTCCGCCAGCGGCACGTCGAGGTCGTGCGGGGCCTCGTAGTTGCCCCAGCACACGTGCATGCGCACGCGGTCGGCCGGGATGTCCTGCAGCGCCCGGTTGATGGCGGCGATGTTGAGGGCGACGAAGTCGAGGAACTCGCCGAGCGGGCGATCGGCGAACGAGGTGTGGCGTTCCATGGCCAGATCGGGGCAATCGAGCTGGAGCACGAACCCTTGCTCGACGATGTGCCGGTACTCGGTCCGCAGCGCGTCGGCCAGCGCCATCACGTAGTCGTCGTAGCGCGGGTAGTGCTCGTTGAGCATGGCCGCGGCGACGATGCCGGGGGAGGCGGCGGAGAGGAAGGGCTCGGCGAAACTCCTCTTCTGCTCGTCGAGGATGCGCCGGAAGTCGGCGCACTCCTTGTCGACCTCGGAGCGGTCGACGTAGCGCACCTCGCCGATGGCCTTGGGCGCATTGAGCAGGCTGACCATGGTGCGCGAGAGCTCCGGCACCTTGAGGTCGAGAAAGCTCTTGTAGCGCACGATGTCGCGCATGATGGGACGCTGGCTGCGGCCTCCAAAACCGCTCAGGCGGTGCTGCACGTAGGTGAAGAAGCTCTCGCGCGGCTGCTCGCCGTTGTTGCCGACGTCGATGCCCACCTCGAGCTGGCGCGCCACGCTGCGGCGCGTGGCTTCCTCGACGACCTGGGCGAACGCCGCCGCGTCGACCTCCTCGCGCCGGCTCCGGCGCACCATCATCTCTACCAGCGGCTTGGGCCGTGGCAGGCTACCAGCGTGCGTGGTCAGGATGCGATTCTCGCTGCGCAGCATGGGATCTCCTTCGGCATCACGACACTCGTCGGGCCGTGCCCGACGGCTGCGGCCGTGGGCACTTTGACTGGACGGCGTCGCCCCTGTCAATGCGCTCCACCCTACTTACCACAACGCGAAAACGGCCTAGTATGGGGACCATTCACGACCCGACGACACCACGTCATCCGCACGAGGAGACACGAGGAGGAAGGATGAGCAAGGTACTGGTTCTCTACTACAGCATGTACGGCCACGTGGAGACGCTGGCCGAGGCGGTGGCCGAGGGAGCGCGCTCCGTTGCCGCAACCAAGGTCACCATCAAGCGCGTCCCCGAGCTGATGCCGGAGGAGGTCGCCCGCAAGTACGGCGCCAAATGGGACCAGGCGGCCCCGATCGCCTCGCCGAAGGAGCTCGGCGACTACGACGCCATCATCTTCGGCACGCCGACCCGTTTTGGAAACATGGCGGCGCAGATGCGCAACTTCCTCGATCAGACCGGCGGCTTGTGGGCCAAGGGCGCGCTGATCGGCAAGGTCGGCAGCGTCTTCGCCAGCACCGGCGGGCAACACGGCGGCCAGGAGACGACCATCGTCTCCTTCCACACCACCCTGCTCCATCACGGCATGATCATCGTCGGCGTGCCCTACACGGCGCAGGAGCTGAACAACATGGACGAGATCACGGGCGGCACGCCGTACGGGGCCACCACGATCGCGCGTCCCGACGGCAAACGGCAGCCGAGCGCCAACGAGCTCGCCATCGCCCGCTTTCAGGGCAAGCACGTCGCCGAGATCGCCGGGAAGCTGACGGCGGCCTGATCCGTCGGCGTCGAACGCAACGGAGGTTCCTCATGAGCGAGACAGTCGGCTTCATCGGCCTCGGCCGCATGGGTCACGGAATGGCACGCAATCTGATCAAGGCCGGCTACACGGTGCGTCTACACAACCGCACCCGCGCCCGCGCCGACGACCTCATTGCGGAAGGAGCGCAGTGGGCGAACGATCCGAGCGAGGTGGCCGAGCCCGGGCACGTCGTCGTCACCATGCTCGCCAGCGATCCGGTGCTCGAGAGCATGGCCGGTGATCGCCTGCTCGAGCGCCTCGGACCGGACGGGATCCATCTCTCCATGAGCACGGTGTCGCCGGCCACGGCGCGCCGGCTGGCGCAGCGCCACCGGCAGCACCGCGTGAGCTACCTGGCGGCGCCCGTCTTCGGCCGCCCGGAGGCCGCCGCCGCGGCCAAGCTGTGGATCTGCCTGTCCGGGCCGACGTCGGCCAAGGAGCGCGTGCGTCCCATCCTCGGCGCTCTCGGGCAAGGGCTGTTCGACTTCGGCGAGGAGCCCGGGGCCGCCAACGTGGTCAAGCTCTGCGGCAACTTCCTCATCGCCGCGGCCAACGAGGCGATGGCCGAGGCCTTCGCGCTGGCCGAGAAGAACGGCATCGAGCGCGCTCGCGTCGCCGAGCTGATCGGGCAGACGCTGTTCGCCTGCCCGGTGTATCAGGGTTACGGCAACGCCATCGCCCACCATCGCTACCAGCCCGCCGGCTTCAAGCTGCCGCTCGGTCTCAAGGACGTCGATCTCGTGCTGCAGACGGCGGCGGCGAGCCGCGTGCCGATGCCCGTGGCCAGCCTGCTGCACGATCGTCTCCTCGGCGCCCTGGCCAAGGGCCGCGACGAGCTCGACTGGTCCGCCCTGGCCCTCGGTGCGTCGGAGGATGCAAGCTTACCCATCCCGAAGTGAACGGAGGGCATCATGATCCGCATTCGACCCAGCCAAGACCGCGGCCACACCCGCGTCGACTGGCTCGACAGCCGCCACACGTTCTCGTTCGCCGACTACTACGAGCGGGAGCACATGGGGTTTCGCCAACTGCGCGTTTTGAACGAGGACCGGGTGACAGCCGGCGCCGGCTTCGGCACCCATCCGCACCGCGATGCGGAGATCATCACCTACGTTCTGGAAGGGGCGCTGGAGCACAAGGACAGCATGGGCAACGGCTCG
>CAZYMF010000243.1:0-6585 GCA_964648215.1 uncultured Binatia bacterium (SeqCode) | reverse complement strand
GTCTGGCTGGGTGGGCAGATCCTCGGCAGCGAGCGCTTCGCGCGGGGCACACTCAAGACGACGCGGCAGGAAGAGCTGAAACGAGAGATACAAAGGGAGGCGGCCGTCGCCGACTTGCCGTCGTTGGCGGCCAACGTGGCGCGGCGGTTCGGCATGGAGGTCGCCGCGCTACGGGGCCGCGGTCGTGATGCAGCGACCAGCAGGGCACGGCGAGAGCTGGTGCGCCGCGCGGTGATCGCGGGAGGGGTGAAGCCGGCAGACGTCGCGCGATATCTGAACGTGCGGCCGGCAAGCATCACCGGACACCTGCGAGCCTTGCGCGGCATCAGTGCGGGGGCCTGATAAACTAATAAACTAACTACGTCCCCTTTGTCCGTTTTCTGCAGCAACGGCGCCAGCTGCGACCTGAACAACATCCAAAGCTTCGACATCAACAGCACGTCGAAGGTCGCCGTCAGCTCCCCACAGGCGCAGCGCAATCCGGGGAGCCTGACTATAGCAACGGACGGGGTCTTTCCCAAAAAGGTGGCCAATGTCGGCGACGTCGTCCACATCACCGGGAGCGGGTTCAACGCGATCGAGGGCTACAACGCCTACCAGCCAGGCACGAACGGTTGCCCCGCGGGTGGCGGCGTTTGCCCAGCGGCAACGGACTGCGCGGCGCTCGAGGTGGGCAACACGTGCACTCCCTCCGTGAAGGGCACCTGCGTGGAGTTCTTCGACCTTGCAACGCAGCAGTGGGTGGCCGCACTGGACATACTCGCTGTCACGCCCACCGAGCTGGTGGTGACGTCGCCGATCGCGTGCAGCGCGCCGACAAGGGTCCACATCAAACGTCTTGATTCGAACGGGCAGGAGGTGGTCTTTCCACCGCTAACATCGACAGAGAAGAACTTCTGCCTCAACAACTAATATCGAAGGCTCATCACCGGTCGTAGGTCACAGCTTTCTGAGCAGAGCAACCAAGTCGCCTACCGTAACTTGGCCGTCCACATTCGTGTCCCTGGTGATGCACTGTGCGCGAGCATTGGAGTTGAACAAGGCGCTGATCATGGCCTGCACGTCATCCAGGCCCAGCGAGCCATCGCAGTTGGCGTCGCCCTCTGGCTCAGTGTCTTCTATTACGAGCGTAACGTCCTTGACATCGACACCGCCGGCCTCGTCGAAGGCCGCGATGCGCAGGGGGTAGGTTCCGGCATCCGTGTAATCCGGTTTGAACGAGAGATCAGCCGTCCCATCCCCATGATCCGTGAAGACCGAGTGTGCCAAGTCGCGCAGGCGGCCGTACGCAAATGCTGGAACCCTCTGCGCGTAGAGCGTGATGACGTCACCATCGGGATCCAGGGCATGAAAGTGTGTGCACGAAGCGAGTCCCTCCTGTGCCGTGATGACTTGTGGAGCTTGCAGGGTCGGCGGAACGTTTGGGTGGCGGCGCCTGACGACGCGTACGGTCGAAGGATCGAGTCCGATACCGTTGATCTCCGGCGACGCGGTCAAAAGAAACGTACTGCCGCTTGCGTCCATCCTCATGCCGGACGGGTAAAACGTCTCGTGCGCCGTATCGGTAATTTGCGTCGGCTGCTGCGTGGCTAAGTCCAAGAGGAAGACCTCGGGGCTCAAGTCTTCGTTTCCAACCGACGGATCGAGGTCTAGTTGTGCTACAAAGGCGAGTTGCCGGCCGTCTGCCGACAACTCGGGATCGGCCGGATCTCCCAAGCTGCTCGCCGCTTGATAACTTCTTCCCGAGGCCACATCCGCGACGTACAGACCGTCGCTTTCGTAGGCGACCGTGCCCCCATCGGCGCTGATGCTCGGTTGACCGCCTCCGTTTGGCCCCTCTGGAGTGCGGCCGCTGAGCTGACGAGCTGCGCCAGTCGTATCGTCATAGAGAAAGACCTGGAACACCCCGCCGGTCGTCGCGGTCGGATCGAGATCGGCGTTGGTACTGAACGCGAACCTCTCCGCATTCGGCGTCATCACAAGGTCCGTTATCTGAAAAGCGGGTGACCCTTGCGAGTTCTTCGTGAGCTGGCGGATTATGCCGGTGGCGCGATCCAAAACGAAAAGGTCCACGCTGCGATTTCCGCTCTCGCCTGTCGCATCGAGATCGCCTGCCGACACAAACGCCACGTGCGTACCCTGGGAATCGACGCGGAACGAATACCCGTCCGAACCACGGAGGAGTAGTTCTGGAAGCTCGATAGGAAGAGTGAGACCTGACATCAGGTCATTCAGCCGCAGGCCAGAAGCAAAATAGAGAAAGAACTGCCCGTTTGCAGAGAGCCATGGAAAACCTGCCTCTTTAATTCGGGAGGACTTGTGGGCTTGTAGGTCGAACAACCAGATACTAGTAGCGTAGGGTGGGTCCCGGTCGCTGCGGGTCACCGCTGCCCATCGACCGTCCCCGCTGAGAGCCGGCGTAAACCCACCTTCGTCAAACGGGTCGGGAAGCGGTATCGCTGCGTACTGCGGATTCGGAATCAGAAACACCTTGGTATCGGTCGCCGTGTTGCCGTTGCCGTCTTCCACTTCCAGCTGCAAGACGTACCGTTGCCCAAGTTCCAAGCCCTGCGCGCTCTCGAGTGCGAGCGTACCGAGCGGCCCATCGCTGACTGACGCGGTCCCCGAAGAAATCTCGGTCGCGGCGTTGCCGTCCTCGCGCCGCAGCATCAGCCGCCAGCCCTGCACGGCGCCGCCCGGCGCTGCCACCGTGCCGGTCACCGTGAACGGAAAGTCCCGCTCCCAGATCTTCCCGCGATTCTCCGGCACCAGAATCTCCGCCACCGGCATATCGTCGGTCGCCACCGCTCGCTGCGCGTTGACGCGGCCGTAGCCGAAGTTCGGGTCCCAGCCCGCCGGCCCGAGATCGTCGGCGCTTTGCAGGAGGATCTGCCGCACCTGCTCCTCGGTGAACTCCGGATGCCGGCTGCGCACCAGCGCCGCCACCCCGCTCACGTGCGGCGCCGCGAAGCTGGTGCCCGCCAGCCGGACGTACTCTTCACTGACAACCCACGGCGCCGGGTCGCACACCTGTTCACACACCTCGTCATCGCACTCCGGGTCCGCACAGCACGCCGGGCTGGCGCAGTGGCAGTCCAGATGACACACGCGCCCGAGATCGGAGTCCTTGGCGAGCAGCGACAGCACCGACTTGTCGGGATCTGTTGCCGTGGCCGGCTCCGCGTCGCCGCCGCCCGGCGCCACCAGATCGAGCGGCCCGCCGAAGTTGGAGAACGAGGCCACCTCATCGGTGTGCGTCGTCGCACCGACGGCAACCACCTCGGGCAGGTTTGCCGGGTAGAACCCTTGCTCCAGCGGCACCCCGCCGTTGCCCGCCGCCACCACCACCACCACGTCGAACATCTGCGTCACATACTCGATCGCCGTCTTGATGGTGTCGCTGGGCGGGCCGCTCCAGCTCGCGTTGATGACGTTCGCGCCATTTTCCGCCGCGTAGACCAGCGCCGCCGCCAGATCGGCGTTTGTGCCCTGACCTTGGTCGTTCAGCCCTTTGACCGCCATGACCTGCGCCTTGGGCGCCACGCCGATGATGCCGATGGCGTTGTCGCCCACTGCGGCAATCGTGCCCGCGACGTGCGTACCGTGGCCGTTGCGGTCGGTGACATCCGGCCCGGGCTCCTTCGCTTCGATGCACTGCCCATCGGCATAGGCCGTCTTGCAGGTCGTGAAATCCCAACCGTTCACGTCGTCACTGAAGCCGTTGCCGTCGTCGTCGGCGCCGTTGCCCGGGACCTCACCGGTGTTGTGCCAGACGTTGGCGGCCAGGTCGGGATGCTCGATGTCGATCCCCGTGTCGATCACCGCCACGATCACCCCTTCGCCTTCGGACAGCTCCCAGGCCTCCGGGGCGTGGATCTGGAACAGGCCCCAGAGGTCGGGGAAGTCCTGGCCCCAGCTGCCCGAGGAGCTGAGAAAGGGGTCGTCGGGCAGCGGCGGGTCGCTGCTCTCGGAGCCCTCACCCTGACCCTCTCCCAGAACCTGCCGTGAGCCTGTCGACGGGGGGCGAGGGGACCCTTGGTTGAAGCTGCCAAAGACTACTCTCGACTGTCGACTGTCAACTGTCGACTTCACCGAGTACAGGTAATTCGGTTCCGCCGACACCACGTTCGGGTCACGGCGGAACTCGGCGGCCAGGGCGAGCAGGTCGGTCTTCGGATCGACGCGGACGAGGTAGGTCTGGGACAAGTTGGGAGTTGAGAGTTGAGAGTCGAGAGGCCCCGCCCCAGCGCCTCCACTCGGACCCCTCACGCCGAAGCGCTGCTGCGCGGCGCTTCGGCGGGCTGCCGCGTGGATGCCGCCGAACAGGGGCTCCATGGCCGTGATGCCGTGGCGCAGGCGCACTTGGTCGAGGATGTAGGTGCCAGTCACGCTCTTGAACCCGGCCCCCTTGGCCAGCAGGCAGTGCGCGCAGGCGGGGAACTCCGAGCGCAGCCGCACGATCAGCTCTCCCGCCGCCATCGCCGGCCGCGGCGGCTGCCCGGACGCCGGCAAACGAGCCCCGCCGCCCTGCGCGCTCGCGGCGGTGACTAGCAGCAACACCGCGCCCAGCGCCGACCGGAACACAGCGCGCGTGCGCTTCTGCTCCATAGCGGCGGTGTACGAAAGACCTTACGGTTAAGCAAAGACTTTCTGCAGGGGGATGAGTAGCAGAATGGGTACAGGCCAGAGGCCCATACCACCTGGAAGCCTCTTCACCAGGATCCGCTTCCCCCTAGTCGCGATCGCTCGCCCGCGGCTGCGGATCGATGAGCACGCCGGGGTTGAGAATCCCTGCCGGATCGAGAGCGGCCTTGGCTGCCGCCAGCGCCTTGGCAAAACCGTCGGGGCGCTGGCGGTCGTACCAGGGGCGGTGGTCGCGGCCGACGGCATGGTGGTGCGTGATGGTGCCGCCCAGGCGCAGCACCGCTTCGGCGGCCGCCGCCTTGATCTCGTCCCACTGCTCGAGCTCGCCGTTCTTCTTGCCCGGGGCGATGACCGAGTAGTAGGGCGCCGGGCCGTCGGGATAGACGTGGGTGAAGCGGCAGGTCACCTGGCCGCCGCCGCAGATGCGGTGCAGCGCGTCGTTGACCGCGCCGAGGACGCCGGCGTGGAACTCGGAGAACCGCTCCCAGGTGATCGCCGTCTCGAAGGTGTCGGTGATCATGCCCATCGCCACCAGCGCGTCGCGCAGGTAGGGCGCGCCGAGGAAAGCCTTGCGCCACGCCCCCGCCGCGCCCTCGCGGGTGGCGCCGGAGTCGGTGCGCGTCTGTCCCGCTCCCTCGGGGACGTTGCCGCCGTGGTCGCGACAGCACTGCAGCGCGCGCGCCATCCAGGCGTCGAGCGGATGATCGGCCGACTCGAAGGCGAGGACCAGCACCGCCTCGCTGCCCGTGCCGGCGCCCGAGGTCATCGCCTCGCCCGGGTCGAGCAGGCGGCAATTGGCCGGGTACAGGCCCGCCTGACTGATCGCCCGCACGGCGGCCACGCCGGCCATGAAGTCGGTGAAGGTTACCGACGCCGAGGCGCGGAACGTCGGCCGATCCTGCAGCCGCATCCACGCCTCGGTGATGATGCCGAGGGCTCCCTCGGAGCCGATGAACAGACGATCCGGGCTCGGCCCCGCGCCCGAGCCGGGCAGGCGGCGCGACTGCACCACGCCGCTCGGCGTCACCACCCGCAGCGACTCGACGAAGTCGTCGATGTGCGTGTACAGCGTCGCGAAGTGACCGCCCGAGCGAGTGGCGATCCAGCCGCCGAGCGAGGAGAACTCGAACGACTGCGGGAAGTGCCGCAGCGTGAAGCCGTGCGGCCGCAGCTGGTCCTCGAGCGCCGGGCCGAAGACACCGGCCTGGATGTGCGCGGCGCGCGAGACGCGGTCGACGTCGAGCAAACGGTCGAGCCGGCCGAGGTCCAGCGACACCGTCCCCTGGTAGGCGTCGCCCACGCGCGGCTCGACCCCGCCGACCACGCTCGAGCCGCCGCCGTACGGAATCGCCGCCGCACCGGCGTCGGCGCACCAGTCGAGCAGCGCGATGATGTCCGCCTCGTGCCGCGGAAAGGCGACGATGTCGACCGGGTTGCCGTACTGGCGCCGGAACGCGCGGACGACGTCCCTAAAGGCCTTGCCGTAGCTGTGGCCGGCGCGATCGTAGGGATCGGTCGAGCAGATCTCCGCCAGCGCCGCCGCCGGCGTCAGGCGCGGCGGCCGGAGCTGGATGTCCTCCAGGCGCGGCGGCGCGGTGATCGAAATCTCGGCGAGCTCGAAGCGTGCCACCAGCAGCTGCGCGATGCGCTCCTGCTGCTCGTTGTCGGGGCCTTCCCCTTCCCAGCCCCAGCCCCAGAATTTCCGCCGGCGTGTGGTCATACGGACCTCCTGCCGGCAACCTTAGCTGAATCCAATGAGAAACGGGAAACAGGAAACCGGAAATGAAAGACGGGACAATACGTGACGAAAGGTGCCGGTTTGCCGGTCTTTCGGGGAATCGCCCCCGTTAGGCGAAACGGGAAAATGCTGAACCACCGAGGCACGGAGGACACCGAGGCCGGCCGGAGAAGATCGCAAGGCGCATCGCCATACGCGACCTC
>CAZYMF010000242.1:0-6678 GCA_964648215.1 uncultured Binatia bacterium (SeqCode) | reverse complement strand
CCAACGTTCCCGGACCGCAGCTGCCGCTCTACATGCTCGGCGCCAGGATGGTCGATAACTTCGGCTTCATCCCGCTGATCGACTCCCTGTGCCTCGGCGTGGTGCTGTTCAGCTACGCGGGAAAGCTGTGCTGGGGGTTCACCGGCGAGTGGGATCTGCTGCCGGACCTGCACGACTTCGCCGGCGACATCGAGGCATCGTTCCGCGAGCTCTCCGAGGCGCCCGCGCGGAAGCCGATTCGGCCCGTTCTCCGCGCGAGGGCGCACGCGAAGAGGCGCACTCGCCGCGTGCAACCAACGCCACGACCGCCCGAGCAATCCCGAACGAGAGGGGCATCGTCGTAGAAGGAACGCACGGCGCTTCTCGGCACCCGCCAGAGCCGCCTAGCTCCGCCACATCTCCTGGCTGGCGGGCGCGGCTCAGGATCGATGCCTTCCGCCATCTGTTCGGCGACGAACGACGCGACTACAACCAGGCGTTGAAGAAGCACTACGAGGGTTGCCCCCCTTTGGAAAAGGGGGGTCAGGGGGGATTTTGAGGACGTCGCCACGAGTGCAAACCATGGCGCCAAGTGAACGCTTATGGGGCGCAGCCCACTATTGCTTCTTCGGCGCAGCAAGAGCCCAGCGGCCGCGATGCGCGACCCCCAGCGCCGATCCGCGCGCCGACCATCTCCTCTCTTCCGCCGACGAGCTCGAGCGGACCGACCCGGGCGTCGCGTAGTTCTACGCGGGCAACAGGGCCGCCGAGCCGTGCTGCCGGCGGAGTCGGCCGGGGTGCGGGCGCAGAGATCGGCGCTTTTCTTCTGATTCCCTGGCCGGCGTGAGGGGCACACGCCATCGGGCGTGCTATCATCACGTAAACGCGAGCGCCCTCCCGTGGGAGTGGCTCGAGGCGCTCGCACGGCATTGTCGCCGGCGCTGTGAACCAGGCGTTCGAGGCATCTTCCTACGGCTCGGTGCGACGCATTCACCGAGCGGAAAGGCACAGTTGAAGCATTCAATCCTTCGCAGGCTCGCGGGTCTGCCGGCGCTGGCCGCGCGCGAACCCGAAGAGCCGATCCGCAGCGAGCTCTTCAGCATCGAGCGCCTGGAGCAGCACGCCGAGAGTCTGGCGACGGCGCAGCGCGTTGCGGCGAAGCCGGGGCGCGGCCGACCGCTGGCGACGCGGCTCCGGGACAACGCCCGGGTGCTGCTCGCCGCGTACCGCGCCATCGGCAAAGCCATCCGCGAGGAGCGCGCCATCACCCCGGCGGCCGAGTGGCTGGTCGACAACTTTCACATCGCCGAGGAACAGATTCGCGAGATCCGCGACGATCTCCCGCGCGGCTTCTATCGCCAGCTGCCGAAGCTGGCCGCAGGGCCCCTGACGGGCCATCCGCGCGTGTTCGGACTGGCGTGGGCCTTCGTCGCGCACACCGACAGCCTGTTCGAGCCGAGCACTCTCTGCCGCTTCGTTCGCGCCTACCAGCGCGTGCAGCCGCTCACCATCGGCGAGCTCTGGGCGGTGGCGATCACGCTGCGCATCGTGTTGGTCGAAAATCTGCGGCGCGCGGCCGAGCGCATCGTCAGCAGCCGCGCCGCGCGCCAGGAAGCCGACGCCCTGGCCGACCGGCTCCTGGGCGCCGACAGCGGTGCCGCCGAGGCGGCCTTGAGCGCCCTGCGACCCTTCGAGCAGACGGCCCTGCCCCGGGCCTTCGCCGTCCAGCTGGCGCAGCGGCTGCGCGATCAGGATCCGGCCGTGACGCCGGCGCTGCGCTGGCTCGACGCGCGCCTGGCGGCCCAGGGAACGAACGCCGACAAGATCGTCCGCGAGGAACATCAGCGCCAGGGCGCGATGAACGTCACCGTCCGCAACGTGATCACCAGCATGCGCCTCATGTCCGCCGTCGATTGGGCCGAGCTCTTCGAAAGCGTCAGCCTCGTCGACGCGGCGCTGCGCGCCGACAGCGGCTTCGCCGCCATGGACTTCCCGACCCGTGATCAGTATCGCCACGCGATCGAAGAGTTGGCACGCGGCTCGGGACTTCCCGAGCTGGAGGTGACCGGGCGGGCGATTCTCGCAACCAAGCGAGCGGAGGCAGGGCGACCAGGCTGCGGCGACGCGATCAGCCCCGAGCGGGACCCGGGGTACTTTCTGCTCTCGCGAGGGCGTCGGGCCTTCGAGAGGGAGATCGGCTTTCGTGTGCCGATGCGGGACTGGGTCACCCGTGCCTACGCCGCGCTCGGCATGGCCGGCTACCTGGCCACCATCGCCGTCGTCACGGCCGTCGTTCTCGCGCTTCCCGTGCTCGGCTTGGCCCTGCTCGGGATCGGCGCACCGGTCCTCTTGCTGCTTGCTCTTGCCGCCCTGGTTCCGGCTTCGGACGCGGCGATCGTGCTGGTCAACCGCCACGTCACCAATCAGTTCGGCCCCAAAGCGTTGCCCGGGATGGAGCTGCGCGACGGCGTACCGTCCGGCTTGCGCACGATGGTCGCCGTGCCGACGCTGCTGACCACACCGGCGGCGATCGAGGAGCAGGTCGAGCACCTCGAGGTGCATCACCTCGCGGGTCCGGAGGACGACTTCTGCTTCGCTCTGCTCTCGGACTGGACGGATTCGCCCACCGAGAGCGCGCCCGGGGACGAGGAGCTGCTCGCCGTCGCCGCGGCCGGCATCGCGCGGCTGAATCAACGCTACGGGAGCGGACCGGATGGCGATCGCTTCCTCCTGCTCCACCGCCGGCGCGTCTGGAACGACGGCGAGCGCAAGTGGATCGGCTGGGAACGCAAGCGCGGCAAGCTGCACGAGCTGAACCGATTTCTGCGCGGCGCCGGCGACACGACCTTCCTGACCGTCGGCGGTCACGCGCCGGCGGTGCCGCCCGGCGTTCGCTACGTGATCACCCTCGACGCCGACACGCGCCTGCCGCGCGGAGCCGCCCGGCGACTGGTCGGGAAGATGGCGCACCCCCTCAACCGCCCGCTCCTCGATGCGCGCACGCAGCGTGTGATCCAGGGGTACGCGATCCTGCAACCGCGGGTCACGCCGACGTTGCCGACCGGGCGCGAGGGGTCGCTGTTCCAGCGCGTGTTCTCCGGCCCCGGCGGCATGGATCCCTACGCCTTCGCCGTCTCCGACGTGTATCAGGATCTACTCGGCGAGGGCTCCTACACCGGCAAGGGGATCTATGACGTGGACGTCTTCGAGGCCGCGCTCGCCGGGCGGGTGCCGCAGAGCTCGGTGCTCAGTCACGACCTTCTGGAGGGGATCTTTGCCCGCGCCGGGCTCGTCTCCGACATCGAGGTCGTCGAGGAGTTCCCCTCGCGTTACGACGTCGCCGCGGCGCGCCAGCACCGTTGGGCACGCGGCGATTGGCAGCTGATCCCCTGGATCTTCGGCCGCGGGCAGGACGCGAACGCCGATTCGGCAAGGAAGGCAATCCCCTTCATCGGGCGCTGGAAGATGGCGGACAACCTGCGGCGAACGCTGGCGGCGCCGGCCACGCTTCTCGCCTTGCTGGTGGGGTGGACCCTGCCACTCCCGGCCGCCGCGGCGTGGAGCCTGGCGGTCCTCGCCATGATCGCCCTGCCCTCTCTCCTGCCCTTCTTCGCCGGAATCGTGCCGCGACGGCTCGGGTTCTCGAAACGCAGCCACCTGCGCGCGATGGGGGAGGATCTCGCTCTGGCCCTGCTGCAGACGGCGTTCGCCGTCACGTTTCTCGCGCATCAGGCGTGGCTGATGTGCGACGCCATCGCCCGAACGCTGGTGCGTGTCTTGGTCACGCGGCGGCACCTGTTGGAGTGGGTCACCGCCGCCCAGGCGAGGTTCAGCCTCCCCCTCGATGTCCGCGGGTTCTATCGGCGCATGGCCGGCGGCGTGGCGCTCGCCGCGGCGGCGGGGATCGTCGTCGCCTTCGTCGAGCCCGCGGCTCTGCCCGTCGCCGCTCCATTCGTGATCGCGTGGCTGCTGTCGCCGGTCGTCGCGCAGTGGGCCAGCCGTCCCTCGCCCTTGCCGGATCCAACACCGCGCTCGGTTGCCGATACGAGGGCGCTGCGCCTGATCGCGCGCCGCACCTGGCGCTTCTTCGACACCTTCGTCGTAGCCGCGGACAACCATCTCCCTCCCGACAACTTCCAGGAAGACCCCAGCCCGGTGGTGGCCCATCGAACCTCCCCCACCAACCTCGGGCTCTACCTGCTTTCCGTGGTCGCCGCCCACGACTTTGGCTGGCTCGGCACGCTCGACACCGTGGAGCGGCTGGAGGCGACGCTGGCGACCATGAACAGGCTCGAGCGGCTCCACGGCCACTTCTACAATTGGTACGACACGCGGGACCTTCGGCCCCTGGAACCGAAGTACGTGTCTTCCGTGGACAGCGGGAATCTCGCCGGACACCTGATCACCCTCGCCAACGCCTGCCGGGAATTCGGCGAAGCGCCCATCGTCCGCCCACAGTCGCTCGCCGGGATCGCGGATGCGCTGGAGCTCACGCGGGAATCCCTGCAGGCGCTGACCGATGACCGGCGCACGCAAACGGTGACACGGAAGCAGCTGGATGAGGCCCTCGACGGGCTTGCCGCGCTGTTGGCGCCGGCGCCGACCACACCGGCGGCCTTGGCCGGGCAGCTGGCGGACCTCGCTCGCCAGGCCGACGGTATCGTCGATATCGCCGGAACCTTCACTGCGGAACGAGGCGAGGGCAGCGGCGCCGAAGTGCTGCACTGGGCGGGGGCCGTGCGCGCCTGCATTCGCGGCCACGAGCGCGACCTCGAGCAGCTCATGCCCTGGGCGTCCCTGGTCCCCACCCTCGGCGCGGCTTCGCCGGACGACGCGGGCGAGCCTCTGTTCGACCCGTGGCCCTCGCTGGCCGATCTGCCGGACCGCTGCGAGGCGGCGTCCCACATCGTGGCGCACCGCCGCGAGACGAGCACGACGCCCACCGATTCGGAGGCCGACTCGTGCGCCCCCGGCGGCGCCGCAACCGACCTTTTCGAGCGCTCGGCGCGCAACGCCGGGGCGTTGCAGCGACGCCTGGTGGCGCTGCGCAAGCTGGCGGCGGAGATGTTCGACGCCATGGAGTTCGGGCTTCTCTTCGACCCCGCACGGCAGCTCCTGTCGATTGGGCTGTCGGTCGCCGACGGCGCTCTCGATCCGAGCTGCTACGACCTGCTGGCCTCCGAGGCGCGCCTGGCCAGCTTCGTCGCCATTGCCAAGGGAGACGTGCCCGCGCGCCACTGGTCGCGGCTGGGGCGCCCCCTCACTCCGGTCGACCGCGGCTCGGCGCTGGTCTCCTGGTCGGGTTCCATGTTCGAGTACCTGATGCCGGGGCTGGTGATGCGCGCCCCGGCGGGCAGCCTGCTGGAGCAGACGAGCCGCCTCGTCGTCCGCCGTCAGATCCGGTATGGCGCCGAGCTCGGGGTGCCCTGGGGCGTCTCCGAATCCGCCTACAACGTGCGCGACCTGGAGCTCACCTATCAGTACTCGAACTTCGGCGTGCCCGGCCTGGGTTTGAAACGCGGGCTCAGCGAAGACGCGGTCATCGCTCCCTACGCGACGGCGCTGGCGGCCATGGTGGATGCCACGGCCGCGGCACGGAACTTCTCGCGTCTGGCTGCCGCCGCCGGCGGCGGCCGGTACGGGTTCTACGAGGCGCTCGACTACACGCCGACGCGTCTGCCCGAAGGCGAGACCGTCGCCGTCGTGCGCGCCTACATGGCGCATCACCAGGGGATGTCTCTGATCGCCATCGCCAATGCGCTGCAGGACGGCGCCATGCGCCGTCGCTTTCACGCCGAGCCGATCATCCAGGCAACCGAGCTCCTGTTGCAGGAACGAACGCCACGCGACGTCGCCGTCGCCCGTCCCCGGGCCGAGGAGGTGAAGGGGACCACCGACGTCCGCGAGATCATCCCGCCGATCCTGCGTCGCTTTCACTCTCCACACAGCCCGGTCCCGCGCACCCATCTCCTGTCCAACGGCCGCTACGCCGTCATGCTGACCGCCGCCGGCTCGGGGTACAGCCGGTGGCGCGACCTCGCGGTGACGCGTTGGCGAGAGGACGCGACCTGCGACGGCTGGGGCTCCTACGTCTTCCTGCGCGATATGGGCAGCGGCAACGTGTGGTCGGCCGGGTACCAGCCGAGCGGCGTCGAGCCCGACAGCTACGAGGTCGAGTTCGCCGAGGGGCGGGCCGAGATCGCGCGGCGCGACGGGACCATCGCGACGACGCTCAGGGTGGCGGTCTCGGCCGAGGACGATGCCGAGGTCCGTCACGTGTCGATCTCGAATCTCGGCAGCCGCCCGCGGGAGATCGAGCTGACCTCCTACGCCGAGGTCGTGTTGGCGGCCCCGGCGGCCGATGCCGCTCACCCGGTCTTTTCCAAGCTCTTCGTGCAGACGGAGTTCGCCGACGACGTCGGCGTACTACTGGCGACACGCCGCCGTCGCTCCCCCGGCGAAGCCGAGGTCTGGGCGGCCCACCTCGCCGTGGTGCAGGGCGAGATGCTCGGCGACGTTCAGTTCGAGACCGAGCGGGCGCGCTTCCTCGGCCGCGGGCGCGAGATCCACACGGCGATCTCGATGCTCGACGGGCAACCCCTGTCCAACACGGTCGGCACCGTGCTCGATCCGATCTTCAGCTTGCGCTGCCGCGTGCGCATCCCGCCCGGCGCCACGGCGCGCGTGGCCTTCTGGACG
>CAZYMF010000241.1:2042-6765 GCA_964648215.1 uncultured Binatia bacterium (SeqCode) | reverse complement strand
GCGTCGGCGGTGAAGCGGCGCAGCTCGGCGACGGCGCGCTCGAGGCGATCGAGCATGCGATTGACGACCGTGACGACGCGGCCGACCTCGTCGCGCGGATTGTCCACCGGCACGCGCACGGAGAGGTTCTCGGCGGCGATGGTGTCGATGTGGCGCGAGGCCTCTTCGAGCGGTCGCAGGGCGCGACCGATGACGAACCACAGGCCGGCGCCGACGACGAGAAACACCAACGGGGTGCCGATGGTCAGCAACGAGGTGAGCCGATGCTTGGCGTGGAGGGCGCCGGTCATCGCCGCGCCGACCGAGACGACCATGACGCCGGAGGGCCCGCGCGCCTGGTAGCGGAAGACGCGCAGCCCCGGTCGCCCCGCCGCCAGCACCGCCTGCGCATCGGCCGGCGCGGCGGCGATCACGCGTTCCTCGTGCACCACGGTGATGTACTTGCGCGTTCCCAGATCGGCTTCGCCGGCAATGCGCGCGAGCAGATCCGAAACGGCGTCGGCGCTGCCGGGCCGGGCCACGACCGCGCCGACGGTCTCGGCCTCTTCCTCGAGCGCGACGTCGATGTCGTGCACCAGGCGGTTGGCGAACACCTGCACCAGCAGCCAGGCGCCCGCCGCCGACAGGGGCACCAGCAGCGCCAGCACCCACACCATCAGACGGGTGCGGATCGAGTGTCTCATGGATGACTCTCCTCGCGCAGGGCGTAGCCGGCGCCGCGCACCGTGTGGATCAGGCGCGACCCGCCTCCCGCCTCGGTCTTCTTGCGCAGCCGGTTGACGAACACCTCGATCAGGTTCGACAGCGAGTCGTAGTGATCTCCCCAGACGTGCTCGGCCAGCATGGTGCGGGTGACCACCTCGCCGGCGTGGCGCATGAGAAACTCGAGGACACTGAACTCGCGCGCCGTCAGCTCGATCGGCTGGCCGCCGCGGTGCGCCTGTCGCCGCACCACGTCGAGCTGGAGATCGCCCACCTGCAAGGCGAGCGAGGCCGCGCCCGTGCCCCGCCGCAGCAAGGCGCGGATGCGCGCCACCAGCTCGCTGAAGGCAAAGGGTTTCGCCAGGTAGTCGTCGGCGCCGGCGTTGAGGCCGGCCACGCGATCCTCCACCGAGCCCCGCGCCGTCAGGATCAGCACCGGCGTCGTCATCTGCCGCTGGCGCAGTCGCCGCAGCAGCTCGCCGCCGTCCTCGCCCGGCAGGCCGAGGTCGAGCACGATCAGATCGTACGGATTGATCAGGATGCAGCGCCAGGCCTCGTCGACGCTGCCGCACAGATCGACCGTCCAGCTGGCCTCCTCGAGACCCTGCTGCAGGTGGCGGGCGAGCGCCTGCTCGTCCTCAACCACGAGCAGGCGCATCGGAAACCTCCGCGGCGGGGCGCCGCGGCCGGGCCAAGATCTGATACAGCAGGGGAACGCCGATGAGCGAGAAGATCATCGACAGCGACAGCCCGCCGATGATGGCGATGGCCAGGGGCTGTTGCATCTGCGCCCCGGCGCCGATGCCGAGGGCCAGCGGGGCCAGGCCGGCCAGCGCCGCCAGCGACGTCATCAGGATCGGCCGCAGCCGCACGCTGCCCGCCTGCAGCAGCGCCGCCTCGACGTCGCCCAGGCGCTCGTAGTCGCGCTGGGCGAAGTCGAGCAGCAGGATGCCGTTCTTCGCCACGATACCGAACACCATGATCATGCCCACCAATGAAGACACATTAAGCGCCGTGCCCGTCAGCCACAAGCCGACCAGACTGCCGGAGAGCGCGAGGCTGCTGCCGACGACGATGGCGACGACGGCGGCCACCGAGCCGAACTCCAGCAGCAGCAACGCCGCCACGCAGGCCACCGAGGCGAAGAACACCACCAGCAGCTCGACGAAAGCCCGCCGCTGGCTGGCGTAGAGCCCGCCGTACTCGAGGCTCACCCCCGCCGGCAGGGTCAGATGCGCGGCCAGTGATTGCTGCACGTCACGCGTCACCGAGCCGAGATCCCGTCCGCTCAGGCGCGCCGTCACCCGCACCAGCTGCCGCAGATTCTCTCGCGCGCGCTCGATGACCAGCGGGCCGGGCTGCAGCCGCGCCAGCGAGCGCAGCGGCGCCAGCCGTCCGCCGGGCGTCACCAGCGTGAGCCCGTCCAACGCCGTCAGGTCGTCGTGGTAGCGTTTCGGGTAACGCACCCGCAGCGGCACGGCGCGATCCCCCTCCAGCACCTGGCCGACCACCGTTCCGGTGACGGCGGTCTCGAGCCACTGCCGCACCGCCGCGGCGTTCAGACCGACGAGGTTGGCGCGCTGCTCGTCGACGGTGACCCGGTAGGTCGGCCCGACCGGCGTGATGCCGTCGAAGTTGTCGACGATCCCGGGGACGTCGGCGATCAGCCCGTTGGCGGCCCGGGCCGCCTGCTCCAGCTTCGCCTCGTCGCGGCCGAAGAGCTCGATCTCGACCGGGTTCGGGTTGCCGCTCAGATCGCCGATCATGTCCTGCATGATCTCGACGAACTCGACGCGCAGGGCCGGCACCTTCTGCTCGATACGCCCGCGCACGTCGGCGATCACCTCGTCGATCGGCCGCCGCGGACCGCGGCGGAGCCGGACGGCATAGTCGCCGCTATTGGCCTGGGTGAGAAAGAAGCCCAGCTCCGCCCCCGTGCGGCGCGAGAACGAAACCACCTCGGGCGTGTGCTGCAGGATGTCGTCGACCTGCCCGAGCAGCCGCAGCGTCTCCTCGAGTGAGGTCCCGGGCGGCGACCAGTAGTCGACAATGAACGCGCCTTCGTCCATCGCGGGAATGAAGCCGCTCTCCACCCGCTGATACGCGACCCACGCCAGCAGCAAGAACACGGCGACCGCGATCGGCGCGATCCAGACGTGATCCAGCGTCCAGCGCAGCGCCCGCGTATAGAACCGCACCAGCCAGGCCGCCAGGCGATCGCCCGGCCCCTGGCGCACGACGCGAACCTCGGGCGGCTCGACCGCCACCGCCAGCGCCGGCGTGAAGCTGAGGGCGAGGACGAGCGACAGCAGCAGCGCGATCGACATCGTCAGCGCCAGCGGTCGAAAGAAGGCCCCCGGCACGCCGCTGAGAAGCCCGAGCGGCACCAGCACCACCACCGGGGTCATCGTCGAGCCGAGCAGCGCGTGGGCGATCTCGCCGATGGCCGTCTGCAGCGCCGCTTCCCCCGTGGCGCCGATGTCGCCGGAGTTGCGGTGACGGTGAAAGTTCTCCACCACCACGATGGCATCGTCGAGAATCAGGCCGATGCCGGCGGCAATGCCGCCCAGGGTCATGAGGTTGAAGCTCATGCCGAGAGCGCGCAGGACAATGCAGGTGAGCAGGACGGTGGTGGGAATGACGACGGCCGCGACCAGCGTCGCCCGCGCATCGGCGATGAAGAAGAAGATGGTCGCCACCGCCAGCAACAAGCCGATGGCGATGCTGTCGCGCACGCTGCCGATGGCGTCGTGCACCAGATCGGCCTGATCGTAGAAGACGGAGAAGTGGTACTCGGGGTGGCTCCGCGCCAGCGCCGCCATGCGCTGTCTGACGCCGGCGGAGACGGTGACGGCGTTTCCCGACGGCTGGCGCGAGACGCTGATCAGCACCGCGGTCTTGCCGTTGGCCGCGGCGCGCGTGTAGTCCTCGTGCACGGTGGACTCGATGCGCGCCACGTCGCCCAGAGTCACCGGCACACCGTGGTCGTCGGCGACGATCACGCGCAAAAGAGCATCGGCCTGCGTGCCCTGCCCCTGGACCACCGAGAGCGTCAACTGGTAGCCGTCGCGAACCAGCCCCGCGCCCGCGATCTCGCTCGCGTGCCGCACCGCGTCCTCGACCTTGGAGAGCTCCAGCCGATGCTGCACCAGCGCGCTGGGGTCGACCCGCAGCGTGTACTCGCGAAGCTTCGCCCCGTTGAGGTCGACCCGGTAGACACCGGGAATGGTGCGGAACTGCGGCGCCGCTTCGTAGATGACGAAGTCCGACATCTGCGCCAGCGTCCGCTGCTCCGATGTCACCCCGATGCCCACGATCGGGAAGGCGGAGGTATCGAGCAGGCGCGACTCGAGCTCGGTTCCCGGCGGCAGGCTGCCGCGGATCTCCTCCATCGCGCTCTGCACCCGCTGCAAGGCGCCCTGCATCTCCTGGTTCCAGTCGAACACCAGGTCGAGCTGGACGCCGCCGCTGGTGGTCACGGACCGAATCGTCCTGACGCCGAGGACGCCGCTGAGCGCATTCTCCAGCGGCTCGGTGAGAGTGGTCAGCGTCTGCTCCACCGGCAGCTGGCCGGCGCGGCCGACGATGGTGACGCGATGGAAGGCGATCTCGGGAAAGATCGACACCGGCATCGTCGTCGCCGCCCAACCGCCGGCCACGACCAACAGCATCGTGATGCCGAGAATGGCCGTGCGGTTGCGATTGATGACGCCGCCGAGGCTCATGCACCGCCGCCGGCAACCGGCGCGATCGGCGTCCCATCGGCCAGGCCGTACTGGCCCTCGATCAGCACCTGTTCGCCTTCCCGCAGACCGCCGGTGACCTCGACCGAGCTCTGGTCGCGCAGGCCGAGGGTAACGGGCCGGCGGCGCGCCCGATTATCCGCAGCCACGAACACCGCGCCGGAGCTGCCGACGTTGGAGGACAGCAGGGCGGAGCGTGGAATCAGCAGCGCGCCGGTGTGGTGCGCGAGCGTGATGCGGCAACCGACGGCGGCGTGCAGCAGCGGCGGCTGCAGCGC
>CAZYMF010000241.1:0-1942 GCA_964648215.1 uncultured Binatia bacterium (SeqCode) | reverse complement strand
CGCACCTGGATCGGCGCCGCGCTCGGCGCCGCGGCGGGGGGCTCCGACTCCCGGCAGGCGGCGAGGACCAGGCCGAGTGCGAGGAGCAGGGCTCCACCTCTCGCGGCGCCGCGGCGCGCAAAAGATCTCATGGTGTTCCCTCCCCGAGGATTTGCCGTTGCGTGGCCACCGCGAGACGGTAGGCGAGCTCGGCATGCTGCAGGTTGAGCCGGGCATCGACCGATTGATTCAGGGCGTCGAGCACCTCGAGCAGCCGGACGTTGCCGCCGCCGAAGTAGCGCGCGCGCATCAGCTCGAAGCTCTCCGCCGCCTTCGGCACCGCCCGCTGCCAGCTCTCGGCGTCGGCTTGCGCCCGCTCGGCCTCGATCGCGGCGCGCGACAGCGCCGTTTGAATCGTCTGCCGCGCCAGCTCGACGTTCGCCTTGGCGGCGCTGGCGGCGGCGGCCGCGGCGGCGATGCGTTGCGCCACCACGCCGCCGTCGAAGATGGGCAGGCTGAAGCCGACCAGGAACTGGCCGCCGCCGTTGTCGTGAAACGTCGGCCCGGGCTGAACGCCGAGGAACCCGCCGTTGGCGGTCAGGGTCACCTTCTCGCCCCGTTCACTGGCGATGACGTCGATCTCGTGCCGTGCGGCATCGGCCGCGGCGAGCGCGTCGACCATCACCGGGCTGCTCTCGATGCGCTCGGAGGTCGGCGACACGATCGTCCGAAACTCGGGTGGGGCCAGCTCGGCGCCCGAGATTTGCTCGCCCGTCAGCACGCTCAGGGCCGCGCACGCGCTGCGCCGGCCGGCCGTGGCGGCTCTTCTGGCGGAGTCGGCGGCGTCGACCGCGAGCTGGGCGCGCAGGACGTCGTTGTGCGGCACCAGGCCGAGCCGTTCCTGTCGTTGGAGCATGCCGACGTAGGAGTGCAGCGCCTGGACGGCATCGGCCTGGATGGCGGCTTCGTCACGACCGGCCAGCGCGCCGAAGTAGGCGCTACGAGTGGCGAAGGCGACGTCGGCCTGCCGTTGCTGCTGCCGCGCCTTGGTTCCCTTCAGCCGAGCCCGGGCCGCGGCGAACTCGGCATCGCGCAGCCCGCCGTCGAGCAGCGTCGCCTCGACGGTGAGCAAGGCGGCCGTGCTGCCGCCGTTGGTGACGGCCTCGTCGAACCCCTCCGCGCGGCCGTACTCGCCCTGCGTCAGCAGCCGGGGAGCGTAAGCCGAGCGCGCCGCGCGGAGCTCGGCCGCCGCCGCGTCGGTCTCGAAGCCGGCTGCCTGCGTCGCCGGCGAGTGCGCGAGCGCCAGACGAACGCACTCGCCGACGCTGCGCACGCCTTCGGCGCCGTCAGCGACAGCCGCAAATGCCAGCAGCGCCAGAGCGACAACGCCCACCGCGCCGTGCCTGCCCGTGAACACGCCGAGAATATGCCGGGCGGCGGCTGAACCGGAGATGAACGGAGGCTAAATTCCCGTTCATGTGGAAGCACTAGAAGATCGCTCGGCTCCTTCTGTACGACGTCGGCACGACCGCTCCTAAGGCTGCGCCGTCGTCGGGTAGGCAATCAATGCGGTCAGCTTGTTCCACGGGGACGAGCTCAGAGGTCGGAACTGTTTGGCGTCGAACGCGCTGCCGCTGAGCCGCCGGCGCAGAACCGATCGCGTCGAGTCCCCACGGCCAAGCCGGTCGGCTCGATCGGCGAGTTAGACCGCACGGTGTTTTGCAATGAGCTCGCGAATCGCAGGCACTAGCTCGCGGGGCACTTCCATAACCGTTTGCTTCGGATCCTCGAAGGCGGCTTCGTCCTCCGCGACAGCCTCATCCTCTGTCTGTGACTCGTAGTGTTCGATCACATCGCGGACCCGTCCTTCATCCCAACCCGACGGAAATCGTTGCTTCTTCTTCATCGCTTTCCCTTCTTGCGGCGTCGTCTCCGATAGGCCAGTAAAGGTTTGCCAGTGAGA
>CAZYMF010000240.1:4674-6771 GCA_964648215.1 uncultured Binatia bacterium (SeqCode) | reverse complement strand
CTGGGTGTGGGACATTCTACGGACGGGCCGGCCGTGGCGCCTCCGCCGCCGCCTTGTTCAGGTCGAGGGCGCGGGCGATGGTGCGAAAGATGTCGGTGTTGTCGATGACACCGGCGAAGTTGACGGCCGACGGTCCCTGCGCGGCGATGCGGACCTGAGTGCCGGTGTGCGCCTGCGAGCGGCCGGCGCGGTTGGTGGCGTAGCCGACGGTCATCATCGCCTCGTCGACGGTGATCAGGATGCTGTAGGCGCCGGGGCTGTGATCGGCGCGGGTCGGCGGCGGGAGGATCTGGCTGGTGTGGCCGTGGTCCGCGGTGACGATGATCAGGGTGTCGGGGTGCTTCTTGGCGTAGTCGAGCGCCACCTGCACCGCCCCGTCGAGAGCCACGGTCTCGCCGATCTGGCCGCACGGGTCCCCGGCATGGTCGGCCTTGTCGATGGAGGCGCCTTCGACCTGAAGGAAGAAGCCCGGGCCCTTGCCCGCCGGCGCGTCGAGGAGCTCGATGGCCTCGCGGGTCATCTCGGCGAGGCTGGGCTCCGAGTCCGGGCGTTGGTGCTCGAGGCAGCGCTGCGGGCCGCTTCCCGGGTACCTCCTGGCCGGCTTTCCCTTCCACTCCCGCGTCATGTTGCGCCGGGCGAACAGGCCGAGCACCTTCTGCCCTGGAGCGACGGTGCGTAGCTGATCGGCGTTGGTGACGATGGCGTAGCCTTGCGCCTTGGCCGAGGCGAGCACGGTCTTCCCCTTGTCGGGCCCGCCGGTGATCTTCTGCGCGAAGCGCGCCCGCCCGCCGCCGAGGAGGACGTCGACGTGGTGATCGACGGTCTGTTCCGCGATCGAGCCCGGACCTCCCGCGGCTTTCTTGGCCCGCGAGCACTTCGCCATGTCGGCGGGCCCCTGGCAGCCGCGGTCGTTGATGTGGGAGTCGAGGGCGGCGGGGGTGGCGTCGGTGAGCTCGGCGGTGGTGACGTTGCCGGTACGCAGACCCTTGGCTTGGGCGAGCTCGAGCAGCGTCGGCAGCGGCTGGCCGGTGATCGGCGCCGTCGACAGCCGCCGGTTGCTGGTCTTGTGGCCGGTGGCCCAGGCCGTGGCGCTGGCTGCCGAGTCGGTGACGTAGACCGGGCGGGTGGGATCCTTCTCGGCCACGGAGTAGGTGGTGCAGGCTCCGGTGAGGGGCAGGTGGTCCATCGCCAGCCGGCCGGCGGCGCCGACGCGGTAGTTGCGGGCAATGGTGATCTCGGAGTCGCCCATGCCGTCGCCGATGAACAGGATCACGCTGCGCGCATGGTTGGTCTCGATGGCGTGGCGCACCGCCTCGCCGCGGCTGGTCGCCGAGCTCGGCGGTGGCACCGGCGGTGGCAGCAGCGAGCAGCCGGCGCCGAGGCCGGCGAGAAGAAGGGGTGCGATGAGGCGGAGCGGGCGGCGAGGGCGGTGATGGTGGGCTCTGCGCATGGGCGCAATTGTACGCGCCGGGGCCGGCTAGGTCACGTGCTGGGTCGTCCCGGATTGTCTGAAGCTTGCCGGTGAGATAGCAGCGGTGGCACGGAGGGAGGGCGTCTCATGGCAGCGACGGTCAGGCTGGCGACGGAGGACGACGCGGCGGCGATCGCCGCCATCTACGCTCCCAACGTGCGCAACACGGCCATCTCCTTCGAGATCGAGCCGCCGTCCGGCGACGAGATGCGGCGGCGCATGCGCGAGACCTTGGCGCGCTGGCCCTGGCTGGTGTGCGAGCGCGACGGCGAGGTGCTCGGCTATGCCTACGCCAGCCAGCACCGTGGCCGCGCCGCCTACCAGTGGTCGGTCGACGTGTCGGTCTACATCCACGCTGACGCGCGCCGGCGTGGCGTTGGTAGCGCTCTCTACGCGCCGCTGCTGGAGATCGTACGCCTCCAGGGTTTCTACAACGCCTACGGCGGGATCACGCTGCCGAATGCGGGCAGCGTCGGTCTGCACGAGGCGTTCGGCTTCCGGTCCGTCGGCGTCTATCGGGCGGTCGGATTCAAGCTCGGCGCGTGGCACGACGTCGGTTGGTGGCAGCTGGCCCTGCAGCCGCACGAGCCGCCGCCGGCGCCGCCGACCCCGTTTCCCGAAGTGGC
>CAZYMF010000240.1:0-4574 GCA_964648215.1 uncultured Binatia bacterium (SeqCode) | reverse complement strand
CCCTGCAGCCGCACGAGCCGCCGCCGGCGCCGCCGACCCCGTTTCCCGAAGTGGCGGCAACGGCGGCGGTGCGCCGGGCGCTCGACTACGGAAGCGAAAAGGTCAAAGTGAAAAGCTGAAAGCCAGAAAGAGGACAGGACAGGGTGAGGTTGCTTTCCACTTTTCGCTTTTGGCTACCCGTTCTCCGCATCCAGGCGCCCGGCCATGTGGAAGACCGCCCAGGCGCCGCAGCGGGTGCAGTCGACGTCGTTGCCGTAGCAGCAGAACGGGGTGACGAAGCGGTCGCCCTCGAGGTACAGGGGCAGGATGTAGTTGCGCCCGGGGCAGTCGGCGGTGACGCGGTCGGCGTGCGGCGGCAGCATCAAGCCGAGGCTGGCGGCCGTGTTGCGCACGAAGCCGGGGTAGAGCTTCTTGAGGCGAAACACCTCTTCGACGGCGCCGGCGCGTTCCTCGTTGGTATCCCAGGCGTCGGTCCCGTGCTCGTCGGCACGCGGCACGTAGAAGGAGAAGGTCATCCAGCCCGCGCGCGTGTTGCGCACGGCGTCGACCAGCTCCTGGAGGCGGTGCTGGTTGCGCCGGGTGATGCAGCACTGCACCTGCACCGGCGAGGAGAAGTCGGCGGGGAGGCGCGAGAGGTTGCGCGTCACCTTGCGGTAGGTGCCGCGGCCGCGGATGGCGTCGTTGAGATCCTCCGGTCCATCGAGGCTGACGACGTAGAGCACGTCGGGACCGAAATCGACCAGGGGCAGGGTGCCGTTGGTGGTGATGGTGTTGCGCGCGAACAGGCAGATGCCCTTGGCCAGCAGCGAGCGTTTGAGCAGCGGCTCACCGCCCATCCACAGCATCGCGCGAATGCCGTGGCGGTCGCGCAGCGCCGCCAGCGTCTCCAGAAGCACCTCGTCGCTCGGCTCGTCGCGAACGGAGACGGGCGCCTCGTTGGGGTTCCCGTCTCGGTAGACGAAGCAGTGCGCGCAGGAGAGGTTGCAGCGGTTGGTGACGTTGACCATGGCGGCCGGATAGAGGGCATCGTCACGGTAGTGGCCGGAGAGCACCACGCGGGAGAGTGGATCGACCGGTGCCGCGACTTCCGGCAGCGAGCTGCCGGCGGCTGTCATGCGACCTTCTCCACGTCGACCCGCACGGCGCGGTCGGCCGGGATCGGCTGCCACGCGGTCGGCCGGTACGTCAGGTGTCCGTAGCCGGCGGCGAAGCCGAGATGCTTGACGTGGCCGGGCTCGATATCCGCCTGGCCGTACCAGTTCTTGTGCATGAACGGCTCGAAGCCGTTGTAGACGATCACCTGGTTCGGCCGGCAGGCGGGGGTGATCTTCGCCTGGATGAGGCACTCGCCGACGTCGCTGACGAGCTTGACCCGGTCGCCGTTGGCGACGCCGAGGCTGGCGGCGTCCTTGTCGTTGATGAACACGAACGGCTCGCCGCGATGGGTGTTGAGCAGGTGGCGGTTGGTCATGTTCATCGAGTGGATCGACCAGCGGTTGTGGCCGCTGGTCATCTGGAAGCGCCGCTTCGGGCCACCGTGGCCCGGTGTGTCCTTGTGCGTCGGCAGCTCCTCGCCGGCCTCGAGGAACCACTCGTGATCGATGTAGAACTGCGCCCGCCGCACCAGCGTGGCATAGGGCACCTTGTCCTCGGTGTGCCAGCGCAACGGGTTGTGCACCTCGTCGGCCTTGATGGTCGAGCCCTGCGCCTCGCCGTGGCCGGCCATCCCCCAGCCGGTCCAGCGCACGTACCCCTTCTCGCGCAGCGTCTGCAGCGTGGTGCCCTCGGGGAGGATGCCGTAGACGGCGTTGTCGCGCACGGCCTCGTCGTAGAAGCGCTCCTCGTCGCGCATCTCGCCGTTGAGGGTGTACTTGGGAACCATCCCCTCGAGGGAGCGGTAGGTGCCCTTGCGATCGGTGAAGCCCTTCATCTCGCGCGCCGCGGCGCGGCGTTCGATCGCTTCCAGCATCATGATGCCGATGTCGTGCTCGGAGAGCGCCTGTCCCGGAGGCGGCGCGGCGCGGTCGGTGAGCACCCAGTTGAGGTGGTGCACCGACGGCATGCTCTGGCCCAGCTTCTCGTAGTGCTGCGCCGCCGGCAGGATGTAGTCGGAGTACATGCCGGTGGTGTTGATGCGGAAGTCGACCGACACGATCATCTTCAACTTCGGCCACAGCGTCTCGAGCAGCAGCTTCTGGCCGCCGCGCTGGCGCCGCAGCATGTTGCCGCCCGACTCGAAGAGGACGCGCGGCTCGACCTCCTTGTAAGCCTGCGAGCAGTGCGGACCGAACCAGCCCTTGTCCATCGCCTCGTTGACGTACTCGTCGAAGCTGCGCTTCATCGACGGGTCGTTGTTGTCGGGATTGTTCCAGCGCTCCTTGTAGCCGTACTGGTAGTACCAGAGGAAGGCCGGCGGGATCATGGCGCCGAAGCCGCCGAGCTCCGGGTTCATGGCGGAGACCTGGTTGGTGATCATCTCCAGCGTGCGGGTCGGATCGTCCATGGTGAGCATGCGGCGCATGAGGGTGCGCGCCTGGTGCGCCATGCGGGCGGCGTCCTGCCCCGGTACGCCCTTCTCCGACATGAACGCCATGCCGTCCCAGCCGCCGGCGGCCCACGAGCGCGCCCCGGTGCCCTTCTTGCCCCAGTTGCCGGTGAGGCCGAGGAGCAGCGCCATCGAGCGCTCCATCAGGTCGCCGTGGTAGTACTTTCCCGAGTTCCAGCCGATGAAGATCTTGGTCTTGCGCGTGGCCACCTTGCGGGCGAGCTTGCGGATGTTGTCGGGATGGATGCCGCAGATCTCCGCCGCCTTCTCCGGCGAGTACTGTTCCAGGTGCCGCCGCAGGCGCTGGAAGACGGGCTCGACCTCGACCATGGCGCCGTCCTTGAGCATCACCGAGTAGGTGCCGTCGAGCGCCGGGCTGACGCCGACCGAGGCGAGCGTGTGGCGCGGCGCCGGGGTGACGACGTGGGAGTGCTCGTCGGCCCAGAAGAACTGGTCCTCGCGATCGTCGTCGGCCAGATCGTTGCCGCGCAGGAAGCGGCCGGTGTCCTTGCGCACCAGCAGCGGCAGATCGGTCTGCTCTTGCACGAACTGCTTGTTATGGAGATCGGCGTCGATGATCACCTTGCACATCGCCAGCGCCAGGGCGGCGTCGGTACCGATGCGCACGGGCAGGTGGTAGTCGGCGTGGATGGCCGACGGACTGTAGTCGGGGGCGATGGTGACGACCTCGCCGCCGTTGTAACGGGACTCGGCGACGTAGTGGTACCAGTGGATGTTGGTGTACACCGGGTTGGCGTGCCAGATGAGCGTCAGGTCGGCGAGGAACCAGTCGTCCATCGTCGACACCGGATTGAACAGGCCGAAGGTGAGGTGGAAGCCGGGGCTGAAGTCCTGGAACTCGGCGTTGCCGTCGGTGGTCGGGCTTCCGAGAGCGTCGCTGAACAAGCGGGCGCCGCTGGCGGCGAACTCCGGCGTCATCAGGGTGATGATCGACTCGGAGCCCTGGTCGTTGATGGCGTCGAGCATGGCGTCGGCGATGTCGTCGAGCGCCTCGTCCCAGGAGACCGGCTTGAACTTGCCCTCGCCGCGCTCGCCGACGCGCTTCATCGGCTGCGTGATGCGATCGGGCGCGTCGAGCAGGTCGCTCCAGCAGGCGCCTTTCTGGCAGCCCATCGGGTTCATGTCGGGGATGCCGGCCTCGATCGGCGTGAAGACGCTCGCCTGCTCCTCGCGCAGGACCTTGCCGTCCTTACTGTAGACACGCCAGGGACAGCCCCCGGGGTAGCAGTCGACCGAGTGACTGCCCCAGGTGACCTTGTCCCAGGTCCACTTCTTCCGATAGCTGTCAGCCCATTTGCCCTGAATCGGCGCCATGGTGGGTCTCCCTTCGCTTGGCAGTCCGGCCGCAGAAGGCGCGGCACTCTTGCCTCTACCGAACGGTCGGAAGGGGGCCAACGGGAGTGGTCAGGTTCGGAGGTGACAAAGGGCAGTAGTTGCCGTGGGCTCCTCAGTCGAGGATATCAGCGAGGCGGAACCATCTACCGGGAAGGGCGGCGATCTGGACGCGTTGTCCGCGTGTGAGCTGGGCGCTTGAGCGGTATGTCGTGCCGGCGGGCTGCCGGTTTACATCGAGCGTTTCCGCAGCGAGATCGAGCAGCCAGATCTCGCGAATGCCGGCGCGTGCATAGCTCTGTAGCTTCTCGCCGCGATCGAAGTCGCGCGAGGAGTCCATGACCTCCACGATCAGGAGAACGTCGCGCGGCGCAGGGTGCTCCGTCCGGTACTCGTCGGCGCGCGGGCGCAGAACGGCGACGTCCGGTTGCGGCTCCGAATACTCCCCCAGGGCGATGGGATTCTGCACGGAGATCACCGCCAGTGCACCGAGGCGGCGGTTGAACAGCCGGTCCAAGCGGCGCACGGCCGCTGCGTGGCGCGGTCCGATAGGGGTCATCTCAATCAGCTCCCCGTTCAACAGCTCCACGCGGTCATCTTCGGTGAGAATCCCCGCCGTGCCCATCCGGTGGAAGTCGGCGCGCGTCAGCAACCGTCGCGCAATCGCCCCTTTCAT
>CAZYMF010000239.1:0-6793 GCA_964648215.1 uncultured Binatia bacterium (SeqCode) | reverse complement strand
GAACGAAGGGAATCCAGCCGATGCCGCTTTCCACCGACACCACGCGCAGGTGCGGGTTGCGCGGCAGGATGCCCGACAGGGCAACGTCGAGCATCTGGATCGCATTCTGCAGCAGCACCGCCATCGACTGGGTGACGATGCTGGGCGTGATCCCGTGGGCGGCAAAGCGCTGCGGGTTGACGAGATCCTTGCTGAAGTCGCCCGTGCCGATGTGCAGGCTGAGCGGCAGGTCGACGTCTTGCACCGCCTTCCAAAAGGGCTCCCAGTGCGGGTCGCCCAGAAACGGGAAGCCGAACTCCTGCGGTGCCCCCATGAACAAGACCGCCTTGTGCCCGAGCTTCCGGCCGCGACGAATCTCGTGGACGGCGGCCTCGACATCCCAGAAGGGGATGGCCATGACGGGGATGAAACGTCGCGGGTCGGGCGCGATCCACTCGATCAGCCAGTCGTTGTACGCCTGCACGCACGCCAGCATCAGCTCGCGGTCGTCCAATCCCAGGAACGACTCGCTGCCGAAGCCGCCGATGTTCGGATAGAGCGCGGTGGCCCAGGCGCCGATCTCGTCCATGTAGGCGAGCCGCGCCTTGGCGTCGTACGAGGCGGGTGGGCATTCGTCCATGTTGCGCGGAAACGCCGGAAAGGGCTCCTTCCAGCCCGCGATCGCGGTCGCCCCGACGGGGATGGGCCGGGTCGCGCGGCCGAACTGCCAGGTGTCGATGCCGTCGTCGGAGCGGACCATCCGCGGCGCCCGGTCGCGGAAGCGGCTGGGGAGTCGCGAGGTCCAGACGTCGCCCGGCTCGGTGATGTGGGTGTCGGCGTCGATGAACCAATCCGTGATCTTCATGGGCGCCCCCTTTCGGCTCTTCTCCCCGAAACGATACCCCGAAGCCTCGCCCTCACGAGCGCCCGAGGATGAGCCCGCTGGTCGGACATCCGGTCCCCGCAGTGACCAGCACGTGCTCGACCTTGTCGACCTGATTGCACGACGTACCGCGGATCTGGCGCACCGCCTCGGTGATACCGTTCATGCCGTGAATGTACGCCTCGCCGAGCAGCCCGCCGCTGGTGTTGATCGGCAGCCGGCCTCCGAGCGACAGGTTCTCTACAGTGGCGAAGTCCTTCGCCTCGCCTCGCTTGCAGAAGCCGAGCTCCTCCAACTGGACCAGCACGAACGGCGTGAAGTGATCGTAGAGGAACGCGGTCTGGATGTCGCCGGGGGTCAGGCCGGAGTCGGCCCACAGCTTCTTCGCCACCACGCCCATTTCCGGCAGGCCGGTGATCTCCTCGCGGTAGTAGCTGGTCATCAGCTCGCCGTCATCGGCGGCCCCCTGGGCCGCGGCCACGATGAGCGCCGGGGTCTGGCGCAGATCCCGCGCGCGTTCGGGGGTGGTGACGACGAGAGCGACACCGCCGTCGCTCTCCTGGCAGCAGTCGAGCAGCCGCAGCACCGGCTCGACGATCCAGCGGGATTGTTGATGCTCCGCCAGCGTGATCGGGCGCTGGTAGAACCACGCGGCGGGGTTCGTCGCCGCGTGCTTGCGGTCGACCACCGAGATGCGGCCGAAGTCTTCGTTGGTGACGCCGTACTCGTGCATGTAGCGCCGTGCGTGCACCGCGACCCACGCCGCGGGCGATAGCAGGCCGTACGGGCCGTACCAGTCGAGCCACGGCGGCAGCATCGTGGCCGACTCCATACCGGGGCCGCCGAAGCGCATTCCGGAGCGCTCGTTGAAGGCGCGGTAGCACACCACGACGTCGGCGGCGCCGGTGGCCACTGCCATCGCGGCCTGCATGGCGACGGCACAGGCGGCGCCGCCGCCGTAGGGGACGCGGGAGAACATCGTCAGCATCGGAATACCGAGGTTGCGCGCCAGCTCGGCTTCCTCGCTGGAATCCATCGTGAAGCTGACCAGCCCGTCGACGTCACGCGGCGACAGCCCGGCGTCGTCGAGCGCCGCCTTGGCCGCTTCGCAGGCGAGCTGCAGCTCGCTGCGGCCCGACGCCTTGGAGAACTCGGTCTGGCCGATGCCGACGATGGCGGCGCGGTTGTGCAGCGACCGGCTCACGAGCCCGCCCTCGCCAGCGGCAGGCCGATCACGGCCGTCCCCGACACGTGATCGCCCTGATCGTTGGTCGCCCGGAACTCGACCTCGACGATGCCCTCGCCGTCGACCTGCGATTTGCCGGTGACGGTCCCCGCATACTCGAGCTTGGAGCCGGCGTAGGCCGGCACGCCGAGACGGATCGCGATCTTTCGCACCATCGCCTCCGGGCCCGCCCAGTCCGTCAGGAAGCGGCTGCACATGCCGTTGTCGGTCATGATGTTCAGGAAGATGTTGGGCGAGCCCTGCGAGTTGGCGTAGTCGCGATCGTGGTGCACCGGCATGAAGTCGCGCGTCGCGATCGCTCCGGCGACCACCACCGTGGCGGTCACGTCGATCGTCATCGGGGCAACCGGGTCACCGACCCGGATGCCGTTCCAGTCGAGGGTCGAAGTCTTCATTGGCGTTGACACTCCTATGTTGCGCTGCACACCCTTGCGGGGTTCATCGGCGCAGGCTGAAGACCTGAGCCCACAGGGGCGCGCCGTTGTAGGCGCATCTTGTAGGCGCAGGTCTTTAGCCTGCGCCGGAAGGGACGAGACATCTACGCGTTCCTCCGGGGACGGAACTGGGGCAACGACACTCCGTTGTCGAAATGCTCGATGAAGGCCTGCACCGGCATGCCGATGCTGACGTCGTCGGGGTCGACGTCGCGGAGGTTCGAGACGATGCGCGTCCCCTCCTCGAGCTCGACCAGGGCAACGATGTAGGTGCCCTCGAACCACGGCCACTGCGGGTGGCGCGGCAGGACGAAGCTGTAGACTTCGCCGCGGCCCGAGGACTCGATCGTGTCCCACGCCAGCGAGTTGCAGCGCGGGCACATCGGCCGCGGCGGATGGCGCAGGGTCGCGCATCCCGAGCAGCGCTGGATGAGTAGCTTGCCCTCCTTCAGGCTGTCCCAGAAGAACTTGGTGTCGGGCGTCGTCGTCGGAGCCAGGCGGTCGCTCATTTCAAGAGTTTCTCCAGGTCGGGCTTGAACTTGAGAATCCGGAACATCTGTCGGCCGACGACCTCGCCCCGCTCGTCGCGATAGGTGGTCACCCAGGTGATGAAATGCCCCGGCCCGAGCCGCGTCTGCTTCTCGTCGGAGACCGCTTCGATCACCATCGTCGAGGTGATGACCTCACCCAGGCGCAGATAGCGCACGATCTCGAACTCGGAGTTGGTCGCCAGCGTGGCGATGAAGCCGGCCTCGTCGAGGGGCGTGAGCGGATTGGCGGCGCCCTCCACCGGCGAGCCGCCGCGCTCGGCGATGCCGCTGATCTTCGGCGTTGCCATGGTCCACGTTTGCAGCATCAGCGGCGGCGCCACGATGCCGCCGAAGCGCGACGACGCGGCGAACTCGGGATCCGTGTACGCCGGGTTGTGGTCTTCCAGCGCCGCCGCCCAGTGGCGGATCATCGGCTGGTTTACCGGATCGGGCGCCACCGCAGGAGAGCCGATCGGCTTGCCGATCAGCGCTCGCATCGCGGCGAGTCCCTTCTCCTCGTTTTGCGTGTCCTCGGACATCACTCCTCCCGTCTTCTCACCCGATGCGTGAAACGCCCGTGTCCGCCGGATCGACGCGGACGCTGCCATCGGCTCTCTTCTCGTACCGTCCGGCTCTTGCCACATATTGAAAACCGGTTCAAGATTCGTCCATGCGCAAGAACACGGCCGCGCTGCGGGAGGCGAGCGAGTCCGGCCTCCACAAGACCTCCGCCGCCCGGAATCCAAAACGATCCCCGGGAGCGATCGGCGAAAAGCCAGGGCTCGCCCAAGACGAGGCAGAGGCCGATGACATCGACACGAAATCCGGTCGGCCCCGGGGAGCGACGGGCAGACGATGTCCGCTCGGCATGCGTCTGCGAACTTCGCCTCAGAACCCGAAGCGCGCCAGAGCTTTCGAAACCCGAGCCTTCGTCGCTTCGGACTTCATCGGAAACGAGCGGAAGAAATCGCCGCGTGTGAGCCCCGGGTTGCGCACACGCACATTGGCGGCCCACGATGCCGCGCGGGCCTCGTCGCCACCGAGGGCCTGGGCGGCAACGGCGATCATGGCGATCAGCTCGTGGGCGCCGGGCGAGCTCGCCGCGCGCTCGGCCCAGTCCGCCGCCTCGGCGTCTTCGCCCTGAGCCATGTGGGCGAAGGCCCGGGTCCCCAGCATCGCGTAGTGAAGTGGATCGAGCGGGCTGAGCCGCATCGCCAGATCGACGTGCTCGCGACCCTCGACACTCCGGCCGGCCAGCGACTCGGTCCAGGCGCGGGCGTAGATCCCTTGCGCATAGTTGGGGCAGATGGAGGTTGCGCGCTCGAGCCAGGGAAGGCTGCCCTCGAGGTCGCCCACGAGCCAGAAGCTGCGCCCCATGGTGAAGTTCACGAAGGGATCCATCGGGTCGATCTCGAGGCCGCGCTCGGCGAAACGTCGGGCCAAAGCGGTCTCGGCGGCGAGATCGTCCGTGTGCCGCAGAAAGGCCGTCTGGAAGTGGACGAAGGAGAGACCCGCATGGGCGCGCGCGAAGCCGGGATCCAGGGCGACCGCCCGCTCGAACAGGGCCGCGGCCGCCGCGTTGTCCTTGCGGTTGAAGCGGTACAGGTGCTGCAAGCCCAGGTGGTAGGCCGACCAGGAATCGAGATTCTCGGTCCCGGTCAGCCGCGCCAGGGCCGCTTCGTGCAGCGGAATGCGGATCTCGAGCTCGGCGAGAGTTCGTGAACGGATCTCTTCGCGGATCCGGTGCACGTCGTCGACCGAGCCGGCGAAGCGGTCGGCCCAGACGACGCCCCCGTCGCGCGCATCGACGAGATCGACCGTCACGGCGAGGCTCGTGCCGGCGATCTCCACCGTGCCCGCAAGGCAGTAGCGCACCCCGAGCAGGCGAGCGATCTCGCCCATGTCGGCGAACGGCGCACGCAGGCGAAACGACGAGCCGCGCGCCGTGACGAAGAGCCAGTGCAAGCGCGACAGCTCGGCGATCAGCTCATCGGGCAGCCCTTCCGCAATGGCCGCGTAGGGCCCCGCGACGCCGACGAGACGGAACGGCAACACGGCGATCGACGGCCGCGAGATCGGCTGGGCAGGCGGCCCCGCGAGCGACACGCCTGCTTCGATTTCGTTCCATTCGCCCTTCGCGCCGGAGACGATCGGCTCACGTCGAGCGGCCTCGACCGGGGCGACGAAGCGGAAGCCCTGCCCATGGATCGTCTTGATGAAACGCTGGGCCTTGCCGTCGTCGCCGAGCGCCCGGCGTGCCGACTTGACCCGGCTGGCGACGGCCGCCTCGGAGACGACGCGCCCGTCCCACACCTTTTCGATGACCTCGTCCTTGGAAACGAGCCGCTCGCGGTTCTCGACGAGCAAGGCGAGCAAGGCAAAGACCTGGGGTTCGAGCGGGCGAATCTTCCCGCCCTTGCGCAGCTCGACCTTGGCCAGATCGAGCTCGAAGCTGCCGAACCGGTAGATCACCGCTCGTAGGATAGAACACCCGTGTCCGATCTCCAAGAAACCTCCAGGCACTCTCCATTCCAACTTCAAGCATGAGCCGCCACGAGGACGTATCCTCTCAATCAAACGCGGCGGAATTGGTCCGCCGGCGGAATTCGCACCGAGAAGGAGGAAGGACAATGCCAGTCGTGACGATTGACGTCATCAAGGACGTCTTCACGCCCCACCAGAAGCAGGACCTCATCGCCAAGGTCACCCAGGCGATGATCGAGGTCGAGGGCGAGAACATGCGCCCCGTGACCTTCGTCCGCATCCAGGAGTTCGAGGGCGGAGACTGGGCCGTCGGCGGCAAGGCCTTGAAGGCCGCCGACGTCCACGCCCTCGCCGCGGGCAAGCGCTCGTAGGAAGCCGCGCCCCGCCTCGGCGGATCAGACGATCTCGAAATCGTCGAGGCGGGGCGCGCTCATCTCCTCGCGGAAGCGATCGAAGGTCCACGGCCACGCCATCGGCAGACCGGTGCCGTCGAGGTACCAGCTCTTGCAGCCGCTGTTCCAGATCGTCGTCTTGGCGGCCTCCCGGCGCTCGGCGTCGAAGCGCTCCATCGCCGCGTGCGAGGGGCCGATCTCGCGGCACGCGCCCGAACGAACTTGCTCGACGAGCTGCAGGACATAGTCGAGCTGCAGCTCGGCGACCTCGATCAGGGAGAAGTTGCCAACGGGGCTGTTGGGACCGTTCAGCAGGAAGTAGTTCGGGAAGTCGGGCACCGAGATCGCCATGTACGCGAACGGGGCCTCTTTCCAGACGTCGTCCAGCTTCGTGCCGCCACGGCCGCTCACCTCCATCGGCCGCACGAAGCGGTCGACACGGAACCCGGTGGCGAGGACCAGCACGTCCAGCTCGTGCAACCGCCCATCGCGGGTGCGCACCCCGGAGGGCTCGATCCGCTCGATTCCCTCGGTGACCACGCTGGCGTTGGGCCGCTGGATGGCGTCGTAGAAGCTCTCCGACATGATCAGACGTTTGCACGCCGCGCGGTAGTTGGGGCGCAGCTTCTCCCGCAGCACCGGATCCTTCACGCTGTTCTCGAGATTGGCGACGCAGGCGTCGTGAATGCCCTGGAGCTGAGGCGAGTTCACGTCGGCCAGGTGATTGGAGAACCCGTCGGTGAACATGCGCGCCACCTCGTCGCGCAGCCGTTCGATGACCTCGGGGTGTTCGCGGAACTCGGCCTTCTCCTCCTCGCTGTAGGCCGGGTTTCCCATCGGCATGA
>CAZYMF010000238.1:0-6812 GCA_964648215.1 uncultured Binatia bacterium (SeqCode) | reverse complement strand
TTTCCGGAATCAGACCGGACAAAATTTCCGGAACCCGCAGCCTTGACCCGGTGCCGTGGTTGACTTCGCGACCATGCCCCTCGCTCAGAGAGTCTCGTAAGATACTGCAGGAGCCGGCGGGCGGGTGCAAGAAACGACAACTTTAATATGTTCGAGGCGCGGCAGGTTGCGGAGACAATCTCCAGCACGACTCCCGTGACGGCATTTGTGTCCTCGTTCGGAATTGTCGGCATCGCGCGGCGTTGCTGGCGTGGGTGCGCCTACTCAGCCGTCCGCACTGAAGTCGCGCCGCAGTTGTCAAGGCTGTGCTTGCGCGGCGGGTGCCGACAGGGGGCGAAGCAGGTCTCGGATCCACCCGATATCACGGCAGCTTGGGTTTGTGGGTGCATCCGATTGCAGTGCGTAGGCGCAGAGAAGGCGGATTCCCCAGTTGACTGCCAGCCCGATAGCGATACGCCGACCGTTGGCGTCGACGAACGTTGGCGGGCCGGCTACGCCCGCGTTGAGAAGCGCCTCGTCCATCTGTCCTTTCAGGAGGCGCACCGGATCGCCGATTTCGAGGCCGACACCGGCCGATGCATCATGCAAGCCGCGGAGTTGCTGGCTCAGCGAGACCACGTTCACAACTGCTGCCTCCCAGTGTCCTCGTCCTAAATGGACCCGCAACCATCGACAGGCAGACGCGAGGAAGAGGCAAAGAGGGTTATACAGCGCACCTCCTCGATCAATATCGAGATCTCGAAGCCGTCGAGCATTTCCGGTCAGGACGTTAAGGACGACCGCATCGCGATGCGGGCCCTCTGGGGCAACATCGAACACCGCTCGACTGATGAGGCGCACGACTTCGTCGAACCATTGCTGAAGCGCGTCCGCCGCCTGAGCTGTCCCGGTAGCATCTGCGCTCATCCCGCCCTCGCCGGCTCGATGTGTTGGATCGTTTCCTCCACGGACGAAAAGCCACCGTACCCAGGTTGCTCAGGAGCCATCCGGCTCGCCGCATCGACAAGCGTAGGGACCCATCCATCTTGCTCTAAAGGCCAGCAGCGCGGGCCCTCCTCGTTGAGCCGGCGCCGTTCCCCGTCCTCCAACTGGGTCCACACCTCCTCCATTTCCTCAAGGAGTTTCTCTTCGTCCTGCGACTCGTGCCCTTCGTTCCGCCAGCGGATGAACCAGAGCTGTCGTTCGAGATCCCGGTAGTTCCTCATTGCCTCAGTCATGAGTCTTCCTCCACGACGGCCGTGTGCTGGCAAGTGCTGCCTCGTAGTCGTCCAACAGGCACAGCAGAGCGGGTTCGACAAGAGCGTGCGGGTGCCGGTCCACACGCAGCGAAAGGCTCTCGGGAAGCGTACTCGACTGCAGAGAAAACACCGGATCGCGACCCTCACCCCCGAGCGACCGCGGGCGCCGAGGCTTTGGCAGATGTCTGGCATCATCAACCGCCACGGACATACCGCCCGTTCCTGGACGGACCGTTCCGTCTGCTGCCACCGGTAAGTCAGCATAGCGTCCGGCGATCCGGACCCCGAGGTCGCGCGCAGAGCGCCCCAACCGGGCTTGCCCATCGGAGTCGGATCGCATTGCTCGAAAAACCATGTCTCCAACCGGGGCTTGCATGGCCAGGAGAGTAGGTTGACGGAACCGACCCGTCAACCCGACGACTTGGTGCTGGGTCGGACAAGATGGGACCGCTGAGTTCGCGCTCAGGAAGCGAGCGGAGCCGCCGCAAAGAAGTCACGGAGCGCGGCGCCGATCTCGGCGCGCGCCGCGTTCGGCGACAGGATCACGCCCGCCGACGACAGCGACGTGTGGATCTGGCCGCGGCAGGGAAGATGGCGCGCGGCGACGCCGTTTCCTCCCGGCATGCCATGTCACGCGATTGTGCGAAGCTCAGTAAGCCGCGACCAGGTCCGACGAAAGGTGAGAACGAGTGGACCCCGCTCGGAGCTCCGCTCGCTGCATCGGGATCGACGGCCGTTCTGCTTGACGGCGTATGTTGGAAGGAACCCCGAAACTCCCTCGACTAGACTCGGCCTCGAGAATAGCAGCCCGTTGAAAACCCCAACCCCATGCTTCGACACGCTCAGCATGAGCGGAGCCCCACCCTGATCCCAAAGGACTTTTCCCGCTCACCGTGAGCTCGTCGAAGTTTCAGCAGCCTGCCGATATGGCGACCCGTTCCAGGGCGGCGGTTCGCGAACGGATGGCCCGCAGCGCAAATCCCACCACCTCGAACGACGAGGGCACGCGGAAGAAGGTCCTGCGCGAGATTCGCGTGGAGGCCGCGGGCCAGCTTCGTGGATTTCCCGAGGCGGATCGGGTACGAGGATCCCGTGCGCGCCGCTTCCTGCCCTGAACCCGATCGGGGCCGCGGCCGCTAGGGTATGGAAAGTGAGTGAGCCGAGGAGGATGTTGCCCTGGTCCGAGTACCTGGACTTGCTCAAACCGGCGGGCGAGCTGTTGCAGCTGACCGTCGATCCGCGCAGCGAGCAGCTCCGCGCCGAACTGTACCGGCAGCTGCTGATGAATCTTTCTCTCGGCTACTTCCTGTATTTCCAGTCCGACGCGGATCACCCGGATTGGACGCCGTTCCTCAACTCCGTTTTTCTCCTGCAACCCAATCCGGACGACACGTACCTGCTGGCGCCGGTCGACGGCAACGGTGTCTACCGGGTGACGGGAGATCGGGGCACGGTGAAGCTGCTGACCTTCTCCACCGGCGCCAACATGATGGGCATGGCGGACGCGGCCGGAAGGAACTTCGGCTATTTCGACGCGGACGAGCTGAGCCTCGGACCATCCGGGGAACTGGAGGTGGTCTTCAGCGGCGAGCGCCCGGCGGGCCACTCGGGCAACTGGCTGCCGCTTCACCCGGAAGCGGAGTTCATCATGGTGCGCCAACGCTCCTACGACTGGGGCGTCGAGAGGGAAGCCCGACTCGCCATCGAGCGAGTCGGCGGCGATCCGCTCAAGCCGCGCCGGACACCGGAGCAGATCGACGGCCAAATGCGCGCTCTGCTCGGGGGCTTCGCCCAACGCCTGTCCCGGATGTGGCTCCACTACCAGAACAGCGCGATCCAGCGCGGCCTGATCAACAAGGTCGAGCTGGCGGACTTCGGCGGCGCCGTGCCGGTGCAGGCCTACTGGCAGGGCATGTTCCAGTTCGACGCCGACGAGGCGCTCATTCTGGAGACCGAGTTGCCCGTGACGCAGCGCTACTGGAACGTGCAGCTGAACGACGAGTTGTGGAACGCCGTGGAGTTCATCTACCGGCAGAGCAGTCTCAACGGCCACCAGGCGCGGCTCGACCGCGACGGGCGGTTTCGCGCCGTCATCTCGCTGCAAGATCCGGGCGTCCACAACTGGCTGGACCCGGCCGGCACACGCAACGGCATGCTGATCGGCCGCTGGTACGGTGCCGACAGCCTGCCGATTCCGACCCTGCAGCGCGTGCCCGCGAAAGACGTGCGCCGGCTCCTGCCCGACGACACGCCGGTCATCACCACGGAGGAACGCGCCGCTCAGCTACGCGCCCGCCGCATCGGAGCGCAGTTGCGACGGCGGTGGTGAGGCGCGAGGCTGGATGAGCGTCGTTCTCTTTCCAGGCATCGATCAGCTCCTCGAACAGGCCGCCGCGGCGACGGGGCTTTCCGACTTTGGCGCGGGGTACGAGGAAGGCCTCGGGGCCCTGCTGGAAGCGATCCGGCGGGATGCTCCGGTCACTGGCGAAAACGTCCGGCAATTGAGCGGCCCGATCCTGGGTCTATTGGCGAGCCGCCTGTATTCGCAACGAGGGTGGAAGCAGCGCCCCGAGTGCCTGCGGCACAAGGTTCTCGCGCCCCTGGTCGTGACCGGAATCCCGCGCACGGGAACGACGGCCTTGCACAAGCTGCTGTCGATGGATCCCCAGTTCCAGGGTCTGGAGCAATGGCTGATCTCGACCCCCATGCCGCGTCCACCTCGGGACGCGTGGGAGAGTACACAGGAATTTCGGGACGCGGTGGACCGGCAGGAGGCCTTTCTCGCCGCGGTGCCCGAATTGCGCGTCTCCCACGAAGTTCACGCCGACGAGGTGGATGAATGCCTCAATCTGTTGGCCCAGAGCTTCGTCAGCCATTACCCGGCCACGGCCATCGGTCTGCCCAGCTATGACCGCTGGTGGTGGGAGCAGGACGAGACCGCCAGCTACCGCCGCTATGCGGACAACCTGCGTCTCATCGGCGCCGACGCCCCGGCGCGGCGCTGGCTGCTGAAGAACCCGGGCCACATCACGCATCTCGACGCACTCCTTGCCGTCTTCCCCGACGCCTGCGTGGTGCAGACGCACCGCGACCCGGCCAAGTGCATTCCGTCGGTGTGTAGCGTGATCTATCCGGCCCGCCGTTTCTTCCACGCCGGGGAGGTGGACGCCACTCTCATCGGCCCGCGGGAGCTGGAGCTCTGGGCCCGGTCGGCGGAACGGGCCGAAGCGGTGCGGCAGCGCTTCCCGGACAACTTCCTCGACGTGCGGTTCGCCGACTTCCGGCGCGAACCGATGGCCGTCGTGAACAGGATCTACCGGCACTTCCGGTTGAACCTGAGCGCCGCTGCGGAGCAGGCCATGGCGCAGTGGATCGCCGCCAATCCGCAGCACAAGCACGGTCGCCACCAGTACGCACTGGAACAGTTCGGCCTCACCGAAGCCACCGTCCACGAGCGCTTCGCCGACTACATGGGGCGACATCAGTTGTCGGAAGCGAAGTAGATCCCGATCAGGAGGCAGGCATGAAGGCAGCGGTGTTCAAGGGGCCCGGCCGGGGGCTGGCGATCGAGGAGCGGCCCGACCCGGTAGCGCAGCCCGGCGAGGTGTTGGTTCGCGTGAAGCGCGCGGGCATCTGCGGCAGCGACCTGCTCATGACGTCAGGCGAAGGCGCACAGCTGGCGAGCGACAGTATCGTCGGTCACGAATTCTGCGGCGAGGTCGTTGCCGTCGGTGCCGGCGTCGATCACATCCGGGCGGGTGACCGCGTTGCGCCGCTGCCCTTCATCGGCTGCGGGCACTGTCCGGCCTGCCACGCCGGAACGCCGCACCGCTGCCCCGCGGCGCGCATCGACGTGGTGGCGGGCTTCTGCGAATATTCCCGCGTGGGGGCCAACGACTGTGTCGCGCTGCCGCCGGCGGTGAGCGACGAAGAGGGGGCCCTGATCGAACCGCTCGCGGTGGGCCTGCAGGCGGTGCGCAAGGCGGCGATGAAGGTGGGCGCCGGGGTGCTGGTCCTCGGAGCCGGACCGATCGGCCAGTCCGCCGCGTTCTGGGCCCGCCGCCTGGGGGCGAGCAGGGTGGTCGTTGCGGCGAGCTCCGCTCGGCGGAGCGCGATCGCGACCGCGTTGGGCGCCACCCACTTCGTCGCCCTGCAGGGGGCGGCCGATCCCCGAAAAGAGATCCAGGACGCGCTCGGCGGGCTGCCCGACGTCGTCTTCGAGGCCGTGGGCCTTCCCGGCGTCATCGACCAGGCCATCGGCCATGTGAAGCCGACGGGCACCGTCGTTTCGCTGGGTCTGTGCGGCGGAAGCGACAGCTTCATGCCCGCCGTGGCGCTGTGGAAGGAGGTCCGGCTGCTGTTCTCGATGTGCTACGACCGGGCCGACTTTCAGTACACGGTCGACGTCATCGCCAGCGGAGATCACCGCCCGAGCGCCATGATCACCGACACCATCCGCCTCGACGCGCTGCCGCAGAGGTTCGAGCGCCTGCGCGAGGCGAACGCAGACTGCAAGGTGATGGTCGACCCTCTCGCGCGCTGACGGCGGCATGCTCGCGCTGCAGATCCTGTGCTCAGTGATCCTCTTCCAAAGGGGAAGTCGGAGTGCACCCGTCCTCATCGCGAGAATCGACAGCCTCTCCTCTCACAGGCAGTCACAGTCCCACGGGACGTCTGCCGATCACGCCCTCGGTCTCGAGATGCCGAAGCTCGTCAGGCGACAGGCCGAGGATGCCGCACAGCACTCGTTCGTTGTCTTGGCCGATCGTCGGCGCCGGCGTCCGCAGCCAGTGATCGACGCTCGCATAGCGGAAGGGCATCGACGGCAGCGGCATTGCGCCGACGACCGGATGCTCCGGCGCTTCGAAGTAGCGGCGCACTCGCTGATGCGGCCGCCGGCCTGGAAGGGTTCCTGGCCCATCACGCCACGCATGCCGATCGACCCCGATTCGGCCTGGAGCGTGAACTCGGTCGCTCGACGATTTGCCCAGGGCCCGGTCAGGCCGTAGGGCGTGATCGAGAGAACGACGAGGGATGGGTGGGCCGCGCGGAGTCCGGCGGCATCGAGGCGTTCTCCCGCATCGGTTTCCAGACCGTGCGCCTCGATGACCAGGTCGGCCGCGGCCACCAGCGCCTCGACGTGCGGATCTGCGGCCGCCCCGACGACCGACTGCTTGCCGGCGTTCAGGAAGGTGAACAGAAATCTCCTTGGGGGCCACGAGAATCGGGCTGTAGATGCCGAGGGCGCTGTAGGCGGGCGGGCGCAGCACCTCGATCCGACGGGTGCGTCGCAGCAGCTCCTCGAAGAGAATGGCGATTTCGCGGCGCGCCAGGTTGGCGCCGAGACAGTAGTGGGCACCGCCGCCGCCGAAGGCGACGTGCTCGTTCGGCTCGCGCTGGATGTCGAAGCGGAACGGATCGTCGAAGACGTCGTCGTCGCGGTTGGCCGACGGGTACCAGAGCGTGACGCGCTGGCCTCGAGGCTGCCCAGCGCCGCATCTGTTCCTCGAGACGCCGGGCCATGCGCGGCGTGAACCCCGCGCTGATGAGCTTGCGCAGTCGGGTGTGCTCGCG
>CAZYMF010000237.1:0-6841 GCA_964648215.1 uncultured Binatia bacterium (SeqCode) | reverse complement strand
CTACTCTTTCCGCTTCACCGCCAGCGCCGCCTGGCGAAACTCCGCCGGGATCCGCTGCGGCCGGCCGTCCTCGTTGAGCACGGCGTGGATCGTCGAGCCGCTGGCCACCACGGCGCCGGCGAGCGCGTCGACCTCGTACTCGATCGTGAGACGCGCCCGGCCGACGTCGGCGATCCCGGCACGGATGATCAGCTCGTCGTCGTAGCGCGCCGGCTGCCGGTAGCGGCAGGTGGTCTCGATCACACCGAGATAGAGCCCGCGCTCGATGTACTCGGGAAACGGGTGGCCGAGCTTGCGGAACAGCTCGGCGCGGCCGATCTCGAAGAGCCGGAAGTAGTTGCCGTAGTACATGATGCGCATCGGGTCGCAGTCGGCGAAGATGACCCGGTAGCGTGCCACCTCGAGCAGCGGCGTGTCGGCCATGGGCTCGCTACCTACGACGCGCCCGCCGCCCGCGCAACCCGCGCCGCCCCTTTCACAACTCGCGCACCTTGCTATGATCCGCGCCGACGTCAAATCCGCGAAGGAGGAAGCATGAAGCGCCGCCGTTTGGGCCGCACCGGCCTCGTCGTCTCCGAGATCTGCATGGGAACCATGACCTTCGGCAACCAGGCCGACGAGAAGACCAGCCTCGCCATCCTCGACCGGGCCTGGGACGCCGGCGTCGACTTCATCGACGCCGCCGAGGTCTACCCGGTGCCTCCCGATCCCAAGTACGCCGGCCGCACCGAGGAGATCTGCGGCAAGTGGCTGGCCACCAAGAAGCGCGACGCCGTCGTCGTCGCCACCAAGGTCGCCGGTCCCGGTCAGGGATGGTTCCTGGCGCCGGTGCGCGAGGGCAAGACAGCTCTCGACCGCCACCACGTCGAGCGCGCCATCGAGGGCAGCCTGCGCCGCCTCGGCACCGACTACATCGACCTCTATCAGACCCACTGGCCCGATCGCGACGTGCCGATCGAGGAAACGCTGGAGGCGCTCACCCGCGCGGTCGAAGCCGGCAAGATCCGCGACGCCGGCTGCAGCAACGAGACCGCCTACGGCCTGACCAAGAGCCTGTGGGCCAGCGACAGCCGCGGCCTGACCCGCTACGAGACGATCCAGAACAACTTCAGCCTGCTCAACCGCCGCTTCGAGGACGAGCTCGCCGAGGTCTGCCGCCGCGAGCAGGTCAGCCTGCTGCCCTACAGCCCGATCGCCGGCGGCGTGCTGAGCGGCAAGTACCAGGACGGCGCGCGACCCAAGGGCGCGCGCTTCGCGATCTACGCCGAGGGCAACCCGCGCTCGCAGACGATGGCGCGCCGCTTCGTCAACGAGCACACCCTCGCTTCGGTGACCCGCTTCACCGAGATCGCGCGGGGGCACGGCATGTCGGTGACCACGCTGGCGACGGCTTGGACGCTGACGCACGACTTCGTCGGCTCCACCATCATCGGCGCCACCACGGTCGAGCAGCTCACCGACACGCTGGCCGCCGCCGATGTCACGCTGTCGGAGGAGGTGCGCAAGGCCTGCCACCAGGTGACCAAGGAGATCAAGTACCCGATGGGCTGACGGCGCCGCACCTCGGGAAGGGAACGGCACACGGCAACTCGTCACAGGAGAGCGATCATGGAGATCAACGGCATCGCCCACGTCATGCTGACGGTCAGCAACTTCGAAGCTTGCAAGCCCTTTTACGGAAAGCTGCTGCCCTATCTCGGCCTGCGCCCGGTGATCGACGCCGACGGCTACTACTACTGCGTCGGCGGGCGCAGCGCCATGGGCATCGTGCAGGCCGAAGAGCAACATCGCTCCGAACGGTTCGCGCAGCTCCGCGTCGGCCTGCACCACGTCTGTTTCCGCGCCCGCGAGCGCGCCGACGTCGACACCCTCTACGCGTTCCTGCAGGAGATCGGCGCCAAGATCGTCCATCCCCCCGAGGAAGGACCCTGGGCGCCCGGCTACTACTCGGTGCTGTTCGAGGACCCCGACGGGATTCGCCTGGAGATGAACCACGTCCCCGGCAAGGGACTTCTGGCGGAGAAGAAATGAGGAAAATGAGGAACAGGAAACCGGGAACCGGGAACGGGAAACCGGCCGACGTCCTTGCCGTTCATTGACCGGTCCTCCGTTCCCGGTTCCTGATTCCCTGTTCTCCGGTTCTTTCGGCTACGGCAGCAGCTCGTTGGCGGCGGCGGCGAGCTCGAAATCGAGCCGCGTCAGGCCGCCGGCGTCGTGGGTGGAGAGGTCGATCACCACCCGGCTGTAGACGTTGAACCACTCCGGGTGATGATCCTTCGCTTCGGCCACCAGCGCCAGCGAGGTCATGAAGCCGAAGGCCTCGACGAAGCTCTTGAACGTGAATTCGCGGTGGAGCTTGCCGTCCGCGATCCGCCAGCCGGGGACCGTGGCCAGCGCGGCGCGCGCCTCCGCCTCGCTCAGCTTCGGCGGTCGGGCCATCGCCTCAATCCATGCCCAGCTTGGCGCGACCTTCCGGCGAGATCATGTGCGGCGTCCAGGGGGGATCCCACACCACCTGCACGTTGGCCTCATCGACGCCGGGCAGCGTCTCGATGCGCCGCTTGGCATCCATGGCAATCGACGGCCCCATGCCGCAGCCCTGGGCGGTGAGCGTCATCTGCACGTCCACCGTGCGTCCCTCGATGCGCATGTCGTAGATCAGGCCGAGATCGACCACGTTGACGGGGATCTCCGGGTCGTAGACCTGCCGTAGCTGGTCCCACACCTGCTCCTCGCCGACCGTGCCGTCGTCCGCCGCCGGCGCCGCGGTCCGACCCGGCCCGCTCTGCTTGCCGATGGCGTCGGCGTCGCGATCGGCGAGCCGAAACAAGCCGCCATACGCCGGGATCTGCAGCGTGTACGTATCGCCGAGCGCCTGGGTGACGATCGCGGGCGTTCCCTTCGGGATCGTCACCGTCAGCCCCTGCGGGATCTGAATGACCTCACAGTCGCGATTGAACTCGACCGGCTCGTGACTCATGAACTCCTCCTGCTCGCCTTGGGAATTGGATCCCTTGAACTCTACCTCGTGCGCGCCGGGAGGACAACGCAGGCGGCAACGGCGAAAAGTCGAAAGCAGAAAGCTCAAAGCCGGACGAGAGCGCCTTCCGGCTTTGAGCTTTTCGCTTTCAGCATTGAGCTTGGCCGCGAGCGATATCCCGCAGCACGGCCGGAATGTCTTCGGCGACCGTCGTCGGGCCGAAGACGGCGGCGACGCCTCTGGCGCGCAGCCGCTCCTCGTCCTCGCGCGTGATCACCGAGCCGCCGACGACCAGCGGGATCGTCAGACCGCGGGCCTGCAGCAGCTCGAACAGCTCGTCGATGTAGTGCAGGTACTCCCAGGAATGGCAGCTCAGGCCGATGACGTCGACGTCCTCGTCGGCCGCCGCCTTGACGATCGCCGCCGGCAGGTTGAAGCGACCGAGATAGATCACCTCCATCCCGGCGTCGCGCAGCAGGCGAGCGACGGCGATGGCGCCGACCTCGTGCTGATCGAGGCCGAGCATGGAGATGAGCACGCGAGGCGGTCTCAGATCGGGCATTCCATCAGCCCGTACGGATCGTAGGCCAGGCCGTACGCCGTCCGCATCATGCCGGCGATCTCGCCCATCGTCGCCCCCGCCGTCGTCGCCCCGATGACGGCCGGCATCAGGTTGCTGCCCTCCTGCGCCACCCGCCGTACGGCTTGCAGCGCCGCGGCGAGATCGGCGGCCGGCCGCGCCCGCTTGCGCTCGCGAATCGCCTCGATGCGCTCGCGGCACGGCTCGATCTTGCGCTCGGCGACGTCGCGCAGCAACGTGTCCTGCTCGTCCGGCAGGCGATGAACGTTGGCGCCGACCTGCATCCGTTCGCCGTCGCGCAGCTCGCGCGCGTAGCGCTCCATCGCGTCCTGGAACAGCGCGCGGAACCAGCCGCCGTCGCACAGACCGGCGGTGTCGCCCATGGCCTCGATGCGCATCACCATGGCGCGGATGCGCTCTTCCATCTCGTTGGTCAGCGTCTCGACGTAATACGAGCCGCCGAGCGGGTCCATCACCCTGGTCACGCCCGCCTCGAGCTGGATCACCTGCTGCGTCCGCAGCCCGAGCAGGTGCGCCTCCGGGCTCGGCGTGCGGAACGCCTCGTCGAAGCCGGAGACCTCGATCGCCTGCACCCCGGCCAGGGCCAGGGCGAGCGCCTGCACCGTGCCGCGGACGACGTTGTTGGCCGGCTGCTGCGCGGTGAGCGAGAGCCCCGAGGTGTGCGAGGCGATGTTGACCGCCAGCGAACGCGGGTCGGTGGCGCCGAACTCCTCGCGCATCATGCGCGCGAAGAGCCGTCGCGTCGCCCGGATCTTGGCGATCTCGGTGAAGAAGTCCATGCGGCAGTTGACCAGGATGGCGATGCGCGGCGCGAAGTCGTCGATCGGCACGCCGCGCCGCAACAGCTCGCGGGCCAGGTAGCGAATCTCGACGAAGCCCAGCGCCATCTCCTCGACCGCATCGATGCCGCCCTCGCTGATGTAGTAGGTGTCCTCGATGAAGGCGTGGAACTTCGGCATCTCGCGCGCGGCGAACTCGATCGAGTCGGCGGCCAGGCGAACCCGCAGCTCGAAGGGCATGTGGATCGAGTAGCCGCAGTCCTCGCAGTAGAACGGGGCCTGAATGGTGGAGCCGCGCAGCCTGGCGGTGCTGATGCCGCGCTCTTTCGCGACCAGGTAGAGGCCGGCGATGCCGAAGGCGGCGGGCAGCGAATGCGAGATCGTCAGGCCGTCGAGCGGCAGATCGGCGTACATCTCGCGGTAGTCGGCCAGGCCGCACAGCGACACGCCCTGCGTGCCGACGGCGTGCGCGGCGGCCGGGTGGTCCGGATCGAGGCAGGCCATGGTCGGCGTGTCGCCGATGACGTCGAGCCCGGTGGCGCCGCTGCCGATGAGGTACTTGAACTGCGCGTTGGTGCGCGCCGGCTCGCCTTCGCCCGACAGCTCGCGCTGGATCCACGCGCCCAGATGCGGCCGCGCGGCGCGAGCACCGCGGGTGTAGGGATAGGCGCCGGGGTCGTTGAGGTCGTTGTCGTAGGAGAGAGCGGCAACGTCGCTCGGGCGGTAGACGGTCTTGGGCGTGTCGACCGGGTCCATGGCGCACCTCGTCTCGGGGTCGTTTCTACGGGCGGGTCCGCCGCACCTCTCGGCGGCTGGCCAGGGAGCTGGTGTTGAGCCGCATGCCGCCGTCGACCGGGATCAGCGCCCCGTTGATGAAGGCGGCATGATCGGAGGCGAGAAAGACGATCAGCCGGGCCACCTCGCGCGGATCGCCGACGCGGCGCGCGGGCGTGCCGGCGACGGCGGCCTCGCGAATGTCGGCCGGCATCGCCATCACCATCTCGGTGCCGATCAGGCCGGGCAGCACGGCGTTGCAGGTGACGCCGTCGCGCCCGTGCTCGAGCGTCACCGTCTGGGTCAGCCCCAACAGGCCGGCCTTGCTGGCGGCGTAGCCGACCTGGTTGTGCAGGCCGCCGGTGGCGGCAACCGAGGAGACGTTGATGATCCGCCCCCAGCGCCGCTCGACCATCGCGCCGATCACCTCCTGGATCAGGTGGAAGGCGCCGGAGAGGTTCACCGACAGCTCGCGCTCCCAGGCCTCGGGACGCATGCGGGTGAGCGGGGCGATGTTGTTGACGATGCCGGCGTTGTTCACCAGCACGTCGATCGGGCCGAGGGTCTCGCGCACCTTCCCCACCGCCTCACTCACCTGCGCCACGTCGGAGACGTCGCCGACGGTGGCCACCGTCCGGCGGCCGAGGCCGGCGATCGCCGCGGCCGTCTTCTCCACCTCGGGCTGGAGGTCGAGAACGCCGACGTCGGCACCCTCCTCCGCCAGCAGCAGGGCCGTCGCGCGCCCGATGCCGCGGGCGGCGCCGGTGAGCAGAGCGACTCTTCCTTCCAGCAGCATGCCCGCGGCTCGCCGCCTCAGGAGGGGAACAGGCGCCGCTCGCCGACGCGGGTGCGCGGGCGCACGATCCCCTGCTCGCGCAGGCCGGTGAGGGTCAGGATCTTCCCCGAGTAGCTTCCCGGCTGATCGACCAGCCACAGGCAGGCGTCCGACATGATGACCGGATCCTCGAAGTCGCTGGTGTCCATCCCCGTCAGGGTGAAGACGAAGCCCTCGGTCCAGATCGGCACGTCGATGCGGACGACGTTGACGGCGACGCCGCCGGCGCCGAGCTCGTAGGCCAGGCACTGGGTGAGCGACTCCAGCGCCACCTTGCTCACCGTGTAGCTGGCCCGGCCGAACTCGGGCATGGCCGCGGCCTCGGAGGAGACGTTGATGACGTGTCCGCCGCCGGCCTGCGCCATCCGCGGGCAGACGGCCTGCATCAACGCCAACGGGGCGTTGACGTTGATCTCCATCGCCAGCCGCCACTTGCGCATCGGCTGCGGCAGCGTCGGTCCGGGAACGGCGATGGCGGCGTTGTTGATGAGGACGTCGACGCGCCCGAGGTCGCGGTAGGTCTGCTCGACGGCGGCGGCGAGCTGCGCCTCCGACTGGAGATCGACGGCCAAGGCGAGGCCGCGCCGGCCTTCCCGGCGCACCAGCTCCGCGGTCTCGTCCACGGTGCCCGGCAGCTTGCTCGGCTTGTCGCTGCTGGAGCGGGCGAGGCAGACGACGTCGTAGCCTCGCCGGGCGAAGTCGACGGCCAGCTGTTTGCCGATGCCGCGGCTGGCTCCGGTGATGAAGGCAACTCGATCGGACGACATGCTCCCTCTCCTAGCACTTCTGCCGCCCGCGTCCATCCCCGGGGGGCAGGCCTCGTCGCTACCGGCTTGCGCGCCTTCGCCCTTGTCGGTACAGCTGGCAGGGAA
>CAZYMF010000236.1:0-6947 GCA_964648215.1 uncultured Binatia bacterium (SeqCode) | reverse complement strand
ATCTGCGCCATGATGCGTACCCGCCTACAACGGCACAGCGGAGATGTAAAGGTGGGAAGAGACGAAGGGAAAATGAGAAACAGCAAACAGGAAAGTCGAAACCGACGAAGTCGCTTCTGGCCCGGATTTGCCGGTTTCCCGTTTCCGGTTTCTGATTTCCTGTTACTCGGTTCTCTTCCCGGGGGTGCTTTACGTTTGCCCTTTTACGATTTACCCTCCCCCCATGATCATCGGCATCCCCAAGGAGATCAAGCCGGAAGAGAACCGGGTCGCCATCACGCCCAGCGGGGTGAGCGCGTTGGTCACTCACGGTCATCGCGTGCTGGTGCAACGAGGTGCGGGCGCGGGCAGCGGCCTTCCCGACGCGCGCTACCGGGACGCGGGCGCCCACATCGTCTCGCAGCGCGACGTGTGGCGGCGCGCCGATATGGTTCTCAAGGTGAAGGAGCCATTGCCGTCCGAGTACCGCTTCCTGCGCGAGGGCCTGATCCTGTTCACCTATCTGCACCTGGCCGCCGTCGAGCGGCTGACGCGCGAGCTGCGGCGCCGCAAGGTGACGGCGATCGCCTACGAGACCATCGAGCTCGCCGACGGCTCGCTGCCGTTGCTGGCGCCGATGAGCGAGGTGGCCGGCCGGCTCTCGGTGCAGGTCGGGGCCTGGTGCCTGCAGGCGCAGAACGGCGGCTGCGGCGTGCTTCTCAGCGGCGCCTCCGGCGTGCGCCCGGCCAACATCGTGGTCATCGGCGCCGGCGTCGCCGGCGCCAACGCCTGCCAGGTGGCCGTCGGCGTCGGCGCGCACGTCAGCATCATCGACAAGAACCCGGCCAAGCTGCGCTACCTGCACGACATCCTCGGCGGCCACGTCACCACCGTGATGTCGAACCCGGCCAACATCGAGGAAGAGGTCGTCAACGCCGACCTGGTGATCGGCGCGGTGCTGATTCCCGGCGCCAAGGCGCCCAAGCTGATCACGCGCAAGCTGCTGCGCAAGATGCGCCCGGGCGCCGCCTTCGTCGACATCGCCATCGACCAGGGCGGCTGCGCCGAGACCTCGCGGCCGACGAACCACGACAACCCGATCTACGTCGAGGAGCGCGTGGTGCACTACTGCGTCACCAACATGCCCGGCATCGTGCCGCACACCTCGACCTACGCCCTCACCAACGCCACCCTGTCCTACGCCATCGAGATCGCCGACAAGGGCGTGCGCCGCGCCATCGAAGCCGACCTCGCCCTCCAGCGCGGCGTCAACACCTGCAACGGCCACGTCACCCATCCGGGCGTGGCGGAGACCTTCGGCCTCGACCACGTGGCGGCGCTGGAGGCGGTCGAAAGTCAATAATAGTCGATAGTTGATAGTCAATAGTCGATAGGGCGATCGACGACCGTCCATTTACAACTATCAACTATCAACTATCGACCATCGACCATCGACCGTCAACTACGAACTGCCTTCGGATGGTACAGCACCAGCATCGTGTAGGTCAGTGCCGGGCGGTCGCTGCCGACGACGTGGACGGCGATCTCCTGCGTGACCTGGGTGCCCTTCGGCTTGGCCTCGGCGCCGAGCAGGCGCGAGTGCGCGTGCACCTTGCTGCCGGCGGGTACGGGGCTGACGAAACGCAGCTTGTCCGAGCCGTAGTTGGTGGCGTTGCCGTAGCCGGTGATGGCGAAGTTCGAGCCCGAGCGCAGCGTCGGCAGCAGGCTCAGCGTCAAGAAGCCGTGGGCGATGGGGCCCTTGAACGGGCTTTCGCGCTTGCAGCGCTCGACGTCGACGTGGATCCACTGGTGGTCGCCGGTGATGTCGGCGAACTTGTTGATCATGTCCTGGGTGATCTCCACCTCCGGTCCCCACGGACCGAACTCGTCGCTGATGTGCTTCTTGAGACCCTCGATGTCGTCAAAGCGAACCTGCTCCATTGTCTTCCTCCCGACGTTGGACGTTGAATGTTCCGAATCTCGCTGGTGTCGGCCCGGATCGCCTCTGGCGTGAAACTGCCGTCGAGCGTCTGAGGTTTGCCACAGGCGCGGAAGGTAATTCAACCGGGTCCACCGGCCCGCTACTTCTTGAAGAGGTCCTGCTGAACCGGGCTCCTGCCGCCTTCCGGCGCCGGGGGCGCGGCCTTCGCCTCGAGGCGCAGCTCGACCACCTTCATGCGCTTGATGGCCTTGCGCCCCTTCTGCGCCCGGTGCGCCGTCTCCGGCAGATGGAAGGCGCGTTCGGTGCCGTCCTCGCCGACGGCGATCACCTTGTCGTCGCGGCGATGACAGACGGCGCCGATGACCTTGTCCTTCTTGTCGAGACGCATCAGGATGACGCCGCGGCCGGGTCCGGAGAGCTCGGCGAGCTCGGCGGCCGGGAACACCAGCACCTTGCCGTCGGCGGTCGCTCCGGTGACGAGGTCACCCGCGGCGGGCGCGACGACGAGCACCTCGTCACCTTCCTTGACCCGGGCGATGCGGCGACCGCTCTTCGTCGTCTCGCTCAGATCGGGGCGGCAGAAGAATCCCATGCCGTCGGCGGTGGCGACCAGCCATCGAACGGCCGGTTGACCGGGCTTCGGCGCGCCGCCGGGCACGGCCAGCAGCTCGGCGCTGACGACGCGCTCGCCGTCCTTGAAGTTGAGCAGCGACTGCACCGGCTCGCCGTAGCCGGTGGTCGCCGGCACGTTGACGACCTTCATCACGTAGGCCACGCCGTAGTTGGAGAACAGGGCGACGCTGTCGCGCGTGTTGCCGCGCAGGATCCACTTGGCCAGGTCGCCTTCGCGCACGCGCGTCGAGGACGGGTCCTTGACCTCGCCCAGCCGCTTGATCCAGCCGTCGCGGGTGACGACGACGGTGGCGTCCTCGTGCACGACGTAGGCCTCGGCGTCGTAGACCAGCTCGGCCGACGAGCTCAGCACGGTGCGCCGCTTGTCGCCGTACTTCTGCGCCACCGCCGCGAGCTCGCTCTCCACCAGCCCCCAGCGCGCCTTCTTCGACTTCAGCAGCTTGTCGATCTGGTCGGCGCGCTGCTGCTTTTCGCGCTGCTCCTCGCGGATCTTCTCGATCTCGAGGCGGGCGAGCTGGTAGAGCCGCGTCTCGAGGATGGCCTCGGCCTGGATCTCGTCGAGCTTGAACTCCTTCTGCAGCTGCTGCGAGGCCTCGGCGCGCGAGGCCGACTGGCGGATGATCTTGATGGCGCGGTCGACGTTGCCGAACAGCTTGAGGAAGCCGGCCAGGATGTGCAGCCGCGCCTGCAGCTCGCGCAGCTCGTGCTCGAGCCGGCGCGTGACCACATCGAGGCGAAAGTCGAGAAAGTGGCGGCAGAGGTCGCGCAGGTTCAGCCGCGCCGGCTGGCCGACGCCCGCGGTCGTGGTCGGCACCAGCGCGGTGAGGTTGACGTTGAAGTTGATCTGCAGGCTGGTGTGCTTGTAGACGTAGGCCATCACCGCTTCCGCCGAGGCCTCGGGCTTGATCTCGATGACGATGCGGACGTCGTCGGTCGACTCGTCGCGGACGTCGGTGGCCTGCGGCAACCGCCGGGCGACGATGTGGTCGGCGATCTCCTCGACGATGCGCGACTTGCTCACCGTGTACGGGATCGAGGTGACGATCACCCGGCGCCGGCGCTTGTCGAGCTCCTCTCGGTACTGGCCGCGCAGGCGGACGGCCCCCTGCCCGTTCTCGTAGATCTCGCGCAGCTCCTTGCGCGAGTTGAGGATCTCGCCGCCGGTGGCGAAGTCCGGGCCCTTGACGTACTTGCACAGCCCCTTGCTGTCGAGCGCCGGGTCGCGGATCAGGGCCACCAGCGCCTCGACGACCTCGCCCAGGTTGTGCGAGGGGATGTTGGTCGCCATGCCGACGGCGATGCCGGTGCTGCCGTTGATCAGCAGGTTGGGGATCGCCGCCGGCAGCACGATCGGCTCGCGCAGGGTGGCGTCGTAGTTCTCGCGGAAGTCGACCGTCTCCTGGCGGATGTCGCGCAGCAGCTCCTCGGCGATCGCCGCCAGGCGCGCCTCGGTGTAGCGCATCGCCGCCGGACTGTCGCCGTCCAAAGAGCCGAAGTTGCCTTCGCCGTGCACCAGCGGGTAACGCAGGGCGAACGGCTGCGCCAGGCGCACCATGGCTTCGTAGGCGGCGAGGTCGCCGTGCGGATGATACTTTCCCAGGACCTCGCCGACGACGGCGGCGGACTTGCGCGGCCGCGTCCCGGCCGTCAGGCGCAGGTTCTGGTACATGGCGTACAGGATCCGCCGCTGCACCGGCTTGAGGCCGTCGCGCACGTCGGGCAGGGCGCGCGAGGTGATCACGCTGAGCGCGTAGGACAGGTAGCGCTCCTCGGCCGCGTGGCGCAGGTCGACTGGATGAATGTGCTCCGCCGTTGCCGGTTTTTTCACGGGCGAACCTCTCGTGCTTCTTTGCCAAAATAGGGCGATGCATCTTGATCGGCTTCCTCTCCCGGATGGGAGAGGATCGAGGTGAGGGGGATCGAAACACTGCCGAAGGCCACCATATCCAATCTCTTTCGTGAACGGCGAAACAAGCGAGGCTCGGCTTCGCCGCTCAATTTCATCCCCCTCATCCTGACCTTCTCCCATCCGGGAGAAGGAACCCTACTGCAATTTGTCACCGCAAGTGTGGCGCTCGTCAATCAGGGAGAGTCGAGAGTCGAAATTCCAAATGCGCCGCCATGTCCCCTCCGCCCAAAACGGCCCGGATTATAGGGAAGGACAGGCACCGCGTCGAGGTTGTCTACCGGGCCTATCTCGGAACACCGAAGACATCCGTTGAAATACGCCGGCGTCGCAACAACCGGCGGGGCTTGGAATTCGGCGTGACAACCGGCTAAACAGGTAGGTCTATGACATCTCCGGTAGATCGAACGGCGTTGCTGCGCAACGCGCTGGCCGAGCGCATTCTCGTCCTCGACGGGGCGATGGGCACCGCCATCCAGGCGATGGACCTCGGGCCCGACGACTTCGGCGGCGCCGCGCTGGAGGGGTGCAACGAGAACCTCGTCCTCACCCGCCCCGACGTCATCGGCCGGATACACCAGGCCTACATCGACGCCGGCGCCGACCTGATCGAGACCGACACCTTTGGAAGCACCCGCATCGTCCTGGCCGAGTACGGCCTGCAGGACAAGGCCTACGAGATCAGCCATACCGCGGCGCGCATCGCGCGCGAGGTCGCCGACGCCGCTTCGACCAAGGAGCGGCCGCGCTTCGTCGCCGGCTCGATGGGTCCCGGCACCAAGACCATCTCGGTCACCGGCGGCGTCACCTTCGACGAGGTGCGCGCGGCCTTCGCCGAGCAGGCCGGCGGACTGCTCGCGGGCGGCAGCGACGTTCTCTTCCTGGAGACGCAGCAGGACACCCTCAACGTGAAGGCGTCGCTGCTCGGCATCGACGATGCCTTTGCCCGGGCCGGGCGCTCGCTCCCGGTGGTGCTGTCGGTGTCGATCGAGACCATGGGGACGATGCTGGCCGGCCAGCCGATCGAGTCGCTCTACGTCTCGGTGGCCCATCGCGACCTGTTCGCCATCGGCATGAACTGCGCCACCGGCCCCGACTTCATGACCGACCACCTGCGCACGCTCGCCGAGATCTCGCGCTTTCCGATCGTCTGCTTCCCCAACGCCGGCCTGCCGGACGAGGAAGGCCACTACAACGAGCTGCCGCCGATGCTGGCGCAGAAGATCGAGCGCTTCTGCGCCGAGGGCTGGATCAACATCATCGGCGGCTGCTGCGGCACCACCGCCGAGCACATCCGCCGCATCGCCGCGGTCGCCGCCGACTACCGGCCGCGGCGCCCGGCGCCGCCGCGCCGGGCGGTGGTCTCCGGCATCGAGACGCTGGTGATCGATCAGGACACGCGCCCGGTGATCGTCGGCGAGCGCACCAACGTCCTCGGCAGCCGTAAGTTCAAGCAGTTGATCGCGGACGGCAAGATCGAGGAGGCCTCCGAGATCGGCCGGGCGCAGGTGCGCAAGGGAGCCCACGTCCTCGACATCTGCCTGCAGGACCCCGACCGCGACGAGACCGCCGACGTCACCGCCTTCGTCGAGATGCTGGCGAAGAAGGTCAAGGTCCCGCTGATGATCGACACCACCGACGCGCGGGTCCTCGAGGAGGCCCTCAAGCGCACGCAGGGCAAGTCGATCATCAACTCGATCAACCTCGAGGACGGCGAGGAGCGCTTCGAGCGCGTCGTGCCGCTGGCACGCCGGTACGGCGCCGCTCTGGTCGTCGGCTGCATCGACGAGGACAAGCAGCAGGCGCAGGCGATCACGCGCGAGCGCAAGCTGGCCATCGCCGAGCGCTCGTACGACCTGCTGACGCGCAAGTACGGCGTGCCGCCGGAGGACATCCTCTTCGACGCCCTCGTCTTCCCGGTCGGCACCGGCGACAAGAACTACATCGGTGCCGGCGTCGAGACCATCGAGGGCATCCGCCGGATCAAGCAGGCGCTCCCCGACACCAGGACCGTCCTCGGCGTCTCCAACGTCTCGTTCGGCCTGCCGGCGGCCGGGCGCGAGGTGCTCAACTCGGTCTTCCTCTACCACTGCGTGCAGGCCGGCCTCGACCTGGCGATCGTCAACTCCGAGAAGCTCGAACGCTACCCGTCGATCCCGGAGGAGGAGCGGCGGCTGGCGGAGGACCTGATCTGGTGGCGCGGCGACGATCCGATCGCCGCCTTCAGCGCCCACTTCCGCGCCAAGCTGCCGAAGCAGACCGTCGAGCAGCGCAAGGACCTGCCGCTCGACGAGCGTCTCGCCCGCTACATCCTCGAGGGCTCGAAGGACGGGCTCTACGCCGACCTCGACGAGAAGCTCGCGACGCACCGGCCGCTCGATATCGTCAACGGCCCGCTGATGGCGGGCATGGACGAGGTCGGCCGCCTGTTCGGCGCCAACGAGATGATCGTCGCCGAGGTGCTGCAGTCGGCCGAGGCGATGAAGG
>CAZYMF010000235.1:0-6988 GCA_964648215.1 uncultured Binatia bacterium (SeqCode) | reverse complement strand
CCTCGCCGCGCAGCTGCAGCGTCGTCTCCCAGATCTGCGCCAGGCCCGTCGGTCCGCCGGGATGGCCGCGCGCGATCAGGCCGCCGTCGGTCGACACCGGCAAGCGCCCGCCCAATTCGAAGTCGCCCTGCTCGATGCACTTCTCCGCCTCGCCCGGCTTACACAGGCCGAGGAGCTCGTAGTACTCGAGCTCCTCGATGGCGAAGGCGTCGTGCACCTGCACCAGGTCGAGGTCCTCCGGACCGACGCCGGCCTCCTCGTAGACCTCCTTCGACGAGTCGACGCTCATCCGCGCCGGGCCGACGACCGGGCCGATGAAGAGATGGCCGGGCGCGTACTTCTCGCTCTGCAGCGCCGAGGCGATCACGCGCACCACCGGGCGATCCGGCCGCAGCTTCTTGGCCAGGTCGGCGCGGCCGACGATGGCGCAGGCGGCGCCGTCGCCGACAGGGCACGACATCATCGTCGTCAGCGGCCACGCCACCATCCGCGCGCCGAGCACCTTCTCCACCGTGATCGGCTTGTCCGCCTGCCTCTGGCTCATCGGATTGAGGGCGCCGTTGTTGAAGTTCTTCGCGGCGATCCGCGCCAGGTGCTCCGCCTTCATGCCGCGCTCGTGCATGCGGCGGGTCGCCCACAGCGCGAAGAAGGCGGCAGGCAGGATGACGTCCTCCATGTCCTCGGGCGCGCTGCCCTGGGTCGACTGCTGGATCATGGTGGTCATCTTGTCGAAACCAAGCACCATGACGACGTCGTGGCGTCCCTCGGCCACGGCGAGGCAAGCCTCGCGGAACGCCGCCGAGCCGGTGGCCGACGCATTCTCGATGCGCTGGATCGGGATGCCGGTGAGGCCGAACTCCTTCATCGCGCGCACGCCCGCCATCACCTGGGCGAAGATGTGGCCGACGTAGGCCGCCTGCACGTCGCTGAAGGAGAGGCCCGCGTCGCGCAGCGCCATCACTCCGGCCTCGCGGGCCATGGTGGCGTTGGTCACGTCGGCCCACATGCCGAAGCGGTACATGCCCACGCCGAGAACGGCGACGTCCTTCATTGCACCCCCTCCACCGGACGGAAGCGGACGATGACGATCTCGCGCCCACCCTCCTCCCTCAGCGTGGCGAGCTCGGCCTGCAGGGTCTGGCCGATGCGAAACTCCCCCTGCTTGCCCGCCAGCGGCAGCTGGACCCGCGGCCCTTCGGTCAGGTCGACCTGGCCGACGCCGTAGCCGTCCATGTGCTCGAGGTTGGTCGAGCCGAACAGCGGCAGGTGCACGAAGGTGTAGCTGTAGAGCTTGCCGCGCGGCCCCATCTCGACGTCCGAGGTGCTCTCCGACATGCAGTCCGCCCGCGCGCAGATGGCGCGGCGGGGGAAGTAGTGCTCGCCGCACTTGTTGCACTTGCTGCCGAGAAATTTCGGCGGCTCGTTGGGATCCTCGGGAACGGTGAACAGGCCGGGCTTGATCGGCACCCGGGGCCTCGTCTCGGCGGGCATGGGCCGCATGGCTATCCAACGAACGATTGTTCGTCAAGTTCGCGCGGCCCAGCGGAAAGCGAAAAGCTGAAAGCTCAAAGCGCGCAATCCGACACTCCAGCTTCTCGCCTTTCGCCTTCCACTTTTCGCTTTTCCCTTTTCACCTTCGCCTTCCCTTGGGAACTCTCCCCGACGGTGCTACTGCAGCGGCGAGGAGGTCGAACTATGCGCTTGAAGAATCAGATTGCCATCGTCACCGGCGGCGCGCGTGGCATCGGCGCCGGGATCGCCCGTTGCCTGGCCGCCGAGGGCGCGCGCGTCGCGCTGCTCGACATCGACGGCGCCGACGCCGAGGCAACGGCGAAGACTCTGGGAACGGAGGCCATCGGCGTCGGCGCCGACGTTTCCGACGAAAGACAGGCGGGCGAGGCGGTGGACCGCGCCGCCGCGCACTTCGGCGGCCTCGACATCCTCGTCAACAACGCCGGCGGCGGCAACCCCAACACCGGCGGCGTCGCCGTCGGCAACCCGTTCACCAACATCGATCAGGCGGGCTGGGACGAGCAGCTGGCCACCAACCTGCGCACCACCTTCGCCACCACCAAGGCGGCCATCCCGCACTTGCAGCAGCGCGGCGGCGGCTCGATCGTCAACATCGCCTCGATCGCCGGGCAGATCGCCTCGGTGCCCATCCCAGCCTACGGCGCGGCCAAGGCCGGCGTCATCTCGCTGTCGAAGAGCCTCGCGCTCGAGCTGGCGGCGCACAACGTGCGGGTCAATGCCATCTGCCCCGGCTTTCTGTGGACACGCGCCTGGGAGATGCTGGCGATGATGATGAAGATGGGCCTGCCGCAGTACGCCAACACGGAGCCGCGCGACATCTTCCTCGATCAGGTCAAGCGCGGCGTGCCGCTCGGGCGCGAGCAAACGCCGGAGGACATCGGCAAGCTCGTCGTCTTCCTCAGCAGCCGCGATGGCGAGAACATCACCGGCCAGGCGATCGCCGTCGACGGCGGCATCACCCTGCGCGTGGGGCCGCAAGGTTGAGGACGGCGCGTGGCGATTTCCCCGGCCTCCGGTCATTAGGTTTCCTCTCCCGGATGGGGAGGATCAAAGGTGAGGGGGATCGCCCGATGCCGAAGGCCACCGAATGACTACGATTGCTCAGACACCGCGGGCTTCGCCGATCATCTCATCCCCCTCATCCTGACCTTCTCCCATCCGGGAGAAGGGATCCTTGCGCAATCGGTCCGTGTAACGCGGTGCTGGCCACCGCTACGAGGCTCCGACGCGGTCAGTTCGCGCGCGAACGAATCGTCAGGTTGTGAACGCTGGCGGCGTCGGGCTGCGTGAGCTGGAAGACGACGGCACGGGCCACGTCATCGGCTTGAATCATCGGGCTCTCCCGGCTCAGCAGCCCGATCTCCTCCCAGCGCCGGATCGCCGCCGGCATCACCTCGGGCTCGAAGTTCGAGGCGAAGTCGGTCCCGCCGACGTTGTGGATCTCGACGGTCATGACGCGGATGCCCTGCCCCGCCACCTCGGCGCGCAGGCCGCGGGAGAGCGAATGGATCGCGGCCTTCGTCGCGGCGTAGACGGAGAGGTACGGCCAGGCCTCGTGCGCCGAGGCCGACGTCATGTTGAGGATGTCGCCGCGGCCGCGCGGCAACATCTCGCGCAGCGCCGCCCGGCAGGCCACCAGCGTGCCGAGCACGTTGGTCTCCAGCATGGCGCGCCACTCCTCGGTCTTGCCCTCGGCGACGGTGCGCACCATGCCGACGGCGGCGTTGTTCACGAGCGCGTCGAGGTGGCCGTAGCGGTACGTGGCCGTGGCGATCAACGCCTCCACTTGCGCCTCTTCCCGCATGTCGGTGGCGATGAAGTCGGCCCTGCCACCCGCATGGCGAATCTCGGTGCACAGCTCGGCGAGCTTCTCCTCCCGCCGGGCGGCGAGCACGACCGTCATTCCGGCCGCGGCGAGCGCGCGAGCACACGCCGCACCGATGCCGCTCGACGCGCCGGTGACGACCCCAACCCGGCCCTGCAGCGACTCCATCCCACGCCTCCCTGCTTACGGCTCGTGCGGTGTCTCAGAACTTCACGCGAGACAAGATGCAACGATTCTCGAAGCGAAATGCTCCGTCTCCCTCACCCTAACCCTCTCCCGGAGGGCGAGGGAACCCTGCTTCTACCCTCTCCCCCTGGGAGAGGGCGAGGGTGAGGGGATGAACGCAGCACCGCCCGCACATGGTCTCACTCCTAGTGCGACGCTACCTAGTCAGGCGCGGTTGTCGGGTCAAGCCGCGCGTCCGCCCGCCTTTGCTTTTCCGGCGCCGTTGGCGCTAGGAACGACGCCGTGCTGTCTGCGCCGACACTGCCGGATCTGCTACGCGCGGCTGCGACACACGATCCGGAGGCCGAGGCATTCCGCTACCGCGACGAGCGCCTCACCTATGCCGATTGGGATGCCCTCGCGGACCGCCTGGCGGCGGCGCTGGCCGCGCGCGGCGTCGGCCGCGGCGACGTGGTGGCGTTGCTGCTGCCGTCGACCCCGCTCTATCACGTCGCCTACCTCGCGGCGGCGCGTCTGGGCGCGGTGACCACCGGGATCAACGCCCGCTACCGCCGCACCGAGATCGGCCACATCCTGCGCCGTTCGGGGGCGGCCCTGCTGCTCGCCGTCGAGTCCTGGCACGACGTCGACTTCCGCGCCGCCGTCGCGCCGCTGCGCGCCGATCTCCCCGAGCTGCGCCAGGTCGAATGGGTGGAGGCGGAAACCTTGCGCCGGAGCACGACGGCCACGGTCGCGGCGCTGGCGGGCGACGCCGCCCCCGCCGCGCCGGCGGCGGGCGATCCCGATGATCCGGTGGCGATCGTGTTCACCAGCGGCACCACCGGGATTCCCAAGGGGGCGTGGTACAGCCATCGCAACCTGCTCGCGCTCGCCGAGATCGACACACGCCGCTACGCCGACGGCGTCATTCCCTTCCGCAAGCACCTCGCCGCCGGCCTGTCGTTCGCCCACATCGGCAGCATGGCGCGCATCGGCATCCAGATCGGCCACCTCGGCACCTCCATCATTCACGACGCCTTCGACCCCGGCGCCGTGCTCGAGGTCATCGAACGCGACCGGCTCACCCACCTCGGCGGCATCCCGACGCAGATCATCATGCTGCTCGAGCACCCCGATCGCCCGCGGCGCGATCTGTCGTCGCTGCAGTCGATCCTGCTCGGCGGCGCCCCGTCCTCGCCGGCGCTCATCGGGCGCGTCCAGGACACGTTGAAGGCCCAGGTCAGCGTGCGTTACTCGTCCACCGAGGTCGGCATCGCCACCGCCTCGCTTCCCGGTGATGCGCCGGAGCTTCTCGCCACCACGGTGGGCAAGCCGACGGCGGGGGTCGAGCTGCGCATCGTCGACGACGACAATCGTCCGCTGCCGCCGGACGAGCCGGGTCAGGTCGTCGTCCGCTCGCCCGCCACCATGCGCGGCTACTGGCGCGACCCCGACGCGACCGCGGCGACGATCGACGCCGAGGGATGGGTGCACACCGGCGACGTCGGCTTCCTCGACGCCGGCGGCTACCTGCACCTGCGCGGGCGGCAGAGCGAGATGTTCATCCGCGGCGGCTACAACGTCTATCCCGCCGAGATCGAAGACCTGCTCGCCAAGCACCCGAAGGTCGCCCGGGCCGCCGTCGTCGGCCTGCCCGACGACGTCTTCGGCGAGGTCGGCTGGGCGTTCGTCGTCGCGCGCGAGCGCGCCGACCCGCCCACTTTGGCCGAGCTGCGCGCCTTCGTCGGCGCCGAGCTCGCCAGCTTCAAGCGGCCCGACGGGCTGACCGTGCTGGCGGAGCTGCCGCTCACCCCCATGTTCAAGGTGGACAAGCGCGCGCTGCGAGAGGTGAAGAGAGAATAACGGCTCCGCAGCCCGCGTCACGGAGGAACCCATGCCCGAAATCGCCTTCCAGTCGGCCACCGCGCTGACCGCCGCCATTCGCTCTCGCCAGCTCGGCTGCCGGGAGCTGCTGGATCACTACCTGCAGCGCGTCGAGCGCCTCAACCCGGCGATCAACGCCGTGGTCACTCTCGACGCCGAGCGTGCGCGCCGGCGCGCGGACGCCGCCGACGCCGCACTCGCAAGAGGCGAGTCGTGGGGTCCCTTGCACGGGCTGCCGTTGACGATCAAGGACTCGCTCGAGACCGCGGGCCTGCGCACCACCGCGGGCGCCCCGATTCATGCCGATCACGTTCCCGACACCGATGCCGTCGCCGTCGAGCGGCTGGTCGCTGCCGGCGCCATCGTCTTCGGCAAGACCAACCTGCCGGCCTTCGCCATGGACGTGCAGAGCTACAATGCCGTCTTCGGTACCAGCAACAATCCGTGGGACGTCACCCGCTCGCCGGGCGGCTCCTCCGGCGGCGCCGCCGCAGCCGTGGCCGCGGGTCTGACCGGGCTCGAGCTCGGCAGCGACATCGGCGGCTCGATTCGCAACCCGGCACACTACTGCGGCATCTACGGCCACAAGCCGAGCTACGGAATCGTCCCGCTGCGCGGCCACATTCCCGGGCCGCCGGGGTCGCTTTCCGAAGCGGACCTCGCCGTGCTGGGGCCCCTGGCTCGCTCCGCCGACGACCTCGCCCTGGCGCTCGAGGTCCTTGCCGGCCCCGCGGCGGATCGCGCGGTCGCGTGGCGCCTCGAGCTGCCGCCGCCGCGGCACGCCTCGCTGCGCGGCTATCGCGCCGCCGCCTGGCTCGACGATCCGGCGTGCCCGATCGACGCCGCGCTGCGAGAACGCTACGAGGAGACCGTCGCCGCGTTGCGCCGGGAAGGGGTGCAAGTCGACGAGACCGCCCGGCCCGCCATCGACTTCGCCGACGCGTATCGCACCTTCCTCCAGTTGCTCTGGGGCGCCACGTCGCCGGGTCTACCGCGGCACGTGTTCGACGGCCTGGTCGAAACCGCCGCCCAGCTTCCCGCCGACGACGACAGCAAGCTGGCGTGGGCCGCGCGCTTCAACACGCAGCGGCATCGCGACTGGCTGTCGGCGCACGAGAAACGAGAGCGGCTGCGCGCGCGCTGGGCCGACTTCTTTCGCGACTACGACGTGCTGCTGTGTCCGGTCACGCCGGTCGCCGCCATCCCGCACGACCACAGCCAGCCCTTCCTGGCGCGCACCATCACCGTCAACGGCCGGACGAGGTCCTACGTCGATCAGCTCGCCTGGGTCGGCGTCGTCGGCGCGGCGTTGTTGCCGGCGACCGTGGCCCCCGCCGGCAGGACGCCGGCCGGCCTTCCCGTCGGCCTGCAGATCGTCGGCCCCTTCTTGGAAGATCGCACGCCGATCGACTTCGCGCGCCGGCTGGCGGACGTTGCCGGCGGCTTCGACAGCCCGCCGGGATACTGAATCCGGTCGCGTCTGCGTTGCTCTGCGACAGCGCACGGTCGTTGCCCGCGCGCGGCTCGCCGCGGTCAGCCGATGGCCCCCTGCTCCTTCAGCTCCGCGATGCGTTCCCAACT
>CAZYMF010000234.1:0-7190 GCA_964648215.1 uncultured Binatia bacterium (SeqCode) | reverse complement strand
AGCATGAGAACGGAGCGCCCGTCGAGGGTGACCCAGCCGTCCTGCGCCGAGTCGACCCAGCGGAGGTCGCGGCGCAACCCCGCCGCGTCGCGGCGCGCCAGCTCCAAGGCGATCCACTCCGTGCCCGGCTGCCGCTCCATGGCCGCTAGGATTACGTGCGGCTTCGCGGGGAGTCAATTCGCAGGCGGAATCGGTCCGCGGGCGAGGTGGGCAAGTTCAGTGCCCCCTCGCCCTCTCCTTACACCGAAAATGTCTACGGTGTCGCCGTCGGGGTCGGCGTCATGGCAGCCGTCATTGTGGCCGTCGGCGCTTCGTATCCTACGATCCAGCCGACAGTGCTGACCTTCCCGCTCCCTCCTCCCGTCGAGCTGAAACCGACCGCGGTCCCATCCACTCCGGCAAGAGTCCAGGCATTCTTCGTGGCCGGATCCCGGACCTCCGTCTGGACGGCATCCGAATAGGATGCGCCGGGAGTAGGATAGAAAAAGCCGGTATCATAATAGTCATAGGGTGGGCTGAAGCTCGCATTGTAGCTGTTCAACCTCCCGATGAACAAGGTAACACCCTTATCTTGGGCGACGTTCAGCCACAGTTCAGCGCCGTGGATGGGTTCCTCAACTCCGGCTGCGGCGGCGCTAGTATGGCCGAAAACGCAAGTTATCCCGGGAGTGGGAGTGGGCCAGGACAAGTACGAACCGTCGCCATCGCTGAGCGCCAGGTCCGCGCTGACGCAGTCGTAAAGCGCATTCGGGGAGCAGCCGCTCTCATCGGCCTCGCAGGAGACGGTGCTCGTAGGGGCCAGTGGCACCCAGCGGACGTTGCCCGGCCAGGCGGTGCCGTCATGAATGTCGATGTCGTCGAAATTGATGTCGCCCGTCTGGCCCGCCGCGTTCCGGCTACCAACGAAGGCTGCCGTGAACGAGCCGCCACCGAGATCAACCGCGACGCAAGCCTTCGTTTCCACAACGTTGCCCCCGTCCGACAGCAAGTCGAGCTCGATCGAGCCGTTCGATCCCTTCACAGCATAGAGCCGCAAGGCGTACCAGACATTCGGATCGATCGACGTGGTCAGCGGCGTGCAGGTAGTGCTTCCGCTGTCACCTGCCGCCACGGCCTGGAGTTGGCTCGATCCATTGAACCCGACGTAAATACCCGTACCGTCCGTGGCATTCACGATGTCAAAGACGTCATGGTTGCCGGTACCGGAGGGATAGGCGGTGCCGGTCGGGAAACTGGCGACGCGGAATCGCGCAAAGGCCCGGATGACCGTGGGTGCGGGAGTCGGCAGGTTTAGCTGGACGTTGCAGCTCGCTGCCTCCGGGTTCCAGCGATAGCAGCCCGTACCGCTCGCACAGTTCACGTTCGTCCGGGTGCACGGGCCCGTTGTCGCGCTGGCCTCGGCCAGACCATCCGTCTCGAAGCTCAATTGAGCGAGGTGGCCCCCGTAGGGGGTTGCCGTCGGTGTCGGGGTCGGGGTGGCCGTATTGGTGAAGGTCCAGGTGACCGTGGCGGTCCTGGTAAGGGTCGGTGGGCTCGTTGGAGTGCCTGACCAGGTGGGGGACGGGGGACTGGTCGGGGTGAAGGTGAACGTTGCGGCCGGGGTCGGCGTCAGGGTGGGCAGTGGCGAGGGTGTGAACGTCCACGTCGCGGTTCGCGTGCGGGTGAACGTCGGCGTGCCCGTCGGGGTTGCCGTCACCCCGCCAACGAACGTCCACCCCTGATTGTTTCCGCTGTCGGTGCTGCTCGTCGCCGTGAAGCTCGCGCCGCCCACGTGCGAGTCCTTGATGTCCCAGTCGGCGACGCTGACCGGCTGACCGGAAGCCTCGTTGAGCGTGGCCGCGCTGCCGCTCGTGGTCGCGCGCAGGTAGGCCTTGCTGCCGGCCGTGCCGTCACCCAGCAATCCCCCGCCGGTCGTGCTCGTCAACGTGGTCGTCACGCCCGAGGGCAGCTTGAGCTGCGCCCCCGGGGCCAGGGTGATCGAGTTGAAGGAGTTGGCTCCGCTCACCTGGAGACTATTGCCGGCCGTGACCTGCAGGTCGTGATACGGGCGGCCTCCACCCGAAAAGGACGCGCTCGCGCCGTCGATGACGAACGTCGAAGTGCCGGCATCAAAGATCCCTGGCGGTGCCGTCCAGCCTTGGGTGATGTGGATCTCTGATGCTCCCAGGCTCGTGCTCTGGGCCCAACCGTAGGCGCTGCCCATCGTCCTGGCCGTGATCTGCTGGCCGTTCGTGTTCACCGTCCCCTCGAGACCCAGATACGTCGATGCGGTCACGGGTCCCGTGAACGTGTACGTGCCGAAAAAGATGGGACAGTTGAGATCGAGGCCGCCCGCGTTCACGGTGCCGCTGCCGCCGAAGTAGAAGGAGCCGGCGAGCGTACAACCGTGGGAGTTCAGGATCATGCTCGGCGCGAACGTGAGTGAGCCGGAAATGTACACCACCCACGAGGTCGTGAAGGTCGGGCTATTGGTGACGGCGGACCAGTCCATGTCGTGGACGGCAGTTCCCGTTGTCGTGACCGTCTGCCCGGTCTGCGTGAAGGAGCTCTCGTCGAAGTAGACATTGGTCGAGCTGTCCGGAACACCATAGCCACCGGTCGAGCTTCCGACCGCCGCCCAGTGCGCCGCGTCGCCGAAGTCGCCGCCGCCGCCGCTGTTCCCGGGCACCCAGTGCATGGCGAAGACGACGTCGTCGGAGAAATCGAAGTGGCCGCGCGAGCCGGTGACGTCCGTGCCGCCGGCCTCAAGATCGGTCGCCCCGGCACCGTCGTACCAGAGCTGGGCGATATACTGCTGAGTCAGCGCCGAGGCCGCGCTCGCCGCGTAGCCGACCTCGATGACGATCCGGTCGCCCTGCTGCACCGCCGTGCTGGTCAGGGGTACCGGCGCGATGGGCGACCAGCCCTGCGCCGTCGCCGGCCACGGATGGCTCCCGAGAGTCTCGACGTAGTCCTGCACCAGCGTGCCGCGGACGGTGTCGCAATCGACGGCGTTCTTGTAACAGACGTAGGCATGCAGGTGCCAGCTCAGGTCCTCTCCCAACGCCGTCGACAGCGCCTGTACGCCGATGACCCAGTTGAGGGTGCCGCTGATCGTCTGGGTATCGAGCGGCTGGGAGATCGCCCGCAGGACCAGGACATCCGCCGCTCCGTCGCCGGGTAGCGGCCCCGGGGGCTGAACGCCGATCGCGGAGGAGTTCGTTCCGCCGTCCGGCACGGTCATGGTTGCCATCCTCACCGACACGGCCTGCGCGGCGTCGTCCCACGCGCCTTGCGCGGCTGGGACGGCGGCAACATCCGGCACGACGTTTTGCGGGTAGAGAACGGTGGCCGACGCCGGCGTGAGCCCACAGACGAGCGCGGCCATGAAGACAGCGAATGTTGCCATAGCGGGCCGATGGAGAAACGAGAACGTCGAGCATCGCGGCGTGTCCATGCACCCCTCCCGTGCGGTAAGGAGCCGATGAGGTCGGCCCGGATCGTCAATCGAAATCTCGGATAGTACGACAACTACCCAGTGAAACAGACCTGACAATCACTAACACGCGAAAACGAAATGTGTCAACAAAAAATCGGATCGGCTTGCCTGCCTCAAGACTCGCGTTGTGCGTTCGGTCATTCACTGATCTGACTATTCGCTTGCGCCAAACATCATCGCTGCAGGCAGCAGCGTAATTTAGATATCTGTTGTATAGCGATTTGTCTTAAGACCTATTGCACCCACAAAAAACGACCGGGGGTTCCGGCCCGGCTCGCGGAGGCGGTGGTTAACCGCGCACGCGGCACTTTCCCAGCGTCGGCAGCAGCGCCTCGCTCCTGATTGGCGGGACCGGGCCGAGCGGGAGAGATTCCGCCCGTATCGCTGACCGTGACCGATCGCCGAGGGTGACATCCTCGACGAGGCATTGTTCTCCAGCGGCCGCCCGATCACGGTCGGCGAGGAGTCTCGGCCGGTCTAAAGCCGCCGCTCTGTCTCGGCGCGTGCACTCCGGCCCGTGCGGGGCGAGCCACCACAACGCTGGCTACGACCATTCTTGGACATCCTCATGGAGTCGCAAGGGCCTCGTTCACGCCTGCAACCAGCTCGTCGATCGTGACCCGCTGGTCGTCGTTGGGATCGAACGGGAAACACTGCGCCATCCCTGCGTTGCCGAGCGTGATGTTGACCCCGGTCATGAGCTCGTCGATCGTCACCACGCTGTCGTGGTTGCAGTCGCCGATCTTGGCGTCGCAGGCGTCGCCGATGCCGTTGGCGTCGCGATCGGCCTGGTCCGGGTTGGGGACGCCGGGGCAGTTGTCGCAGGCGTCGCCGATGCCGTCGCCGTCGCCATCCTCCTGGCCGTTGTTGGCGACGCCGGGACAGTCGTCGAGCCCGTCGAAGACACCGTCTTCGTCGCGGTCCACCCCGGTGCGCTCGCCCGACCCCGGCGGCACGCTGGTGTAGGTCACCTCCTGGCCCGGCGTCGCGGCCACGGCCCGGAGCTCCGCATCGGTGAGCGATGGGCTTCCGTCGTCCGGATCGAACAGGCCGCTGGCGCGGCGGACGAAGCCGACCGTGCGGCCGCCCAGGCGCGCCTTGGCGATCAGATCGCATTCGGTCGCCCCCGCGCCGAGAATCTTCGAGACGAACGGCGCGCTCGACCTCTGGATCATCAGGTCGATGCGCGGACCCACGGCGGCGCCGTTGCTCGCATCGAGTGTCACCTGCTGGCCGACGATCGGCGCCAGATCGCTGTCGAAGGCGAGCATGTACTGCTCGACGTCGCGGCGCTGCGGATCGCCGCCGAAGAAGCCCACGGTCCCGTTGAAGTTGGAGTCGAACACCGTGGCGTTCAGAAAACGGAATATCGTGTCGACGCTGCCGTCGTGCAGAAAGCCGAAGCCGCGGATTTGATCGCCCATGTCGCCGTGATCGCCGCCGCCGAGGAACGCCACCGCCGGCATCCCGAACATGCCGACCTTCTGGTACAGGTTGCGCAGGTGGGCGATCTTGACGATCTGGCTCTCGTTCTCGAAGCTCTGCCGGCCGTCGGTGCCGAAGAAGCCGTTCTGCGGTTCGAGGGTGTGGCAGCCGTGGCAGGGAAAGCCGAGGTCGGGGAGGGTCGGCACGCCGTCGGCCCTGTGTCCGCCACCGCTGTCCGGCCCGTCGTTGCCGAGGAAATACTTTTGCCCCGCCGCCTGCGCCGGCGTCAATGAGTCGTCCAGGTTGCGGATCGGGTTGGGCGGTAGCGTGATGGTCAGGGCGAAGTCGGCGAACTTCTGCATGTCCGCGTCGGAGATCATCGACGCGCGGCCGACCAGACTGACGAACGCCGCATTGAAGTTGCGGAACGAGAGGTCCGAGTCGAACGCATCGGTGCCGTAGACCCCGACCGAGCGGTCGCCACGCCAGTGCATCGCCCCCTCGTTCACCAGGCCGCGCAGCGTCTGCGTCGTCATCGGCCCCTTCATCGGATGGAACTCCTCCGGGTTCCCGGTGCCGTTGATCGGCGAGGGGGCCGTGAGCACGCCGCCCTCGAGACGGATCGGGATCGGGTCGGCCTTCACGTCGGAGTCGGGATCACCCAGGTCCCACGCCAGGTGATCCATGTCGCCGAAGACATGACAGCTCGCGCATGAAGCCTCGCCGTTGCTCGAGGTGTGCGCGGCGTCGTAGAGGAACGGCCGTCCCTGCACCACCACGGCCGGCTCCGGGTTGTGGAGGATCACCTTGCCGAGCTCGATGTCGGTGCCCAGATCGATCGCCGCCACGGCGTCGTCGAAACGGGTCAGCACGTAGAGCCGGTCGCGGGTCTCGTCGAGCGCCAGGCCGCTGGGCCCTCCGCCGCTGACGGGAATGTAGTGCGTGCTCTGCGTCATCGGATCGAAGGTGTCGTCTTCGAGCGAGGTGGTGTCGAAGACCCCCACCTTGCTCGAGCCGAAGGCGGCGACGTACAGCGTCTTGCCGTCGCTCGACACCACCATGTCGAGCGGGGTGGCGAGGCTCGCGTCCTTGACGCCCGCCGGCGCGGGAAGAACGCTGTAGTCGATCTGTTTGTTCAGGTGACGTGGCTGGGCGAGGCCGTCGGCCAGGACCGTGATGCGCGCCTCGGCCAGGTGGCCGTTCACCGTGCTGCCGCCGAACTGGCCCGGTCCTTCGAAACGAACCTCGTTGTGCGCGTCCGTGTTCGACACGTAGACGTGGCCGGTACGCGGGTTCGCCACCATGTTGAAGAGCGTCGTCCCGACGCCGGTGAACACTCCCGTTTGGCCGAGGGTCGCGGCGTCGATGGCGAAGACGTCCTCGTCGGGCAGGTGGAAGCGGACCGCGTTGTCCCAGTTCCGTCCCAGCTCGTCCTCCCAGTGGTCGGAGACCGGGTTGAACTTGACGATGAGCCCGACCTCCGGGGCCTGATAGCCTTCGTGATTCACCGCCGGCCCCGGGTTGCCGCCGGGATACTGCACGCCCATGATCGTGCACGGCGAGAACTGCTGGAAGCCGTTGCACACCGCGCCCTCGGAGACCGTCGTGGTCTGGTTGCCGGAGTTGAAGACCGCGGCGTAGACGGTGCCGCCGTCGGGGCTGACGGCGAGCGCCCGCGGCGTGTCGCCGAAGAGGTTGACGATCTGCAGCGGCGTGCCGCCGATCGTGTCGCCCAGATTGTCGGCGTCGAAGACCCAGACGTCGGCGCGGCCGATGCCGGGCGTGGTGAGCTGGGGATCGCCGGCGCCGGGAACGTCGGCGATCGACGGGTCGGTGCGCTGCTGGCCGCGATGAGCGGTGGTGATGAAAGCGCGGTTGCGGCCGGGGCCGGCGAAGACGATGTCGCGCGGCTCGTCGCCGACGAGCAGGGTGCGCACGACGTGCGGCGGCGAGCTGCTCACGTCGACGATGCTGACACTGTCGGAGAGGTGGTTGACGACCCATACCTCGCTTCCGTTGCGCGCCGCCACCGCCACCGGCTCCATGCCCACCGGAACCGAGGCGAGGTGGGCCATGCCGCCGCGGCCGAGGGTCAGGATCTCCAGCCGGTCATCCGCGGTATTGACGGCGAAGAGCCGGTCGCCGCCGGGCGACAGCGCCAGCGGCCGCACCTGTCCGCTCTCGAAGGTGACGAAGGACGTCTGTGCTGTCGCCGCCGGCGGCCCGACCAGAAAGGCCGATATCAGGCCGCCCAGCATCAAAGCCCATCGTATTCCGCCACCGTGGC
>CAZYMF010000233.1:0-7232 GCA_964648215.1 uncultured Binatia bacterium (SeqCode) | reverse complement strand
TCGGCATGATCATCGGCGGCGGCACCTCGCAGATCCAGAAGAACATCATCAGCGAGCGCGGCCTCGGCCTGCCGCGGCGGTAGCGCCGCGCCTCAGGCGCTCCTCGCGCCACCCTCGAACAGGCGGCTCTCGCCGTGGTGGAGGATCGCCACGCGCTCGTGCAACCCCTCGGCAGCGGCGAGCTCGGCGAGCCAGCGGATCGGCTCCTCGATCGGCTCGTAGGAGACGACGAAGGTTCCCCAGTGGATCGGCACGAGGTAGCGCGCCCGCAGGTCGACGAAGGCCTGCAGCGCATCCTCGGGATTCATGTGCACGCGACGGAAGGCGGGTGGGCTGTACGCGCCGATGGGCAGCAGCGCCACGTCGATGTCGTAGCGCCGCCCGTAATCGGCGAACCCGGGAAAGTAGGCCGTGTCACCGGGGAAGAAGACGGTTCCGGCCGGACTCTCGATGACGAAGCCGGCGTAGCCGCGGTTGTCGGGCAACAGGCCGCGCGTCCCCCAGTGCCGCACCGGCACCGCCGTCAGACGCACGCCCCGGTGGGAGAAGCTCTCGCCCCATTTGAGCTCGACGATGTCGCGGTAGCCGCAGGGGCGCAACAGGTCGGCCAGGTTGCTGGCGCAAACGGCGACCGCGTCCTTCGGCAGGCGCCGGTGCGTGGGGACGTCGAGATGGTCCATGTGCCCGTGGGAGACCAGCACCAGATCGAGCGGCGGCAGGTGCGCCATCGCCACCCCGGGCTCGACCAATCGCTTGGGCAGCAGCAGGCGCGAGGAGTAGACCGGATCGGTGAGCAGATTGACGGGGCCGAGCTGTACCAGCGTGGTGGCGTGACCGACGTAGGTGACGCCGATCTGATGCGCCGCCGGCTGCCGCGGCCGGCCGGTCACCCGCGCCGGGCGGGTCGGCAGCACGTACGAGCGGGCTAGCTGCCACAGGAGATCGCGCGGCGCGCGGGAGGGGCTCGGCAAGGCCGACCGCCGCCGGCGGGTCGCAGACGACCGGGACGACATGCGCTCAGCGCTTGAGGATCAAGAACTGGTCGCGCAGGCGAGTGACCAGGTCCTGCATCGAAGGCAACCGCTGTGCCTCGAGGATCACTTGAAAGATCTCCGCATCGCTGGCCTCGCCGCGCCCCTCCTCGCTCTCGCGCAGGGCGCCCAGAATCTCGTGGATGAGGCGGGGAATCTCGCGTTGGGGAACGACCAGGTCGCCGCGGCCGAGCGTACCGCTCCAGTTCGACGCAAACGGCCGCAGCACGGCGAGGATTCGCTCGGTGGCGCTGCGTTCTGCTGACATGCAAAACTCCTTCGTTGCTGCTGCCCCGGAGGATGAGTCCGGGACCGTGAAAGGAGCGTAACACAGCGCCCGCATGGGCGGAACCTGCCGCCGTTCGCCCGAGCATCGCCCTGCGCGCGACCGTACGTGCCGTTCCGAGTCGGTCCGGTTCCGATCTCCTCGCTCACTCCCCCCCGTTGGCGCTCGCCGCCGCGGCGACCGGCCCCTTGTTGAGCAGGAAGACGACGCCCGCCGCCACGCCGCTGGCCAGGACCACGGCGCTGGACAGGAGGCCGAGGGCGATGGCCGATTCGCGGTCGATGCCGACGGTGGCCAGCGCCAGCACGTAGCCGGCCTCGCGAATGCCGATGCCGCTCAGGCTGATCGGCAGCATCCCGAGGATGTTCACCACCGGCACGAAGACCAGGAAGAAGGATGTCGGCACTTGCAGCTGCAACGACCAGGCGAGCACCACCTGGGTGGCGATCTGCACCAGGTGGAAGCTGATGGCGACCAGCGACGTGCGCAGCAGCAGCTGCCAATCGCGCCAGTAGGGCGCCAGGTCGCGCTCCACCAGAATACGCCACTTGTTGGCGGGGGGGAGCACGCGCACGGCCAGCTGCGGCAGGAACAGCCAGGCCGCCAGCGTCCCCGGCGGCACCACCCAGGCCGCGTAATACAGAAGAGCCGGCACGGGATAGTACGGCTGCGCCAGGATGGAGATCGCGCCCACCCAGGTCAGCGCGACGAACCCGAGGCCGCGGTCGGCGATGACGGTGGTGAACGCCAGCGTCTTGCGCTTGTCGCCGGCGAGAAACAACGCCCGGCCGATATCGCCGGCCACCGTGCTCGGGGCGAACAGGTTGAGGTACATGCCGCTGAAGTAACAGACGAAGTAGCGGCCGAAGCTGGCGTCGAAGCCGAGCGGCCGGGCGAGCATCTGCCAGCGCACCACGCTGATGAGCTGGCTGCCGAGATAGCCCAGAAAGGCGATGAGGACCCAGCCCGCGGTGGCGTGCGCCACCGCGCCGCGCAGCTCGGAGACGTCGGTCCCGTGCAGCAGGACGGCGAGCAGCACGACGCTGAGCGCGGCCTTGAACCAAACCGAACCGATGATCCCCTTCAGTGACGGCATCGTTGTGGACCCGGGCGAATCAGCGCAATCTAGCGAGCTTCGGCAAAGAGTGCCAGCCGCTCACCAGCCGACCGCTTGCCCGCCCTTGCGTGGGTCGGAGGCGCCGTCGTAGCCGCCTGGGGTGACTCGGATGGCCTGCACCGCGGCCAGCGCCGGCACCTCGCGCAGCTTGTGACCGAGGCGCTCCAGCGCCTCCCGCGTCGCCGCCGGGATGCCCGGCTCGACCGCGAGCACGTCGGGAACCCACTGGTGGTGGATGCGTGGCGCGGCCACGGCGGCAGCCGCGTCGTACCCGAACACGACCGCGTTGAGCAGTGTCTGCAGCGTGGCGGTGATGATGACCGGCCCGCCCGACGCCCCGAGGATCAGCTCGGCCCGGCGGTGATGCAGCACGATGGTGGGGCTCATGCTGCTCAGCGGCCGCTTCCCCGGCGCCACCGCGTTGGCCTCGGCACCGATCAGACCGAACACGTTGGGAACTCCCGGCTGCGCCGCGAAGTCGTCCATCTCGTTGTTGAGGACCACGCCGCTGCGCGGCGCCACCACCATCGAGCCGAAGGCCGTGTTGATGGTCGTCGTCAACGCCACCGCGTTGCCGTCGGCGTCGATCACCGAGAGGTGGGAGGTGCCGGCGTCGGGCGCCGCCGCGTGCATGCCGTAGAAATCGCGGCCGAAGGTGGTGGCGGCGCTGATGCTCTCGCGCAGCATGTCGTCGTAGCCGGACGAGAGCAGCCGCAGCAGCGGCACGTGAACGAAATCGGGATCGCCGTAGAAGGTGGCGCGGTCGGCGAACGCGTGCTTCATCGCCTCGGTGAGCAGGTGCAGCAGGGTGGGGGAGTTGTGCCCCAGCGCCTGCAGGTCGTCGCGATCGATGATGTGGAGAATCTCGAGCAGCACGCCGCCGCCCGAGCTCGGCGGCGGCATCGACAGCACCTCCCGCCCGTGAAAGTGGCCGCGCACCGGGCGCCGCTCTTTGGCGCGGTAGCTCGCCAGGTCCTCCAGCGTGAGGATGCCGCCGGCGGCCTGCGCCGCCGCGACCACGTCGGCGGCGATCGGCCCATGATAGAAGCCGCGCGGGCCGTCGGCCGCAATTGTCTCGAGCGTGTGCGCCAGAGCCGGCTCGCGCAGCAGCTCGCCTTGCGGGCGCGGCGTGCCGTCGGCGTGGAGGAAGATGCTCGCCAGCGCCGGATGCGCCGCGATGGCCTCGCGGTTCTCCGCGATCTCCGCCGCCAGATGGCGGCCGATCGGGAAGCCGTCGCGCGCCAGCCGGATGGCGGGCGCCAGCACGGTGGCCAGCGGCAGCCGCCCGTAGCGGCGAACGGCCCGCGCCAGCCCGGCCACCTCGCCGGGGACGCCGATGGCCAGGCCGTTGACGCGGCTGAGCTCGGGGACCACCTTGCCGTCGCGCACGAACATGTCCCGCGTCGCCGCCGCCGGCGCGCGCTCGCGGTAGTCGACGGCGACGGCACGACCGCTCTTGGCGAAGTACGCCAGCAGGAATCCGCCGCCGCCGATGCCGCACGAGGTGGGGTTGACCACACCGACGGCGAAGGCGGTGGCGACGGCGGCATCGACGGCGTTGCCGCCGCGCTGCAGGATCTCCACCCCCGCGGCCGAGGCCAGCTCGTGGTCCGCCGCCACCATGCCGTGCGTTCCCCACGCGGCCTCGGCCCGGGAGCCGAGCAGCAGAGACACGCAGGCCAAGGCGGCCAGCGCGGCGCCAAACGCGGATCGAACGGAAGGCTCTCGGCTCACGGGGCCCCCTCTTAACCCAAAGCCGGCGGCGCGCAAAGGCGGCCCCCCACTCCACGAGCATGGCCTCGCCGCCGATTACGAGGCTGGTGCGATTATGGTATGGGGGCGCGGTGACCAAGCCGGCCGCAGCGGATCTCTCCGCCGAGCTGTCCTTCAGCGAGAAGGAGTTCTACCTCGACGAGTTTCGCGGGCGCACGCTCGTGTTCGCGCTGCCGCTGCGCGAGTTCTCCCGCGACAAGCACTACGCCGCTCTCGGGCTGATGACCCGCGAGCTGTTGCGCAACGACACCCGGGTCCTCCTCCTCTTCGGCGGCAGCGGTCGCCTCTCCGGCGAACAGCTCGTGCGCCGCCTGCAGCGGCGCCTGGGCCCGCTGCTGTTCCGCGAGGAGACGCGCGGCCTGTTCCGGCGCAAGCGTGGGCAGCAGCGCAGCGCCGCGTTCACCGAGATCGAGGCCGACGCGCTCGCCAGCCCGGAGTCCACCCTCGCCATGCTGATCCGCGTCTGGGGAATCCTGCGCGAAGGCCCTTTGTTCGTCGGCGCCGTGGAGGACGAGGCCCGGTTGTTCGACGTCAGCTCGACCATCGCCGAGCGTTTCGGCGCCCACAAGCTGGTGCTGGTCGAGTCGGCGGGCGGCATCTCCGGCATCGACGGCCAGCAGATCTCCTTCATGGACGAGCCGGTTCTCTCCACCCTGCTGCACGAGGGCGAGGCGGAGTGGGCCGGGCTGGCCGATCGGCGGCGTACCCTGCGCGTCGCCCGCAAGGCGCTGCGCGGCGGCGTCGGATCGGTCAATCTGTGCTCGCCGGCCGGGCTGGCGCGGGAGCTGTTCACCTACGAGGGCTCGGGCACGCTGTTCACGCTGGCCGACTACTGCCGGATCGAGCGGCTGCGCATGGACGAGTTCGAGGAGGTCGAGAAGCTGATCGAGCGCGGCCAGCGCGACGGTTTTCTCAAGCTGCGCCGTCCCGAGGAGATCGGCGCGCTTCTGCTCACCGGCTACGGCGCCACGATCAGCAGCCATCACCTGGCCGGAATCTGCGCCCTGGTGACGGCGCCCTACACCGCGGAGCGGGCGGGGGAGATCGTCGGACTCTACACCATCACGCGGTTCAAGGGCGAAGGCGTCGGGGCGCGCCTGGTGCGTCGCGTGCTCGCCGACGCGCGGGCGCAGCAGCTCGGCTACGTGTTCGCCTGCACCACGGAGAAGCGAGCGCAGGTGTTCTTCGAGCGCCACGGCTTCCACCGCGTGACGATCGAGGACGTTCCTCCGGTCAAGTGGGTGGGCTACGATCCGGCGCGGCGGCACCAGGTCACGGTCTACCGGATCGAGATGAGCGAAGTGGAAGAGTAGGGGCAGCGGCCCCGGCGAGAAGGGGCTTCGCCCCACGCTCCCGTTGGTCGCTCCCCTCGGTGATCCTTTAGGCACGGTTCGAGCTGGGACTCTTGGGACTTCGAGAAGCGTAGGGAGACAATGATCATCGGGATCGACATCGGCGGCTCGACCACCGACGCCGTGCTGCTCGGCGACGACATCCGGGTGGTATCGGTCGAGGCCAACGACCCCATCGCGGCCGCGGCCGGCGCCCTGGGAAAGCTGGTCAACGACATCAAGACCCAGCTCAGCCAGGTCACCGCCATCGCCGCCACCGGCGGCGGCGCCCGCCTGCTGGGCGACGACCTGCTCGGCGTTCCGGTGCGCAAGGTGTCGGAGATCACCGCCATCGGCGTCGGCGGCTCGACTCTGGCCGAGAAAACGGACGCCCTGGTGGTCTCGCTGGGGACCGGCACGGCGATCGTCTCGGTCAAGGGGGAGCAGATCACCCACGTCGCCGGTACCGGCGTCGGCGGCGGCACGCTGCTGGGCCTGTCGAAGCATCTGCTCAACGTGGCCCGGCTGGAGACGCTGGAGCAGCTCGCCGAGAAGGGCGACCTCAGCCGCATCGATCTCACCGTCGGCGACCTCGCCGGCGGTCCGCTGGGCACGCTGCCCGCCGACGCCACCGCCAGCAACTTCGGCAAGCTGTCTTCGGACGTCACCGCCGAGGACAAGGCGCGTGCGCTGGTCAACATGATCGCCGAGGTCATCGTCGTTCTCAGCGTCTCGGCGGCGCGCGCCTCTCACCACCGCGACATCGTGCTGACCGGCAAGCTGGTGCGGGTGAAGCCCTTCGTCGATCGCGTCAAGGCCACCCGCCTGCTCTTCGAGCGCAGCTTCATCATTCCGCCGCACGCGGAGTACGCCACCGCGATCGGCGCCGCGCGCAGCCTGCAGGAGGAGACGTGATGGCGCGAGCTTGCAAATGGATCGGCACCCTCCTGGTCGCCGCCGGTGTGGCGTTGGCGGTCACGTTTGGCCTGCAGATCGCACACGATCGGGACTATGCCCGCAAGGAGCTGATCGCTTCGCGCAATCCGGGCAACGACGTCTACAAGCTCGAGTTCGGCCTGGCCCAAATCAAACGCGGCTTTCAGATCGTCTTCCTGTCCGGCGGCGTGCTGCTCGGACTGAACGGCTTGACGCTGATCGCCATCGGCGCCGTGGCCGGACGCGTGCGCAAGAGCGGCGAGCGCGAATAGCCGACGCGCGTCGGGCCGGCGAATGTGTCGTCTGGCACGACCTCTGGCCATCCCCTTGCTAAGGGGGAACGGATGGCTCGGATACTGATCGCGGACTGCAGCGACCCGGACTTCAGCGCGGCGCTGGCCAAGGTGCTGGCGCTGAAGGGACTGGGGCAGGTGGAGGTGATGTGCAACGGGGTCGATTCGATCTGGCAGCGCATCCTCGCCGAGCCACCCGATCTGTTGCTGGTCGACAAGGCGAGCGGGGTCGAGATCTTGCCCCGGTTGCGGAACACCGTGCGCGGGCAGGGAGTGCGCGTCCTGGTGATCGATGGCGATCGCCACGCCGAGAGCATCGTCCCCGGGGCGCACGGATACATTCAGAGCCCGGCCCCACCGCGCGCCTACGTCGACGCCGTCCGCCACGCACTCGGCATTTGACGGAGTGTCATTGCGACGCTCCGGCGACACTGGCGTGACACGGCGCGACGCGTGGCGCACAGC
>CAZYMF010000232.1:0-7286 GCA_964648215.1 uncultured Binatia bacterium (SeqCode) | reverse complement strand
TCGGCGGGCCGGCGGTCGACTGCCGCAAGGCGTTCAAGCCGGGCATCGTCGGCGTGATGTCGCGCTCGGGCGGCATGACGACCGAGATCTGCAACGCGCTGTCGGCGGCGGGTCTCGGCGAGAGCACCGCCATCTCGGTCGGCGGCGATCCGGTGATCGGCTCCACCTACGTCGATCTGATGCCGTTCTTCGAGAAGGACCCGGACACCAAGGCGATCGTGATCTACTCCGAGCCGGGCGGCTCGTCGGAGGCGGAGCTGGCCCGCTGGACGAAGGCCAACAAGAGCCGGCTGCCGATCGTGGCGTTCGTGGCCGGCCGCTTCATGGACGAGATGCCGGGAATGAGCTTCGGCCACGCCGGCACCGTGGTCGAGAAGAAGGTCGATTCGCCGGCCGACAAGATCCGCCGGATGAGAGAGGCCGGCATCTCGGTTGCGGAGGAGATCGGCGACATTCCGAAACTAGTGCAGGAGCGTCTCAGCGGCGCCGGAGCGAGGGCGTAGCCATGGCCATGTTCATCCGCGTTGATGTCGACAACGGCGTCGTTCGCAAGACGGCGGGCCTCGCCGGCAAGCTGGTCGAGGTCTGCCCGGTGAAGATCTTCAAAGCCGGCGCCGAGGCGGGCACCGTCGCCACCGTCGAGGACAACCTCGACGAGTGCACCTTGTGCGACCTGTGCATGCAGGCGTCGCCGGACGGGGTGAAGGTGGTGAAGCTGTATGAGAAATAGGTTGTTGGGTTGTTCGTTGTTAGGTTGTTAGGAGCTCGGGCGCCGTGGGCCTAACAATCAACAACCTAACAACCTAGCAACGTAACAACCTCTCCGAGATCCAATGCTCACCCACGTCGATCGAGTCCAGGTAGCCGTCACGGACCGCAGCGCTGCTGCGGCGGCGTTCCGCCGGCTGCTGGATGGTGAGACAGTGGGCGAGGATCGCGTCTCCTGCCTGGCGGCGCGGCGGACGGTGCTGCAGCTGGGCTCCAGCCAGGTCGAGCTGCTCGAGCCGGACGGCGCCGGCGCCATTGCCGACTTCGTCGCGCGCAGCAAGGGCGGTCTGTTCGCCGCGGGCGTGGCCACGCGCGATCTTGCCGGCTTGACGGAACGCCTACGCTCGCGCCGTGTCGCCTTTGCCGAAGAGAGCGGGCAGGTCTTTCTCGCTCCCGACCAGACCCAGGTTGCCGGGCTTCGGTTGGTGATCTCGGAGGACGCCGACCGTCCGCCGGTCGGGCTGGTCAGCCATCTCTACGAGGTCACTCTGCTGGTGCCGGCGTTTCAGCCGAGCGTTGCCACCTTCGCCGAGCACTTTGGCTTGGATACTTCGAGCTTCGTGCCGATCGGCTCGCCGCAGTACGGCTACGAGGGCGTGCTCACCCTGTTTCACCCCGACCGTCCCGACCGCCTCGAGATCATTACCCCCAACGACCCGAACAAGACCATGGGCCGCTTCTTCGCCAAGCGGGGGCCGAGCCTCTACATGTGCTACGCCGAGACGGATCACCTTCCCGCGATTCGCGATCGGCTGCTCGAGTACGTGCCGAATGATTGGACCGGACCGCGGGAAGGGCCCGAAGTCGGCAACCTGTTCATCCATCCGAACGCGCTCGGCGGCATGATGCTCGGCGTCAGCCGCACCAGTCTGGTGTGGAGCTGGTCGGGCCGGCCGGACCGCGTCACGCCGGGGGCCGGCGGATGAAGCGGGAGACGTTGATCGAGGAGCTCCGCGACGGCGTCGCGTTCATCACCCTGAACCGTCCCCAGCGGCGCAACGCCTTCAACGATCGCCTCTACGACGACACGCGGGCGGCGCTCGCCGAGGCCCGCGACGACGATCGCGTGCGCGCGGTGCTGATCACCGGCGCGGCCGGCGCCTTCTCCGCCGGGCAGGACATCGGGGAAATGGGGAGCGGACACGCCTTCGGGCCGTTCGTCGACGAGCTGTCTTCGTTCGACAAGCCGCTGCTCGCCGCGGTCAACGGCGTCGCCGTCGGCGTCGGGCTGACGATGCTGCTGCATTGCGACGTGGTCTACGTCGGCGAGAGCGGCCGTCTGCGAGCGCCGTTCGTCTCACTCGGCCTGGTGCCCGAGGCCGGCAGCAGCCTGCTGCTGCCACTGATCATCGGACCGCAGCGGGCTGCCGAGATCCTCTTCACCAACGAATGGATCGATGCCACCCGCGCGGTCGAGATCGGTCTCGCGGCTCGCGCCCTCCCCGACACCGAGCTGCTGCCGGCGTCGCTGGCCAAGGCCGCCGAGATCGCGGCGCAGCCGCTGGCCGCTCTGCGCTACACCAAGCAGCTTCTGCTCGCCGCGCGCGCCGAGGCCCTGCGCGCGGCACGGGCCCGGGAGAACGAGGCGATGGCGGCGCGCATGGGGTCGCCGGAGAACGTCGCCGCGATCCGCGCTTTCCGCGAGAAGCACTCCGGCAAGAAGGCCTGACCCACCGTTCGCGTCCTCGTCGGTTTTCTTCTTCCGGCCATCGACCCGGTTGATCGGCATGACCGCGCGCTCGACTCCGAGCGACCCTCCGGCTTGGAGCTTTTCGCTTGAAGCTTGCCGCTGCTGTTCGTCCTACCGGCGCAGCCGCGAGCGCTTGTTGCCGTTCGGTCCGGTCTCCCGGCCGGTGAAGTAATCCCAGAGGATCTTGTTGAGCACCGCATCCGGCACGCGGTCGGGGCGGCTGAAGTCGTAGCGGCTCGAGAGCACGGCGCCCGAGGTCCCCGGCGGGTTGACGTCGATCGGGATGTTCTGCGGCAGCGCCGTGTACGGCGTGTAGTCGGGGGTGTCGGTGAACACGTCGCGCATGACGATCGCCATCTGGTCGAAGATGCTCATCGGCGGCAGGCCGAGAATCAGCTCCATCGTGCGGTGCATGCTCGCCATGTCGTAGCGGGTATGGATGACGGCGTGGCGCGGCACCCAGGGGCTGATCACCGTGCCGATGGTGCGATGGGAGTCGACGTGGTCGCCGCCGGACTGCGGGTCGTCCTCGAGCACGAAGATCGCCGACTGCTTCCAGACGTCGGTGGCGTTGGAGATGGTCTCGACGATCTTTCCCAGAGCGAAGTCGTTGTCGGCGACGTACGCCTCGGGCGTGGGATAGCCCGCCGCGCGGCCGTTGTTGTGGTCGTTGGGCAGGGCGATGTAGGTGAACTGGGGCACCGTGCCGTCGGCGACCTGCTGCGCGAAGTCGGCCGCCCACACCTGATAGCGGTAGACGTCGGTCACACGCAGGTTGAACACGGGGAAATCGAGGTTGGTGTTGGCGACCCAGTAGTCGAGTGGGTTGCCGTCATTGTCGACGCGCAGGAACTCGCCGTAGTTGCGAAAGCTGACGCCGTGATCGTGGCAGTTGTCGAACCAGAACCCGCCCTTGGGCACGGCGATGGGGGCCACGGTGCCGCGGATGACGTCACCGGTCGAGCTCGAGAGGTGGCTGCCGAGATCGTCGGGGCGGAGCTGGTAGGAGACCGGCAGCCAGGTGCGCTCGCCGTAGTCGGTGTCGATCGATCCCATCGTCCAGTTGTGGCCCGGCTCGCTCTTCTCGCTGTTGGCGAAGAAGCGGTCCATGAGGACGAACTCCTCCACCAGCGCGTGCGTGTTGGGCGTTACGTTACGGGGAAAGAGCGTCAGGCTCGGGTCGCTGTCGCCCTCGGGCAGATCGCCGAGATCCTCGTCGTAGGTCTTGTTCTCCTTGACGATGAAGAAGACGTGCTTGATCGGCGTGACGTCCTCGGCCGTACACGGGATCGGCGAGCAGGGACCGGTCTCCTGATTCTGGTTGCTGGGACGCGCCCCGGTCAGATAGCCGTTGTTGAACATCACGCGCCGCGTGTAGCCGTGCAGCTTGGCCGGGCTCGGGACGGGGAGCACCGAGATGGTGCCGTGCACGCCGTAGGTGCCCTGGAGCAGGTTGTTGTAGTTGTAGTCGTCGGGCTGGATTTCGGGCGTCCGCGGATAGGTGCGCGCCCCCTTCATGTTGGCGATGTAGAGCCTCCGACTGTCGGGGCTGACCTGGATCGCGCTCGGGTAGAAGCCGGTGGGGATGTAGCCGCGCAGCTCCTCGGTGTGGGCGTCGATCACCGCCACGGCGTTCTCCCACGCCAGGGCGACGTAGACGGTGTTGCCGTCCGGGCTGATCGCCAGTGCCGAAGGGCTGGCACCCGGCCGCGCGCCGTCGAACGGCGTCAGCGAAATCGTCCGCACCGTCGCCAGATCCGCCGGGTCGAAGACGGTGACATCGTCAGTATTGGCGTTGGCGACGAAAACCTTGGAGCCGTCGGGAGTCACGGCAATGGCGTTGGGATTGGAGCCGGTGGCCACCGAGGCGCGCATCTCGTTGGTGTCGGTGTCGACGACGGAGACCGTCTGATCGCCACGGTTGGTGACGTAGACCTCGTGTCGGGTCGGGTGTGCGGCGACGCCCCAGGGAGACAGACCCACCGGTATCGTGGTGAGCAGCGTCTTCGAAGCGACGTCGATCACCCCCAACGACCCGGCCAGATTCAGGGCCACGTAGAGTCGCTGGCCATCAGGGCTCATTGCCATGCCGGCGGGGAAGGTGCCGAAGCTTTTTGGGGGGATGGGATCGGAGACGGGAATGTTGGGCCCCACCACGATACCGCCGGTCGCCGAAATGGTGGCGGTACGAACGATGTTTCGTTTCTGCGTATCGGCCGACCCGCCGCCGGAGGCGAACCCGGTCTTGCCGTCGGGGCTCAGGGCGATCCCCTGGAACAGCGAGTTGAAGCCGGTCGCCATGATCTGCTGCTTGGTGCCCAGCGTCGCCGTGTTCAGCGTCATCAGCGACTGGTTGAGAAAGCCGTTGTTGGTGATGAAGAGAAAGCCGCCGTCTTTGCTGAGCACCATACCCGAGGGGAACAGGCCGAGGCTGCCGAGGTCGATCTGTTTGCCCGCCGCGGTGACCCGCTGGTTGGAGGGGAGCAGTCCACGGGTCCGCGCTGCCACGGGCCCCGCACAACACAGCAGCACCACGGCTGCCGCCGCCAGTTCGATTCGCTTCATCCGATCCTCTCTCCGCCCGATCCGGCGCCAGGGATCTGGAGCCGGTTGCGTGCCGAACGGTGCCCCAGCCATAGCACGCGGCGGCGAGCCGTGGCCAGAATTTTATCTCGGCGCCGCCGCGGTGCCGTCGCCCGGCTCCGCAGGGCATTTCGTCCCCGCGCCGGGACCTGTCTTTGAGCCGCGTCAGCCGGTTTGCCAGCAGACGTCATTCCCGGCCTACCGACGGATCGGTAGGGATTGGCACAGAGGTCGAGTTGCCATGAAAGCCATCGCCGATGTGGGTCTGAAGGACGTGACAGCCGTCTACAACGGACAAGAGGGGGACCTGTGGGAGCTGCTCATGGGCCAGCAGATCCACATCGGCGGTTTCAAGTCGTCGATGGACTTGGCCGAGCGCGCGCAGATCGGCGCGGGGTCCCGCGGGGTCGATCTGTGCTGCTGCAACGGCGCCGGCATGCGTTTCCTCGTCCGCTTCCGCGACGTCGCCGCGATGACCGGCGTCGACGCCACCGAGACCGTGGTCGCGCGCGGCCGCCAGCGCTGTCAGGAAGAGGGGGTGGAGGACCGCGTTCGCTTCGTCCTCGGCGACGTCTGTAACAGCGGGCTGCCGGCGGCGAGCGCCGACTTCGTCTGGGGCGAGGACGCCTGGTGCTACGTCACCGACAAGCCGCAGCTGATCGCCGAGGCCGCCCGCCTGCTGAAGCCCGGCGGCCGCATCGCCTTCACCGACTGGATCGAGGGTCCGGCCGGTCTGTCGGCCGCCGAAGCCGAGCGCTTTCTGCGCTTCATGAAGTTTCCCAACGTGCAGGATCTCGGCGGCTACGCGCAGCTGCTGCGCGACAACGGCTGCGCCGTCGAGCTGGCCGAGGACACCGGCCGCTTTCCCGAGTACGTCGATCTGTACCTGAAGATGGTCGACATGCAGCTCACCTACGATGCGCTACGCATCATCGGCTTCGACATGAACACGCTGCAGGCGCTCGCCGGCGAGTTCGCTTTTCTCGGCGAGCTGGCGGGGGCGGGAAAGATCGCCCAGGGCCGTTTCGTCGCCAAGCGCGCGTAGGCGGTCGAGGAGCGACAGCCGCAAGCTTCAAGTCGCAAGTTCCAAGCCGTACTTCTCTCTTTGGCTTGTCGCTTCCCAGTTTGGGCTTTCGGCTTTCAGCTTCCGACGAATAGCCGTGCCTCGCTCCTTCTGTTACGCTGAAGTCGATGCAACTGAATGCAGATTCAGCGGCGACGCCTCCCACCTTCCGCACCCCGCTCTGCGACCTTCTCGGCATCCGCTACCCGATCCTGCAAGGCGCCATGCAGGGGGCGGGCGGGCCGCGCCTGGTCGCGGCGGTGAGCGAGGCCGGCGGGCTCGGCGTGCTGCCGACGTTCGGTGGCACGGAGGAGGACCTGCGCGCCGACGTGGCGCGCACGCGTGAGCTGACCGGGCGGCCTTTCGGCGTTAACATCACGCCGATGGGCCGCGCCTTCACCGAGTCGCGCGCCGACATCTGCATCGAGCTCGGCGTGCCCATCGTCACCACCGGCCGCGGCGATCCGGGCGAGTCGGTGGTGCGGCGGCTGAAGGACGCCGGCGCCATCGTGATCCCGGTGGTGCCGACGGTCGCCCACGCCCGGCGCGTGGAAGCGGAGGGAGCCGATGCCATCGTCGCCTCGGGCTGCGAGGCGGGCGGCCACGTCGGCACGGTGTCGACGCTGCCGCTGGTGCCGCAGGTGGTCGACGCGGTGAAGGTGCCGGTGGTGGCCGCCGGCGGCATCGGCGACGCGCGCGGGTTTCTCGCCGCGTTGGCGCTCGGCGCCGTCGGCGTGCAGCTCGGCACCCGCTTCATCGCCACCGAGGAGAGCGAGGCGCCCGACTGGTACAAGCGGCGGGTGCTGCAGGCACTGGAAACCGACACCATCGTCAGCGAGGTGATGACCGGGCGGACGGTGCGCGCGCTGACGACGACGGCGCTGCGCGCCTTCGAGCAGGCGCGCCTGCGTGGCGCCGACGAGGCCGAGCTCGGCGAGCTACGGCGCCAGATCCGCAGCCCGAAGGAGCAGACCCCCGAGGAGCGGGCCGCCGCCGCGGGACAGATCGCCGGCATGGTTCGCGACATCCAGCCCGTCCGCGATCTCATGGAAGACATTCTGCGGCAGGCGGCCGGGCTCGCGGCGCGGCTGGCCGATCTCGCCGTTCGTTGAGGAGAGCCCATGCCCCAGAAGTCCGTCGACAGCGTTCGCCTGCAAGACATGGCCTATGCCTACCGGCACT
>CAZYMF010000231.1:0-7367 GCA_964648215.1 uncultured Binatia bacterium (SeqCode) | reverse complement strand
GGGCGTCATCGTGCTGCGCCCGGCGCTACCATTCGGTCGCGAACAGACCAGTAGCGGTACGAGCAGGAACAGCACTCGCCGGCGCATCGGCCATCGATGCCCCGCGCGCGCCGGAAGATCAAGTCGCGGTGGTTGGCTCAGAGGTCCAGCCGAGCGGCGCTGCCGGCCGCTTCGAAGGTTGCGCGCACCTGGGCGAGCTCGGCCGTGCCAAAAGGGCGAAAGACCGGCTCTCCGCGCGGGCGCCAGAAGATGGGGTCACCGCAGGCGTCGGGCCGAAACTTCTGCCGCTGCAGCTCGCGCTTGAGGACTTTGTTGGTGCCGGTTTCGGGCCAGCGGACGCAGAGCCGAATGTAGGTGGGTGCCCACTTGGGGGAGAGGTCGGGCTGGCGCTCGAGGAAGGTGGCGAACTCGGCGCCGTCGAAGTGCTCCCCCTCGCGCAGGATGAGCGCCGCCATCACGCGGTCGCCGGCTTGCGCGTCGGGCACGCCGTAGACGGCGGCCAGGGCCACGCGGGGGTGGCGCAGGAGGATCTCCTCGATCGGGCGGCCGGGAAAGTTCTCGCCGTCGACGCGGATCCAGTCGACGTCGCGGCCGGCGAAGTAGAGATAGCCGCGCTCGTCGCGGTAGCCGAGATCGCCGCTCCAGTACCAGCCGTTGCGCGTGCGTGCCCGCAGGGCCTCCTCGTTCTTGTAGTAGCCCTCGAACCAGCCGGTGCCGAGCGTGTTGACGATCTCGCCGATGGCCTGTTCCGGATTGAGCAGGCGGCCGCTGGCGTCGAAGCGGGCCGGCGGCTTTTCGTTGCCGCTCTCGTCGACGACGGTGATGCCGGGCGCCGGCCTGCCGATGCTCCCCGGCGGATCGTCGGGCTGCCGGGTGACGCCGGCGCCGCCCTCGGTGGAGCCGAAGGTGTCGATCACCCGGCAACCGAAGCGCGTTGCGAACTCCTCGACCGTCGTCTGCGAACCTTCGTTGCCGAAGCAGACGCGCAGCGGATTGAGATGATCGTCGGACCGCCGGGGGGTGGTCAGGATGTAGGCGAGCGGGTTGCCGGTGTAGTTGAAGAAGGTCACCTGGTAGCGGCGAACGTCGTCGAGCCACTGCGACTTCGAGAACTTCCGGATCAGTCCCAGGCCGCAGCCGTAGTACAGCGCCGGAAAGTAGCCGCACATCAGCGCGTTGGAGTGGAACAACGGCATCGCCAGGTAGCCGACGTCGGCGGCGGTCAGGCCGTACATGTTGCCGCCGACGTTCTTGCCGGTCTCGACCGCGCGGCCGTGCGAGCAGATGACCGCCTTGGGCGCGGAGACGGTGCCCGACGTGAAGATCAGGACGTAGGTGTCCTTGTCGCCGACGGCGGCGAGAGGGTCGCTGCCGCCGCCGAGGGCGGCGAGCGTGCCGGCGAGATCGCGGCCGGCGATGGCTGCGCCCGCCGGCGCCGCATCCGTCCAGCGCCGGCTCACCAGCAGGCGGTCGGCGGCGATGCCGAGATCGCCCGCGATCGGGGCGAGGAGCGGCAGGAACTTCTCCTCCGTCACCAGGATCTGGCAGTCGCTGTGGGCGATGTCGCGCGCGAGGTGCTCGCCGCGCTTGGTGTTGTTCACGCCGACCACGACGGCCCCGGCGAGCGCCGCGCCGCCGAGGGCGTAGAGATAGTCGGGCGTGTTGTCGAGCAGAACGCCGACATGGAAGCGGCCGCGGGAATCCCGCAAAGCGAGCAGCAGGTTGGCCCAGCGCACGCACTCCTCATAGTACTGAGCGAAGGTGATGCGGTGATCGTGGTAGCGCAGGAAGACGCGCTGAGCGGATGCGGCACTGGCGGCGTGATGACGAATCAGGTCACCGATGGGCATCTCTGGTCCTTCTTCGCTTCGCCCTGGCGTAGCGCGTGGGGGGGCGGGTGACTCACCGGGCCCCGCGCTCAGTAGTTTTCGACGAAGTTCTGGACCACGACCGAACGCACTTGCTCCGTCAGCTTGTCGCGGTCGTCGACGGACAGACCCTTGGTCTCGATGGGTGGCGCGATGACGATCTTCACCCGCCCGCCGGGGCGGATGATGGCGCTGCCGCGCGGCAGGAACTTGCGCGTGCCGCTCACCGACATCGGGATGATCGGTAGGCCGGTTTTCAAGGCCAGGGTGACGCCGCCCTTCTTGAACTCGTGCACGCGGCCGTCGCGGCTGCGGGTGCCCTCGGCATAGAACAGAATACAGAAGCCCTCGCCGATGCGTTGGCTTGCCTGGCGGTTGATGATTTCCACCGCCTGCTCCGGCTTCGAGCGGTCGATGATGATGTGGTCGCTCAGCGCCAGCGCCTGGCCGAAGAAAGGGAAGCGGAGCAGCTCTTTCTTGGCGACGAAGCGGATCTTGACCGGCACCGCATCGAAGGTGGTCCAGATGTCGAAGTTGCTCAGATGATTGGAGATGATCACGTAGGAGCGTTGGGGATCGAGGTGCTCGAGCCCCTCGATGTCCACCTTGATGCCGCAGACGGTGAGAATCCACCGGCACCAGATATGCCCGATGACGTCGGGCGGCCACGGTTTTCGCGTGATGAGCGTGAGGACCACGCAGAGCGTTGCCCAGAAGATGGTGAAGAAGAAGATGGCGACCGCGGCGAACACGCCCCACAGGAGATGGAACGGCCGGTCGAAGGGGAGGGCGGTGGCGGATTCAGCGGGCTTCATCTCTCCCCCCTGTGGGCGTCCTGCTCCATGGGTCGCGGCCGCGGCTGAGCGGACACACGTGCACGCCCTTCCTAGCGCAGCCCTTCCCGTGGCTGCAACGACGATCTGTGCCGTTCAGCACAACGAGACGATTCCGTCCGGTTGGGAGTAGGCCACCGGCATGCTCGGCGTCCCGTGCGCGTAGCCGATGCGACCCAGTCGGTCAACGACAATCAGCCCGGCGCTGGCGCCGGTGCGCCGGGTCAGGTCGTCGATCGCCGCTTGCGCGGCCGCCATCGGATCGCGGCCGTCGCGGAGGCGATCGACGGCGCCGCGCGCCAGGCCCATGCGGATGATCGCTTCGCCGGCACCGGTGGCCGAAGCCGCCCCGGTGGTGTCGTCGGCATAGGTGCCGGCGCCGATGACCGCGCTGTCGCCCACGCGCCCCGGTCGCTTGTAGAAGATCCCGCCCGTCGACGTCGCGGCGGCCACGTGCCCGTGACGATCGGCGGCGACGGCGCCCACGGTGTTGCCGGGGCCGGGCTCCGCGGCGCGTCGCTGCCACCGCGCGCGCTGCTCGGGGGTGATGAGGTCCGCGGGTCCGCACAGCGACAGGCCGCGCTCGCGCGCGAAGGCCGTGGCTCCGGCGCCGACCAGCAAGACGTTCTGCCTCGCGGCGAGGATGGCCCGGGCCAGGAGGATCGGGTTGCGCACGCCGCTGACGGCGCCGCAACCGCCGCCGTCGAGCGTGCTCCCGTCCATGGCCGACGCATCGGTTTCCACCGTGCCGGCGGACGTCAGTACCGATCCGCGACCGGCGTTGAAGAGCGGATTCTCTTCGAGAACGACGACGGTGGCGACGACCGCGTCGAGCGCGGTGCCGCCCTGGGCGAGCAGCCGGCACCCGGTTTCGACGGCGGCTTCACAGCCGCGCCGATAGCTCGCCGCCGCGTGCGCCTCGATGGAGCCGGCGCCCCCGTGAGCAATCAAGACCGGCAATGGCATGGACCGATCCTCGCGGGGAAGAGACGAAACGTGCCGAACCGAAGCTCGCCAGAGGAAATCCGCATCCGCATCATCGCCTGGGGTGACGACATTGCCATGGCTCCGCCGATGATGCTATCGCCGTCGACATCCACAGCGGGCGCTGAACACCCGGGCGACATGATCTCGTCCACCAAGACACTCTACGCGGCAGAGACGGCCCGGCTGGTCGCCGCGCGGGTTCCCGCGCTGACGGCCGTCTTCGTGGTGACCTTTGCCGCCGCGTACGTGCCGGAGCACCTGGCGCATCCCGGGCGCTCGCTCCTGTACGGAACCATCTTCGGGATCGAGGTGTTGGTGTGCCTGGTCGCCGTGGTGATCACGCGTCGCGAGCCGGGCACCCGGCATAGCCGGATGGTGGTGACGGTCGCCTGCGTGCTCTTGTGCCTTCTCATCGGAGCCTACAACACGCTGGCGCACGGCGAGGCGGAAGTTCTCGCCCTTGCTCTCGCCTACCTGATGACGGGGGTGACGGTTTTCCTCCCCCTCGGCGGCTGGGGGCAGTTTCCCGTCGTGGCCGCCGCGCTCTGCGCCTACCTGGGGGCGGTGAGCCTCGGTGCCGAGAGCGTCACGTCGATCCCGATCACGACCATCGGGCTGACCGCGATCGGTGCTCTCACCGTAGCCGGCGCCGTGTCGTTGGAGCGATACCGTTACGACTCGTTTCATCGGAACGAAGAGCTGCGTCAGGCCAACGCCGCCCTGGCCCAGGCCAACGAGGCCAAGAACATGTTTCTGGCCAACGTCTCGCACGAGCTCCGCACTCCCCTCAACGTGATTCTCGGCTACGTGCAGCTGGCACTCGATGGAAGTTTCGGACAGGTCCCCGCCGCCGTTCGTCAGCCGCTGCTCCGCGTCGTCGCCAGCGCCCAGACCCTCGTCTACCTGATCAACGATCTGCTCGATCTCTCGCGTATCGAGGCCGGACAGCTGACCGTGAACCTGGAGCCGGTGGCGCTGGCACCGCTCTTCGGCGAGGTCGCGGCGCTGATTGCCGCCTCGGTGGAATCCAAGCCGGTGAGCGTCGTTGCCGAGGATCCGGGCGGGCTGACGGTGGTCGCGGATCGGGACCGCCTGCGACAGGTGCTGGTGAACTTGCTGTCCAACGCGGTCAAGTTCACCGAGCGCGGCGAGATCCGCCTCGGGGCGAGCCCCGACCCGGGCGATGCCCGCCGGGTGCGCCTTCGGGTCAGCGATACGGGCATCGGCATCGCACCGGTGGATCTGCCCCAGATCTTCGAGCCGTTCCATCGGGCCACGAATGCGAAGGAGTTTGGCGGGGTGGGAATCGGGTTGTCGATCTCGGCGCGGCTCACGCGCGAGATGGGCGGTGAGATCAGCGTCGACAGCGTGGTGGACCGGGGTTCGCGCTTCAGCGTGTGCCTGCCGGCCGCTGAATCGCCCGCCGAGGATGGCGGCGGCCAGATTTCACGAAGCCCGAGACTTGCTTGAGTTGAGTCGAGTTGCAACGAGTCGCCGCGGGGAGCGACCAACGGCAGCGTGGGGCGAAGCTTCCCTCGGCCGGGATCGCTGCCTGGCTACTATTCCGAACCGTACTCGCCGCCGCCCGAGTTGCCCATGCCGCCGTAGCCGCCACCAACTTTGCCACGACGGGCATAGCCGCCCGCAGCGGGGCGGCCGCCGGGGCCCGACCCGCGGGCCGGACGCGGCGTCTGCGGCCGCGCCTCGTTCACGATGAGAGCCCGCTGTTCCAGGCTGTGGCCGTTGAGCAGCTCGATGGCCTTCTGCGCTTCATCCTCCGAGCCCATCTCGACGAAGCCGAAGCCACGGGATTGGCCCGAGAATTTGTCGCGGATGATGTTGACCGCCTGCACTGCCCCGGCTTGCTGGAACAAGGGGAGCAGGTCTTCCTCGCGGACCTTGAAGGGAAGGTTGCCCACGTACAGCTTGGATGACATGAAGCGCCTCCTTGCCCTTGAGGCGTTCCGACCTTCTCCCCCACCCGCGTCGCCCCCGACCCCAGGGCTCAAGGGCGGTCTAACGCCGCCCAGTGGCCGGAATCTACTGCCGGCCCCGTCGGGAAGTCAATGTTTTTTTGCGTTGAGGCACCCTGGCCGACGGTGGCTGTTGCACCCGGGAGGCGATCATTCGGGGCCGCCACCGCGTCGGTTGCGTCGCTGCTGCGATACGGATAGGTAGAGGCGGTCGTGGTACGAGAGTCTGAGATCGAGAGGATGGCGCTTCTGATCACGCGCGGCATCCAAAAGGGAGAGCTGTTTCGGCTCAAGGGGCAACAACCGCGCTTGGCCGCTCGGATCGGCGAGATTCTCGCCAAGAGCTTTGCCGACGAGGCGGCGTTGGAGGCCGAAGCCGAGCGGCTGGCGGCCACCCACGCGCGGCAGACCGTGGGCATGGACCAGCGGCTCATCGTGCGCGGCATCATGGAGCGCCTGGCCCGCGAGCGCAACTTCCCGCTCTAATGAAGAAGTTGAGCGAAGCGCGGGTGTCCTTCCTGGCGCACGAGATCCTGCGTGTTCTGCGCGACGAGGGACTGGCCGAGGTCGACAACGAGCGGCTCGCGCTTGCCGAGCTGAAGCGTTTGCTGACCCAGGAAGACGAGCTCTCCGCGCACATCGACTCGCTCGTGCGGCAAAAAATTGCCTCCCTGAAGCGTCGGGTTCCCCCGGGGAGTCGGGAGTGGGATCTGCTCTACCGCCAGTACTTCGAGGAGGAGCTGCGAAAAATACGGCCGTAGAGCCCCTTGACATCGAACCTTCGGTGGTTAACCTGTCGCCGACTTTTTGACTCGGTGTTTGTACGCCCGGTCACTATCGTCGACCCAAATTCAAGACATGATGAGTGTCGTTCGAGAGGAAAGGAGAGGATCATGAAAATTCGGCCATTGCAGGATCGCGTGATAGTGAAGCGCATCGCCGAGGAGGAAAAGACAAAGGGGGGAATCATCATCCCCGACACGGCCAAGGAAAAGCCGCAGGAAGGCAAGGTGGTGGCCGTCGGTAAGGGCAAGGTGAACGACAACGGGAAGCTGACGCCGCTGGAGGTCAAGGTCGGCGACAAGATCCTGTTCGGCAAGTACTCCGGTAGCGAGATCAAGATCGACGGCGAGGAGCACCTGATCATGCGCGAGGAGGACATCCTCGGCGTGGTCGAGCGTTGATCCTGCCGCTTTCCCCATTCAATCAATCCGCAACACGGAATTCCACGGATTCAAAGAAACGTTAGGAGGCTAAAACCATGCCCGCAAAAGTTCTGAAATTCGGCCAAGACGCGCGTGACCGCATCCTGCGCGGGGTCAACGTGCTCGCCGACGCGGTCACCGTGACCCTCGGACCCAAGGGGCGCAACGTCGTGCTCGAAAAATCGTTCGGCGCCCCGAACATCACCAAGGACGGTGTCACCGTCGCCAAGGAAATCGAGCTCGAAGACAAGTTCGAAAACATGGGCGCGCAGATGGTCAAGGAGGTCGCCAGCAAGACCTCGGACGTCGCCGGCGACGGCACCACCACGGCGACCGTGCTGGCCCGCGCGATCTATGCGGAGGGCGCCAAGATGGTCGCCGCCGGGCACGATCCCATGAGCATCAAGCGCGGTATCGACAAGGCGGTCGAGACCGTCATCGGCGAGCTCAAGGGGCTCTCCAAGCCGACCCGCGACCAGAAGGAGATCGCCCAGGTCGGCA
>CAZYMF010000230.1:0-7407 GCA_964648215.1 uncultured Binatia bacterium (SeqCode) | reverse complement strand
TGACGCGCAGCGTGGAACCAGGGAAGAACCTATCTTGAAGGGTCTCCTCTCCCGGATGGGAGAGGATCAAGGTGAGGGGGATCTCCGGCCGGCGGCTACGGGCGCCGACGGCGCGAGAAGGTGAAGACGACGTCCTGCTCCCGCCGAACTGATCCGGCACTGAGTCTCGCACCGGACAGAGCCCGGTGCCACCTTCTTGGCTGGCTGGTCTGCGACCCTTGGACCTCCTCCGCTTTTCTCCCCATCGGGCATTTTCGGAAGAGACGATCATGCTTGGTTCCAGGGAGCAACCGGCCGTACCGTCCGAGGGTAGTACCGCGCAAACCGGATCTGGTGGCACCGGGCTCTGTCCGGTGCACCCTCAGCGCCTCCACTCATACAGTGCATCCCAATCCTCCGGCCTCGCGCACAGCCCCTTCTTCACGGGGTTCATCCGTACGTAAGTCCACTTCTCGATCAGCTCGGCTTCGTCGCGCACGATGCGGTCGAAACGCTCATCCAGCCACACCGACCCGCTGCGCTCGAGCAGGTCGTTGATCTGCCGCGCGGTGAATCCTTTGATCGAGTTCAGAATCGTCGCCAGCGGCCACCAGCGTCCGGGCTCGATCTCCGCCGGCTGCAGCAGGAGGTGAGCATGGTCGGGCATCACCACTGCGGCCCAGAGAGTGTACCGCGTCGCGTCGAAGTGCCTGCAGGCGTCGACAACCATGCGCCGGGCTTCCGCCGGCAGTTCCAGGTTCTTTGTGCGAAAGGTGATGAAGTACGTCGACCCGCCGATCTGCCAATGGGGTAGGTTTCGCCGAGTAATCTGCAACTCGTTTCGCACCGGACAGAGCCCGGTGCCACCTTCTTGACTGGCCGGCGTACAACCCTTGCCCTTCCTCGCCTTTTCTCCGCCGTCAGGCATCTTCGGGAGAGACGATCATGCTTGGTTCCAGGGAGCAACCGGTCGGACCGTCCTAGGACAACACCGAGCAAACCAGATCTGGTGGTACCGGGCTCTGTCCGGTGCGCCCTCAATGCACCGGCCGATGCACTAGAGCCCGGAGGGTGTACCGCTCGGCGTCCAGGTGCTTGCAGGCGTCGATGCCATGCGCCGGGCTTGCGCGGTTGCAGGTTCTTGTTGCGAGAGGTGATGGGGTAGGCCGATCCGCCGATCTGCCAATGGGGCAGGTTTCGCCGAGTGATCAGCAACCGATCTCGCACCGGACAGAGCCCGGTGCCACCTTGTTGGTTGGCCATGCGACCCTTGGGACTTTTCACCGTTTCGCCGCCGTCCGCTCCCTCCCTGGGATCCTTGACTTGAATTTCTCGCCGCCTCCCGCAAAGAAGGCGCGATGGATGAAGAACGGCAGCTGCGGGAGAAGCTGCGCAAGATCGAGGCACTATTCGCGGGTGCCGGCACACACGGCGAACGATTGGCCGCGGCCGCGGCGCTCGAGCGTATCCGGCAACGGCTGAACGAAGCGGGGCGGGCCGATCAGGCAGTGGAGATCAAGTTCACGTTCCCCGATCACTGGTCGCGCCGTCTGTTTCTCGCCCTCTGTCGCCGCTACGAGCTGCGCCCGTACCGCTACCGCGGCCAGCGCCGCACCACGGTGATGCTGCGCGCCCCCAACTCCTTCGTGCAGACGATTTTGTGGCCGGAGTTTCGAGAGCTCAACCACGCGTTGACCGAGTACCTGGAGGCGGCCACCGAGCGCATCATCCGCGAGGAGGTCCACCGCGACACCGCCGAGGCGGAGGAGGTGGCGGAGCCGGCGCGGTTGAAGTGATAGCGGGGCGCACGACGGTTCTGGAGGACCTAGTCGGCATCCGCACCCGCCTCGTCCTGAAGGCTGTAGAAGGCCAGGTTGAGATTGCGGATCTCCCCGTATTTCAGCACGAGTGCTTCGCCCGGGATCTCGATTCGCTCGGGCGGTGGGTAGGTCTGGAGTGGAGCACGCGATGCCTCGCGCCGGCAAAGCGAGTCCAGACCACCATCGCGGGAGAGAAAGAAGTGGTCGAAGACCGCGGAATAGATCACGACCTCCTTACCGGTGCCGACGAGGGCATCGATCCAGACCACATCGAAATCGCGACCATGGGCAGGACGGTCGCGATCCGCCCCGGAGCAGACCCGCGCCCCCTCACACCTTCTTGCGCTTCTTGCCGATGTAGTCGACGAGCAGGTACTCGCCGAGGCGGTCGGGGCGGGTATAGAGGGCGCGGCCCTTGTTGATCTTGGTCATGCGCTCGACGAAGGCGCGCAGGCTGGGGCTGTCGTCGAGCATGAAGGTGTTGATGGTGACGCCGCGGCGGGTGAGGCGCTCGACCTCCTTCAGCGTCTCCTGCGCGGCGCGCATGCTGATGCCGCCGAAGGACAGCGGCCACTCGCAGTAGAGGCGGCCGCGGGAGAAGTAGGCGGTCGGCTGGCCGTCGGTGATGACGATCACCTGCCGGTTCTGGCTCGGGTGGCGCTTGAGCAGATCGCTGGCCAGACGCAGCCCGTCCTGCAGATTGGTGAACGGGTCGCCCATGTTCCAGCTCGCCTCGGGCAGGTCCCGCGCCTTCAGCTCCACGGCGCGGGTGAAGAAGCCGACGATGGCGAAGTAGTCGCGCGGGTAGCGCGCGCGCACCAGGCTCTCCAGCGCCATGGCCACCTTCTTGGCGGCGGCGAAGCGGCCCTCCCAGCTCATCGACCAGCTCATGTCGAGCAGCAGCACGGTGGCGGTGGTGGTGGCGTACTGGGTGTCGAACACCTCGAAGTCGCCCGGCTCCATCGCCAACGGCGCGCCCTGGCGGCGCGCCAGCGCCTTCTTCAGCGTGCCGACGAGGTCGAGGTTGAGCGGGTCGCCGAAGTGGTAGTTCTTGGTCGCGTCGGGCCGGGCGTCGGCCTGGCCGCGATGGTCCATCTGGTGCGCCCCCGGCCGGTCGCGCAGCAAACCCTGGTAGATGTCGCGCAGCGCCAGCTGTCCGATGCGGCGGATGCCCTTGGGGGAGAGCTGGGCGCGCCCCTGCTTCTGGGTCAGGTAGCCGGCGTTGTTGAGCAGCAGGCGCACCTGCTTCAGCGTCTGGAAGTTCTGCAGCGCCTCGGGACCGAGCAGCTCGCGCAGATCGTCGAGGGAGATCTGCTCCAGGTCGCCGTCGAAGAGCGCCTCCTCCAACTGCTTGAGGCGCTGCATCTCGCGCATCAGATCGAGGGCCTCCTGGTAGCCGAGCGATTGCGGCCCGTGGAACAGATCGCCCTGCCGGCGTTGGAAGTCCTCGAGGTCGCGGACGTTCTCCAGCTCCTCGAGCAGGTTCTCGAAATCGCTGCGCGCCTGCGCGTCCTCGAACTCGTACTGCTTCATCCGCTCGATGGCCTCGCTCAGCGGGTGCGGCAGCTGATCGAGAAAGTCGCGCTTGCCGCCGGCGCGCTCGGGAGGCGTGTCGTTGTCGAGGGTGTCGCGTTCCAGGTCGAGAATGTCCTCGAGGCGCTGGCGCATCTCGTCGAGCGACGAGTCGAGGTTGAAGTCGCGGTAGCGTTGCCGCATCGCCTCGCGCAGCTCCTCGAGGAAGTCGTCGAGGCCGAGCACCTGCACGCCTTCCCAGTCGAAGCCCTGGCGCGTCATCCAGTCGAGCGCCTGCTGCACGTCGTCGGTGTAGGAGAGATACTCGGAGAGCTTCTCGAAAACCTGATCGGCCGTCAGCCGCACGCGCTGACTGCCGTCCCACTCCGTGTAGCGCGTGACGATCATGAGTCGGTGGCGAGCGACGGCACGGCCGGTCGCCCCTCGCGCCCTTCCCCCCTACCGGTCCTGCTCGGCTCGGCGGCTCTCATGCGCGGTAGGAGTAGCGTCCCCCTTCGCGATCCTTGTTGAGCTTCTGGTGCAGGTGCAGCCCTTCGAAGATCAGCTCGATGGCGGCGGCGATGAAGCCCGGGCTCTCGACGCCGCCGAGGGGGCGGATGGCGTCCTGCAGGCCCGGAATCGCCTTGAGCGCGTCGAGGTACTCCGCCGCCGGCATGCTGTCGGAGACCTCGACCCCGCCGCCCTTCTCGAAGTACTCGAGGACGGGCTTGAGCTGCTCCGCATCGAGGGCCTTGTCGAACACCTTGAGAATGGCGCGGTTGAGCAGGCGGTCGATGAGTTCGTCGGCCTTCTTGTCCTCGCCGGCGTACTCCAGCTCGAGCTTGCCCGCGGTGGAGGCGAGCACGGCGTGGAGGTCGCTCAGGCGCGGCACGATCTCGCGCTCGTCGACGCGCACGGCGCGCTTCTCGGCGTTGCTGATCACGCTCTCGTAGTTGTTGATGCTGACGCGAACGCTGACGCCGGAGGACTGGTTGATCTCGTTGGAGTCGCGGGCCTCGAAGGTCAACTGGGCGATGATCTCGCGCAGGAAAGGCGGCATGCCGACCGTGCGCTCGGCGCGATCGATGGGCGGCAGCTCCTGCTCCATGATGGCGATCTCGTCCTCGATCGAGTGCGGGTAATGGGTGCGGATCTGGACGTCGAAGCGATCCTTGAGCGGCGTGATGATGCGCCCGCGGTTGGTGTAGTCCTCGGGGTTGGCGCTGGCCACGATCACGATGTCCAGCGGCAGGCGGATCTTGTAGCCCTTGATCTGGACGTCCTTCTCCTCCATCAGATTGAAGAGCCCGACCTGCACCTTCTCGGTCAGATCCGGCAGCTCGTTGATGGCGAAGATGCCGCGGTTGGTGCGCGGCACGAGGCCGTAGTGGATGGTCTCCTCGTCGGCGAGGTAGCGGCCCTCGGCGACCTTGATCGGGTCGATCTCGCCGATCAGATCGGCGATCGACACGTCGGGGGTCGCCAGCTTCTCGGCGTAGCGGCTGTCGGGCTCGATCCACTCGATCTCGAGCGCGTCGCCCTGCTCGGCGGCGCGGCGGCGGCACTCCTTGCAGATCGGCGCGAACGGGCTGTCGTTGATCTCGCAGCCCCGCACCGCCGGCACCAGCGGATCGAGCAACGCCGTCAGGCCGCGGATGATCCGCGACTTGGCTTGCCCGCGCTCGCCGAGGAAGACCATGTGATGACCGGCGAGGATGGCATTCTCGATCTCGGGGATGACGGTGTCGTCGAAGCCGATGATGCCGGGGAGGATACGCTCGCTGCGGCCGAGGCGATCGAGCAGGTTGCGCCGCATCTCCGCTCGCACGGTGCGAACCTGATGGCCCGATTCTCGCAACTCCCCAAGGGTCCGCGCTGTCTGCATCCGCACCACCTTTCCGCCGGTTCGGTCGGAACGCCTCTCCTGGCGCGCCTACGAGCCCGTGCGTCGATTATAGGGAGGCCCTACCCCAGGGGCAACACGAAGGTCACGGCGCCGGCGCGGCCGGCTCACGCGCCCGTCTCCGCCAAGGCGCCGAAGTGGGGGCGCAACCGGTCGTAGGTGGCGAGCAGGTGCTCGGGCATCACCCGCACCTCGCCGAGCAGGGGCATGAAGTTGGTGTCGCCGATCCAGCGCGGCACGACGTGCCAGTGCAGGTGATCGGCAACGCCCGCGCCGGCGGCGGCGCCGAGGTTCATGCCGATGTTCAGACCCTGCGGCTGAAACGCCTCGCGCAGCACGCGCACCGCCTGGCGCAGCGCGGCCATCACGCCGGCATAGGCCGCGGCATCGAGGCCGTCGAGGTCGGCGGTATGCGCCAGCGGCGCCACCATCACGTGGCCGTTGGCATAGGGAAAGCGATTGAGCATCACGAGCGCGTGAGAGGTCGTCCCCAGCAGCAACGTCGCGCGCGCGTCGGCCGCCTTGGGAACGTTGCAGAACAGGCAGCCCGGCTCCTTGTGCCCGGCCACGTAGGCCATGCGCCAGGGGGCCCAGAGCACGGACATGGACCGGTCGCTCAAGTGCCCGCCGCCGTCTCGTCCAACGGCTTGCCGTCGACCCGCAGCTTGAGCTCCTTGCCGACCTTGAAGAAGGGCACGCGCTTGGCGGCGACCGCCACCACGTGCCCGGTCTTGGGGTTGCGCCCCTGCCGGGCCTGGCGCGGCTTGACGACGAAGCTGCCGAAGCCGCGGATCTCGATGCGGTCGCCCCGCCGCAGCGCGTCCGCCATGCTCTCGAACACCGAGTTCACCATGACCTCGGCGTCGCGCCGCGAGAACTGCGGGTACTGCTTCACGACCTCTTCGATGAGATCGCGCTTGGTCATGGCGGCGGATCAGCTCCTATCTTTGCTGGCGCCGCTTTCCTCACGATCGAGCCGGAGCTCCTCGTTGAGGATGTCCTCGAAAGAGAATCGCGCCCCTTCGCGCTCGCGCTTCATGTACGACTCGACCTCCTCGCGCTCCTCGCTGCGGCGCAGCGCCTTGATGCTGAGCCCGATCTTGCGCTCGCGACTGTCGATCTGCGTCACCTCGGCGTCGACCTCCTGGCCCGGCTGAAAAATCTGCTGCGGCTTGTCGACGCGCTCGGAGCTCAGCTGCGAAACGTGAATCAGTCCCTCCACGCCTTCTTCGAGCTCGACGAAGACGCCGAAGTCGGTCACGCTGGTCACCCGGCCCTTGGCACGGCTGCCGACCGGATGCCGCTTGGGCATCGTCTGCCACGGATCCTCGGCCAGCTGCTTCACCCCGAGGGAGACACGCTCGTTGTCGACGTCGATCCCCAGCACGACCGCTTCGATGTCGTCGCCCTTCTTGTAGAGCTCGGAGGGATGCTTGACCTTCTTGGTCCAGTGCAGATCGGAGACGTGCACCAGCCCGTCGATGCCGTCCTCGACGCCGACGAAGACGCCGAAGTCAGTCACGTTTTTGACCTTGCCCTGAACGTGGCTGCCGATCGGGTGATTGATGCGCATCATCTCCCACGGATTGGGCTCGGCCTGCTTGAGCCCGAGCGAGATACGGCAGTTGGCCGTGTCGACGTCCAGGACGACGACGTCCACGTCCTGGCCGACCTCGACCACCTTCGAGGGGTGGGCGACGCGCTTGGACCACGACATCTCGGAGACGTGCACCAGGCCCTCGATCCCCGGCTCCAGCTCGACGAAGGCGCCGTAATCGGCCAGGCTCACCACCTTGCCGCGCACTTTCGCGCCGATCGGGTAGCGCTCGGCCACCGTCGTCCAGGGATCGGGAAGGATCTGCTTCATCCCCAGCGACACCCGGCCGCGCTCGGGATCGTACTTGAGGACCACGACCTTGACGTGCTCGCCGACCTGCACCACATCCGAGGGTCGGTTCACACGGCCCCAGGACATGTCGGTGACGTGCAGCAGGCCGTCGATGCCGCCGAGGTCGACGAAGGCGCCGTAGTCGGTGATGTTCTTGACCACGCCGTCGATGATCTGGCCTTCCTCGAGGCTCTGGACCAGCTCCGAACGCTGCTCGGCGCGGGTCTCTTCCAGCACGGTGCGGCGCGAGACGACGATGTTGCCGCGGCGCTTGTCCATCTTGAGGATCTGGAAGGGCTGCGGCG
>CAZYMF010000229.1:4303-7507 GCA_964648215.1 uncultured Binatia bacterium (SeqCode) | reverse complement strand
ATTGCCTTGGCTGAGGAGGTAGGACTCGAACCTACAATCGCCTGATCCAGAGTCAGGTGGCTTACCAATTAGCCGACTCCTCACCACGAAACGGCTGCAGATTAAGCGGTGCCCTGTCGCTTGTCAACATGCTCAGCCGGTCGCTGCCGGCGCGCCGGGGCTGGCTCCGACGTGGCCGAGCGCATGCTCGAGACGCGCCCGCGTGCGCTCTTTGCCGAGGACCTCGATCACCTCGAAGATCCCGGGGCTGACCGTGCCGCCGGTCAATGCCACCCGTACCGGCTGGGCCAGCTTCCCCAGCCCGAGACCGTGTCGCTCCATGACGCTCTTGAAGGCGGCCTGCAGCGCATCGTGGTCCCAGGAGGGCAGGGCAGTCAACGCCTCGCTCAGCTCGCGCAGCGGCGCCGTGATCTCGGCGCGCCAATGCTTGGCGACGGCCTTGGCGTCGTACTCGATGTCGTCCGAGAGGTAGAAGCGCGCCCCGTCGACCAGCTCCAGCAGCGTCTTGGCGCGCTCCTGCAGCGTTACCAGCGCGTGCTGCAACCAGGCCTCGTCACCGGCGTACTGCGTCCACCCGCGCGCGGCAATGAACGGCCTCGCCGCCGCCGCCAGGGCGGCGGGCGACAGCGCCTTCAAGTGCTGGAAGTTGACCCACTCCAGCTTCTCGGGGTTGTAGATGCCGGCCGACTTGCCGACGCTGTCGAGGGTGAAGTGCTCGATCAGCTCGGTGCGGGTGAAGATCTCCTGGTCGCCGTGGGACCAGCCGAGCCGGGCCAGGTAGTTGATGACGGCGTTGGGCAGGTAGCCCATGTCGCGATAGGCGGTCACCGAGGTCGCGCCGTGGCGCTTGCTCAGCCGGGCGCGGTCCAGGCCCAGAATGAGCGGAATGTGGGCGAAGGCCGGCACCGGATAGCCGAGGGCGCGATAGATCTGGATCTGCTTGGGCGTGTTGGTGAGATGATCTTCACCGCGGATGATGTGGGTGATGGTCATCAGCGCGTCGTCCACGACGGCACAGAAGTTGTAGGTGGGAACCCCATCGGAGCGAACCAGGATCAGGTCGTCCAGCTCCTTGTTCTGAAAGACGACAGGTCCCTTGACCAGGTCGGGAACGTAGGTCTCGCCGTCCAGCGGCGCCTTGAAGCGGACGGTGAACGGCCCGTCGCCGCGGCCCGGGGCGCCGCGGCAGGTGCGGTCGTACATCGCCTTGCCACCCGCCGCGATCGCGGCCTGCCGCTTGGCTTCCAGCTCTTCGGGGGTGCAGTAGCAACGGTAGGCGAGCCCCGCCTGCAGTAGGCGCTCGGCATGCTCGCGGTAGATGTCCCAGCGCTGGCTCTGGTAGGAAGGCCCCTCGTCCCAGTCGAGATCGAGCCAGCGCAAGGCCTCCAGAATGGCGTTGATCGACTCCGTCGTCGAGCGTTCGCGGTCGGTGTCCTCGACACGGAGAACGAAGGTGCCGCCGTGGTGGCGGGCGTATAGGTACGAAAAGAGGGCCGTTCGGGCGCTGCCGATGTGCAAATATCCGGTCGGGCTGGGGGCAAAACGCGTACGCACGGCCATGGCCAGCGAGTAACAAGGGCACCCGGGCAAGTCAACGCGCGGCGGCCAACCCGGCAGGGCGCGGCGCAACGGCGAGTTTTTAGCTTGCCAAGGAGATCGTTTTTTTAGTATGAGCACGCATCTGCGCAGCCGAGTGGGGAGAGATTCGGCGGCTGCCGCGTGTGAAGGAGGGGTGCTATGGGCGAGTCAGCACGACGTGCGAACTCTCGATGGGGTGGGTTGCTTGCGGTGGGCCTCATGGCCATCGTGGCGATCGGCATCGGCGCGGGGCCGGCGAGCGCTACGATCAAGTACGGGAAGTTTCAGATCTCGGGAAACTTCGAAACGCAGAACCTGATCCGTCATCCGGAACTCGGCAAGTTCCAGTTCGTTCAGAACCGCAACACGTTCCGGCTCCGCATCGACTGGGACTGGCTGGAGAACGGCAAGCTGGTCGACAAGTTCAACATTCCGTTCATCGAGAGATCGAAGCTGTACTTCCTCTATCGGGGTGTGTACGACGGCTTCTACGACATCGCGCCGACCGGTAACCAGATCGGTCAGACCCGCTACGACGATCTCGTCGGTGGCCCGATCCGGGGCAATCGGATCGGCGCCGTCGGCCCGGGAGGCGCCCTGCTGCCGGGAGCGTACAGTCGCTTGAACGGCCAGGACCGGACGAACGACAAGTTCTCGAACCGGCTGCGCGAGGTGTACGTCGACTTCAAGCTGAAGGACGTGCCGGTCAGCTTCCGCATCGGCCGCCAGCAGGTGATCTGGGGCGAGAGCGATCAGTTCCGCCTGATGGACATCTGGAACCCGCTCGACATCACCTGGCACTTCCAGCAGGAGTCGTGGGAGAACATCCGCGTGCCCCTCTGGCTGGCCAAGGGCCTGTGGGACATCGGCGAGGTGGGGCCGTTCTCCAACACCTTCCTGGAGGTCGTGTACAATCCCTTCGACTTCCAGCCCGGCATCAAGTCCGGCTTCCTGCCCCAGCCGTGGGCACTGCCGTTCCCCAACCCGTTGCGCACCGGGCAGGTGCAAAACAACAACGTCGCCCACCCGGAGCAAGGAACCTTCGTCACTCCAATCTTCGACCTGCGGGGCACCAGCCTCAGGCAGGGCGACTTCAAGCGCAATCCGGCGGAGGCGAGTGAGGTCGGGGCGCGCCTGCATGCGGTAACGCCGCAGGGCCTGGAGTTCGCCCTCAACTACATTTACGGACGCGGTCGCGGGGTCGGGGCGGCCTCGCCGTTCGGGGTGAAGATCGAGAAGGCCGACTTCCCGATGTTTCCCGTGGCGCCCATCGGCAAGTACCAGTACGACATCAACAGCCCGGCCAGCGTCCGAAGCGTGATCCCGATCAACGTCACCGCCGAAGTGATGCACCCGTACATGCACATCTTCGGCTTGACCGGGAACTACTTCGAGGGCGACTACACGCAGGCGGTCATTCGCTTCGAGACCGCTTACGCGATGGGCGAGCCGTTCCAGACCAAGGATCCGAAGTACCGCGTGCCCATCACCATCGCCGGGCAGGATGCCTCCACGCTGTTCGGCTACTCGCCCCTCGGCTACACCAAGCGCGATGTCTGGGCCGGAATGATCGGTTTCGATCGGCCGACATGGATCCGCTTCTTGAACCCGCGCGCGACCTGGTTT
>CAZYMF010000229.1:0-4203 GCA_964648215.1 uncultured Binatia bacterium (SeqCode) | reverse complement strand
GGTAACCCCGTCTCTCCGGCCGCCATCGGCAACGGCGACAACGTCCGCCAGTGGGAGCACCTCGTCACCCTCGCCGCCACCAGCTTCTACCGCGGCGGCACGGTCGTCCCGTTCATCGCCGACGCCTGGGACCCGGTCAACGACAACAACGAGGTTCTCTGGAACGTCGACTACTACTACACCAACAACCTGATCTTCTCGTTGCAGCAGAAGTTCTACATGACCTACGGCAGCAAGGCGACCTCCAACGATCCGTGGTTTGCCGGTGGCCGTTTTACTCGACGCGACGAGACCGGAGTGAAGATCACCTACCAGTTCTAGCGGCCGACGACGGCAGCAAGGACACGAGGGCCGGCCCCTGGGCCGGCCCTCCTTTTTTCACCGCCGCGGCTCTCCGATCCTCGCCGCATCGAGGACAGGGATGGAGACCGCTTCCAGGTGGGCGCGGAGCTCTTCGCGGAAGGCGTCGTACGAGCCGGAGGCTTCCCACCACTCGTCTTGCGCCTCTCGGTGGAGTGCGACCGAGAATGGGGCCAGCAGGCGACGGCCGTAGACCCGCAGGGTGAGCTCGGACTCGGCGGCAAAGACGGCCGGAGGTCGGGCATTGCGGAAATCGAGCGCCAGCGCCACCGGGCTCTCCAGCACCGCCGGATCATCGGCCACCGAGAGATAGGGCAGGGCTTCGTCCCACCAGCTCGCGCTCGCGGAGACGGCTTCGATGCCGCCCCGACAGGCCACGATCTGCTCGACGGCTTCCTTCGCGGTGAGGAAGGGCGGCGCGCCCGGACGCCGCCGGCGCCGCGCCAGCGGTACGGGATAGCAGAGGATGGGCGGCGCTTCGTCGGCCAGACGCAGGCCGGCAAACAGTCGGGGGATGAGTCGAGCCAGAGCAGGCTGATCCTCGGCGGCAAAGGCGCGCCGCGCCGCCAGGTACGCGGGGTCGCTGCGCAGGGCTTCGATCCTGGCCTGCCAGGTGTGGCCGAGCCCATGAAGCTCGGTGGCCGCCGCCTCGACCTCCCGCGGCCCGAGGTTCGCCCCGCGCAGCCGCCGGCGCAACAGGCTTCCCACGTGGCCGAGGCGGGGAAGCAGCTCCTCTTCGGCGGCTCGACGCAGCGGCGTGAACAACAGGGCGGCTTCATACAAACGCGCGACGTCGCGCATCGCCGTCTCCAGGGCAATGATCTCTTCGGCCGTCACGGCTGCATTGTGGCGATGGGGCGCCGACGCCGCAACCGCGGGGATGGCGTCAACCCACGCTCGTTCGATCGCCCGACTGGCAGGGAAGGGGAAAGACGGGTAGAGACATCGCGATGAAGACCACGGCACCGAGCTTGGTACGCCCCGGCATCGCGGCTCTGGCGGGCTATGTCCCCGGTGAGCAGCCGCGCGACCGCCGCTACGTCAAGTTGAACACCAACGAGAACCCGTACCCGCCGTCGCCGAAGGTCCTGGCCGCCGTGCGCGCGGCGGCGACCGACGACCTGCGGCTGTATCCGGATCCGGTGGCGACGGGACTGCGCCGCCAGGCGGGGGAGGTCTACGGGTTCGATCCGGAGTGGATTCTGGCCGGCAACGGCTCGGACGACCTGCTCTCGATCATCGTCCGCGCCTGCGCCGGCAGCGACGATCCGGTGCTCTACCCGGTGCCCACCTACAGCCTGTACGACACCCTCGTGGCCATCCAGGGGGCGCGCGCCGTCCACGTTCCGTTTCCCGCCGATTTTCGTCTGCCGGCGGCCGAGCTGATCGCCGGTGCGGCGCGGGTGACCTTCGTCTGCAACCCCAATTCGCCCTCCGGCACCCTCACCCCGGTGACCGTGCTCGAAGACATGGCGCGGCGGCTTTCCGGCTTGGTGGTCGTCGACGAGGCTTACGTCGACTTTGCCCGCGAGACCGCCTTGCCCCTGGTTCGCCGGTATCCGAACGTGGTCGTGCTGCGCACGTTCTCGAAATCCTTTTCTCTTGCCGGCATGCGCATCGGGCTGGCGTTCGCGGACCCGGCGGTGATCGCCGAGCTCGGCAAGGTGAAGGACTCCTACAATGTCACGCGCCTGAGCCTCGTCGCCGCCGAGGCGGCGCTGGCGGACTATTCGTGGATGGAAGCCAACGTGGCGCGCATTCGGGCGACCCGCGCGCGTCTGATCGCACGCCTGAGAGAGCTCGACTTCGTCGTCCCGGACAGCGAGGCCAACTTCGTCCTGGCGCGGCGCCCCGGCCGCGACATGGGCCCGGTGCAACGCCGGCTCAAGCAGCGGGGGGTGCTGGTGCGCTACTTCCCCACGCCCGAGCTGCGCGACGCTCTGCGCATCACGGTGGGGACCGACGAGGAGATCGCCACGCTGCTGGAAGGTCTTGCGCCCCTGCTGGAGTGAGCGCGGGGGGCGGTGCGATGCCTCGGCTCAGTCGTCGCCGTCCTCGTCCGGGTCGGCCGTGTGGATGACCGGCGAGCGCGTCGTCGACGGCGTCGGCTGCTGCACGAAGGCGGTTGCGGGCTTGTCGAGACGGGTGAACAGGTAGTCGCGGAGGAGGAAGACCGTGTCGCCGCCGGCGGCCATGGCCGTGTACTCGGTCTTCTTCGCCTCCGTGTCGTGACGCCCGAGAAGCACCGTGCCGATCTTCGCATCTTTGGCGCCCGAGAGAGTGATGCTCAGCAGGGGACTGGCCAAGCCGAAATCGGCGAGGTTCGCCGGGTGCTCGGCGGCGATGTCGTACCCCTTCAGGTCGTTGACGTCGCGGATGTACTGGGTGATGACGCCCGGGAGGGTCCTGGCGGTCGGCTGCCCCTTGATCTGCCACTTGTGGTCGGCCCCCTGCGCGAGGGTCGTCGTCGACCCGTCGGCCCGCTTGATCTCCAGCCCCTGGACCGCCGCCGGCTCGAAGTGCAGCACCGTCTTGTCGCGGAAGTCCTTGGCGTCCTTGTTGAGATCGCGATAGACCCACTCGCTGATGGTGTACACGGTCGGCGCGCTCGCCAGCTTCACGTAGACGTCCTTCTTCTCCGTGTTGCCGCCGACCAGCAGCGTCTTCTCCTCGTTGCCCTTGGCCATGTGCAGCGTGATGGTGAGCCGCGGGGAGTCGAGGCCGTAGGTCGGCAGCTCCTCGGGCTTGTCGCTGGGGAAGTCGACCGCGCGCATGGCGCGCATGCTCGACAGGAAGGTGCGTACGGTCGCGTCGTCCGCCGGGGCGGCGAAGGGCTGCTCGACGCGCCAGGCGTCGCCCTGGTGGGTGAGGAGGAGGTTCTTGCCGTCTCCCCGGACGGCGATCTGGTGCACGTCGTCGTTGTTGAAGGCGAGAATGGTCTTGTCGCGCAGGTCCTTGACCTTCTTGTCCATGCCCGAGGCGAAGGCCGAGCTCACCAGGCGAATCGTCTTGTCGCTGCCGAGGCTGACGTAGGTCGAGAAGCCGACGGGGGTGTTCTTGCCGACTTCGATTGCCGGCAGCTCCTTGTCCTTCAGCCGCACGTGGATGGTGACCGCGGGCTTGTCGAGCCCGTAGGTCGCCAGGTCCTTCTCGGGGTTGGTGAGGTCCTTCTTCACCTCGCAGGTCGCGATGGCGTTGACGAGGTTGCGCGCCGCGGTCTGATCGGCTGCGGTGTCCAGCGGTTTGGCGATCCGCCAGGCATCACCGCTCTTTTGCAGCTCGATGGTGCGGTCGGGGTAGGCGAGGGTGACCGCGGTGGCGTCGTCGGCCTTGAACTCGAGGAGAGTCTTCTTCCGCGCCTGCTCGGTGGCCTTGGGCACCTCGACGAAGTAGAGGTAGCCGCCGAGGCCGACGGCGATGAGCAGCAGGATGAGCGTCGTTCGAAATCGCATCGGTCGGCAGATCAGCGACGTTTCATCTCGAGAGGTGCGGCGGCGGGGGGACCTCGGTGCCTACTCGCCTACTCGCGGCGCCACCAGACCACCAGGCCGGCCAGCAGCAGCAGCTCGGGGATGACCAACACCGACAGGTAGAAGATGATGGTGCCCTGGTCGGCGGTGAACTGCACCCGAGAGGCGCGCACCGACTTGGCGCGGATCGAGACCAGGTCGGTTTGCCCCACCAGCCAGTCGACGGTGTTCAACAGCAAGTCGCGGTTGTAGTACGTGCCCGAGAGGTTGCGGTTGTCGGCGAAATCGCTGCTGCCGAACACGGCCAGACGGGCGGTGCCGTCACCGACACCCATCTCCTTGAGGTTGGCCTCGACGACCGCGGCGACGGCGA
>CAZYMF010000228.1:0-7521 GCA_964648215.1 uncultured Binatia bacterium (SeqCode) | reverse complement strand
TGGGCTCGCTTGCCCGCGGGCGTGAAGCGCACCGGCATGCGCTTGATGCCGTTGATCAGGCTCGAACGCAGGCGCTCGACGGGGCCGGCCAGCTCCATGTCGGGCAGGCGTCGCATCAGCTCCTCGAACATCACCCGGATCTCCAGACGCGCCAGGTTCGAGCCCAGGCAGAAGTGCTCGCCGATGCCGAAGGCGAGGTGCTCGTTGGGGGTGCGGCCGACGTCGAAGCGGTCAGGCTCGGGGAAGACGTCTTCGTCGCGGTTGGCGGAGACGTAGTAGACGATGATCTTGTCCCCCTCGCGGATGCGCTGGCCGCGCAGCTCGACGTCCCGCGTCGCGGTGCGGCGGAACTCCATCACCGGCGAGACGAAACGCAGCATCTCGTCGACCGCCGCCGGCATCAGCGCGGGCTCGGCGACCAACCGCCGGCGTTGCTCGGGATGCTCGATGAGCGTGCGCATGCCGCCGGAGATGAGGTTGCGCGTGGTCTCGTTGCCGGCCACCATCAGCAGCAGGAAGAACAGGTCGAACTCCAGCTCGGTCAGCTTCTCTCCGTCCACCTCGGCGTTCATCAGCACGCTGGTGAGGTCGTCCTTCGGCTGGTTGCGGCGCTCGACCGCGAGCTGGTTGGCGTACAGGTAGACCTCGGCGGCGGCCAGCTTGCCGTCGTCGAAGGAGGCCTGGTACTCGGGGTCGTCGAAGCCGATGAGGCGATTGCTCCACTCGAACATCATGTGCCGGTCGCTCGGCGGTACCCCCATCATGTCGGCGATGACGTGCAGTGGCAGCTCGGCGGCGATGTCGGTGACGAAGTCGCACTCGCCCCGTTCGGCGACGGCGTCGATGATCTCCCGCGTGAGCTGTCGCACGCGGCCCTCGAGTTTGCCGATCATCCGCGGGGTGAAGCCCTTGTTCACCAGCGAACGTAGCTTGGTGTGGCGCGGCGGGTCCTGCATCAGCATCATCAGCTGCATGCGCTCGAGCTCTTCCGGCGTCGGGTCGAAGACGAACACGCCGCGCCTCTCCGACGAGAACGTCTTGGGGTCCTTCGACACCGTCACCACGTCGTCGTAGCGGGTCACCGCCCAGAACTCCGAGCAACCCTTGGTTTCGGGGTGCCGGTACACCGGGGCCTCGCGCCGCAGCAGCCGGAACACGTCGTGCGGCACCTCGCGCACGAAGTTGTCGGGGTTCGACAGATCGATATCGGCCAGCTTCATCCCTGGGCCTCCACGTCGCGTCGGCCGCCGGCCGACCTGGCTGATGGGCAGTGCCGACACCTCTAGTCGAACTAACGTTCGTTCGTCAACGGCAGCCCCGGCCCCGGGCCGAGGCGCCGGTTGATTCTCCGCCGGCCGCAGCCGGCCTCAGCCTGCGAGCGACAGCGCCTGGCGCGGGCAGCGGCGGACCGCGGCCTCCACCTTCGAGCGCAGGTCTTCGCTCGGATTTTCCGCCAGCAAATGGGCGCGATCGTCGTCCCGCACCTCGAACACCTCGGGGCAGACCTTCATGCAGACGGCGTTCCCCTCGCAGCGATCGTAATCCACCACAATCTTCATGATTTCCTCTCGGGCATGAGATTCGTCGTTCAGTTGCGCACCGGCCGCGCGGGCTGTCAAGCCACCGGTTGGGCTCGCCGGCTGCCCGCCCTCTTCGCCGGCGCGGCGCGAGGTGCGCGGGGCGAGTCCATCAACCGCGACACCGCGACCTTGACGAAGCGCCGCTGGCGCGCGATCGCCGCCGGGCTGAGCGGGTCGCCGCGCACCACCGCGGCGAGCATCTCGGCGTTGGCGAAGTAACCGAAGATGAGCAGGTAGAGCCCGGCCGCGAGGTGCGGCAGGTCGGCGGCGGGCCAACCGTTGCCGCTGCCGGCGAGAACGCGCAGCCCTTGCGCATAGACCGGCCGCAGCAGGCCGGGGAGCGTGCTGCGCAGGAAACGGCCGTCGTCGAGCGCGGCGCGCTGGATGAGCCGCGGCAGGTGCGGATGCTCGACGAGGTAGTCGAGGGTACGGTCCAGGAAGGCGTCCGACGCGGCCCCGCCGTGGCGGCGACCGGCGGCCGCCGCCCGGCCGCTCTCCGCGGTGACCAGGAGAATGGGATCGAGACCGCGGGCGAGGACCGCCTCGTAGATGGCCCGCTTGTTGTCGAAATGGTTGTAGAGGCTGGCCTGGTTCTTCAGCCCGGCATCGGCGGCGATCTCGCGGACCGACACGCCGCTGAAGCCCCGCTCGGCGAAACGGCGCTCGGCGGCATCCAGGATCAGGTTGCGCGTCGAGCGCGCCGCGGCGGCTCGCACGCCCTCGTCTCGTCCGCCGGTCGCCTTCATGGCGCGGAGATCGCCACCTCGAGGGGCATGGCCTTCCTCTATCGACTATCGAGCACCGGTGATCGCCTGCTGGGCGAACTCCTTGGCCCAGGCGTAGTTCGGTTTGCCGCTGGCCAGTCGGCCGATCTCCGGCGCCACCGCCAGGTCACGCGGAACCTTGTAGTCGGCGAGGTGCCCGGCGCAGTGGCGGCGCAGCTCGTCGAGCGTCGGCGCCGGTGCCTCGGGCTGCAACGAGATCACCGCCGTCACCTGCTGGCCCCAGCGTTCGTCGGGCAAGCCGACCACCAGCGCGTCGTAGACGGCGGGGTGGCTCTTCACCACGCGCTCGACCTCCTCGACGAAAACCTTCTCGCCGCCGGTGTTGATGCACATGGCGTCGCGGCCGAGGAACAGCACCCGCCCGTCCTCGAGATAGCGGGCGCGATCCCCGCCGACCGAGTAGCGAACGCCGTCGATCACCGGGAAGACGCGCTTGGTCCCCTCGGGGTCGTCGAGGTAGCCGAGCGGCAGGTGGCCGGTGCTGGCGATCCAGCCGACGTCGGGGTTGTCCCCCTTGCGCGCCTCGGCGAAGGTCAGAATCCCGCTGCGGTCCTCCTTGAGCAGGACGGTGTTCTCGCGCAGCTCGTAGGCCGGCAACCCGGGCACGCCGGACTCGGTGTTGTAGCTCATCGCCTGCAGGCCGAGCTCGGAGCCGCCGATGCTCTCGAGGAACATCAGCCCGGGCGGCAGCAGGGAGAGCAGCTCGTCGCGAACCGACGGCGTCAGCACCGCCGCCGTGCTGCCGATCATCTGCAGCGACGAGACGTCGTACGTCCTTTCGCGCAGCGCCGACAGCAACGGGCGGGCGAAGGCGTCGCCGATGATCGTGGCCGAGTTGACCCGATGCTTCTCCACCGCCCGCCAGACCGAATCGGGATCGAGACGGCGGACCTCGTCGGGCAACACGACGGTGCCGCCGCGATGGAAGGTGTTGAAGGCGGCCCACTGTGCCGCGCCGTGCATGAACGGCGTCAGAATGATGAAGTTGCCGCCGATGCCCATGCTGACGTGCTGCACCAGCTGCTCCTCGGTATCCAGCCGGGGAAAGCCGGGGATGTGACCGCCGAGGCCGTTGTAGAAGACGTCTTCGTGCCGCCACAGCACCCCCTTGGGCATGCCGGTGGTGCCGCCGGTGAACAGAACGTAGAGGTCGTCGGCGGTATAGGGCAGCTTCAGCTTCTCCGCGCTGCTGGCGGCCAGCAGCTCCTCGTAGTCGACGGCGCCGGCGAGCAGTGCGTTGCCGGACTCGTCGGCCACCTGGATCAGGTGCTTGATCTCGGGCAGCCGGTCGCGAACCGCGGCCAGGGTCGGCGCCAAGCTGGCGTGGTAGACTAGGGCGCGGGCCGCGCTGCCGCGCAGCACGTAGAGCAGCTCCTCCGGCTTGTAGCGGTAGTTGATGTTCACCGAGGTCGCCCGCGCCCGGTAGGCGCCGTACATCGCCTCGATGAACTCGTTGCCGTTGTAGAGATAGAGGGCGACGTGGTCCTGACCGGACTCCCACGGCTGCAGCTTGTCGCGTTCGGTGCGGCAGCCGAGGCCGAGCTTGACCAGCGCGTTGCCGAAGCGGCGGCAACGCTCGGCGAACTGGCCGTAGGTATACCTCCGCTCGCGCCAGACGAAGGCGTCGCGATCGGGGATGGCCTCGGTGATCCGATCCTGGAGAACGGCGAGATTGACCAGCATCGCCCCGTTCCTACTTGCCGTAACGGGTCAACGACGAGGACTCGAACAGCGACGGCTCCAGCGGAACCCGCCGGTAGTAGGGCGCCTTCGGGTCGGCGCGCAAGCCACTGACGCTGGCGCGATTGAGCTTGACGTTCTCGGCGCAGGCCCAGGCCATGGTGCCGGCCGGCATCCACTCCGGGTCGTTCGCCGGCCCGGCCTGGTGATTGACTCGGGCGGCGAGCTGGTAGGTGTTGACCAGCTCGCCGTTCCAGCTGAACTTGCGGTTCCAAGCGGTGTCCCAGGTCTCGGCGTCGACCCACACCTCGATGCGGCCGTAGAGGTAGTACTTGTCGTGCGGAATGGCCTCGACCACCCAGAAGCGCCGCTTCGCCAACGCCAGAGCCGCCGGCGCCCACGCCACGCCCTTCCAGCCCGACACCTGGAAGCCGACGGTGGGCGGGTTGAGATCGGTCAGCGTGCTCCAGCCGCCGCCGGGAACGGGAGTGATCTTGATCGGGCCGGCCACCGTGTTGGGATCGATGAAGCGCAGGCTGTCGCGCTCGCCCGCCAGCTTCCAATCGAAGTCCTCCGGCTTGCCGTCGAAGCCGAAGCCGTCATCGCCGCTGATGTCGGAGCCGAGATAGCCGTCGGAGCGATTGGCCGGGCTGACCGCGCGCACGCGCCGCAGCGCCGGTATGAACGCCCACACCGAGTCGCGCTTGTCGGGATCGCGGTAGCGCCACGACAGCGAGGCCGTGCCTTCGAGGTCGGCGGGCTTCAGCGACACGCCGAGGAACTGGCTCTGCAGGTTGAGCGGATTGGGCTGGCGGTACTTGGTGCTCTGGCCGTCGATGAAGTTGAACCAGCCGTTGGCGACGATGCTGCGCTCCATCTCCTTCGGCCCGAGCATGGCCACCAGCGTTCTGTTGAACGAGTCGCCGCCGGCCCAGTAGGCGAGGAACTGGTTCCAGATGATCTTGACCGCCGCCTTCGGGTCCTTGGGGTCGATGTTCGGGAAGGGGATACCGTAGTAGTAGCCGGGTTGCTTGCCGGTCTTGCGATCGATGATCGTGCCGCGGTCGTTGACGTCGAGGGTGGTCGCGTTCTCCTTGGTGGCCTTCTCGAACGCCTTCTCCCAGTGCGCGTTCCCGGTCGGATAGGCAACGATCTTGTTGACGTACGCGCCGGTCTTGTAGTGGCGCAGGATCTCGGGCGGGAGCAGGTCCTTGGCCAGCTGGTAGTTGTGCTGGTCGAGCACGTCACCGACCTTCAAGCCCGGCGCCACCTGCTCCTCCGCGGCCGCAGCCGGCGTACGGTGGGAAGACTGCAAGACGAGCAGCATGGCGAAAGCGAGGGCTGGGACCAAACGTACTCTCATGGGCACACCTCCATACGGCTCTACCGGCGAACACTCTGAGCGCGACAACGACCGGGCTCGATTCGCGACGGTCGGCCGCATCGATTACCGTCCTTTGAAAACGGGCTTGCGCTTTTCCTTGAACGCCCGCGTACCCTCGCGGCAGTCCTCCGACATCGACACCGGGATGCCGATCTCGAGCTCCTTCTCCAGCGCCTGCTCCGGCGGCAAGCTCAGCCCGACCACCACCGAGCGTTTGACCGCCTGCACGGCGAGCGGGCCGTTACCGTTGATGATCTCGGCGTAGCGCCAGGCCTCGGGCAGCACCTGCGCCGCCGGCACCACCTTGTTGATCAACCCCATGCGCAGGGCGTCGGCGGCGGTGACCTGCTCGCCGGTGAGCAGGATCTCCATCGCGTTGCAGTAGGAGACCTGTCGCGGCAGCCGCACCGTCGAGCCGCCCATCGGGAACAGGCTCCACTTGACCTCGGCGAGGCCGAAGCGGGCGTCATCGGCGGCGATGCGGAGGTCGGTGGTGGTCAGAATCTCCGAGCCGCCGGCCACGCAGTATCCCTTGACGGCGGCGATCAGGGGCTTGTCGACCTGGTAGTTGCGCAACAGACCCTTGTAGATGAGGCCGACGTCGTCCTTGATGCGCTGATCGAACTCGGTCTCCGGCGGGCGCAGCCCCTGCATCATGCGCACCAGCTTGTCGAGGTCGGCGCCGGCGCAGAACGCCTGCTCGCCGGCGCCGGTGAGGATGGCGACACGCACCTCCGGGTCGTCGTTGACGTCCTGCCAGGCGTCGGCCAGGCGCACCAGCATCTCGGCGTTGATCGCGTTGCGCACCTCCGGCCGGTTCATCGTGACCAGCGCGATGCCGTTCTTCTTCTCGTACAAGACTGCCGATTCCGCCATTTCTTCTCCGTCGCGCTGCCGCCGGGTGGCCGTGGGTTTCCGCGGGGCTCCTACAGCTCGTTGCTCACCACCCACATGGCGAAGTACTGCGCCCCGCCGCCGTAGGCGTGGCCGAGGGCGTTCTTCACCCCGGGCACCTGGTGCTCGCCGGCGCGTCCCATCACCTGCAGCGCCGCCTCGCCCAGGCGCAGCATGCCGGAGGCACCGATCGGATTGCTGGCGAGTACGCCGCCCGAGGGGTTGATCGGCAGGTGGGCGCCGAACCTCTGCTCGCCGCGGTCGATGATCTTCCAGCCCCCGCCGACCTCGCAGAAGCCGAGGTTCTCCAGCCACATCGCCTCGAACCAGGCGAAGGGCACGTAGATCTCGGCCACCTGGATCTCGTTCCACGGGTCGCGAATGCCGGCCTTGTCGTACACGGCCTTGGCGCACACCCGCCCGGCGCGCGGGCTGACCTGGTCGCGTCCGGGCACCCACATCGCCTCGGCGTAGGAGTAGCCGGACTTCACCCAGGCCGGCCGGCGCGGCCCCTTCTTCGCCGTCTCTTCCGAGGCGACGACCAGAGCACACGCACCGTCCGAGGACGGGCAGGTCTCGAGGTAGCGAATCGGCTCCCACAGATAGGGGGAGTTCATCACGTCCTCGAGCGTCATCGGCTCGCGCAGGTGGGCATACGGGTTGCGTCCGGCGTTCTCCCTGGCGTTGACGGCGGTGAGCGGCCCGATGTGCGGCGGGCAGCCGGTCTTGGCGATGTAGGCCCGGCAGTAGGGAGCGAAGTAGCCGCCCGCGCCCGCCACCAGCGGCGCGGTGAAGGGCATGTTGGGCGACAGCGCCCACATGGCATTGCCCTCCGACTGCTTCTCGAAGGCGACGGTGAGGACGCGATCGAACAGGCCCGAGGCCACGTGCGTGACCGCGGTCAGGGCCGTCGACGCGCCGACCGAGCCGGCGGTGTGCACGCGGATCAACGGCTTCAGATGGGCACCGAGAGCGCCGGCCAGATACTGCTCCGGCTGCATCACGCCCTCGAGCTGATCGGGGGCCTTGCCGATGACGACGGCGTCGATGTCCTTGTGCTCCAGGCCCGCGTCGAGCAACGCGCGGTCGACCGCCTCGCGCACGAGGCCGGCAATGCTGACGTCGGCACGGCGGGAGCTGTGTTGCGTCTGTCCGACGCCGACGACGGCCACCGGGCGCTTCATGACCACCTCCGCTC
>CAZYMF010000227.1:0-7523 GCA_964648215.1 uncultured Binatia bacterium (SeqCode) | reverse complement strand
TCCAGTCCCATTGACAGATCAGCCGCTCGGCGTCCGCGGCGGCGTACACCTCGCGCAAGAACGCGAAGACCCGTTCGCGATCGGAGCGTTGGTAGCGGATCAGGTGGAACTCGTCGGTCACCAAGTGCTGCCTCGCCGGCCTAGCGCAGGGCGCCGCTGGCGGCGATGCGGGCGAGATCCTCGTCGTCGTAGCCGAGGATCTCCTGGAGGACGTCGATCGAGTGCTCGCCGAGGCACGGCGCGGGCAGGCGCGGCCCGCTGTCGTAGCCGGAGATGATGAACTGGTGCCCCTCGTACGGCACCTCGCCCATCTCCGGATGCGCCAGCGGCCGGAAGAATCGCCGGTGGCGGAGCTGGGGGTCCTCGATGAGGTCGCTCGAGCGCTGGACCATCCCCGCCGGCACACCCGCCGCCTGCAGCCGGTCCATCAGGGCGCGCGGCTCCTGCTGTGCCGTGAACTCGGCGAGCCGGCGATCGATGAGGTCGCGCTGCGCCCGCCGGCCGGCCACCGTGGCGAGCTCGGCGGCCGCCGCCCACGGCGGGTCGCCCAGCGCCTGGCGCAGGGCGCGCCATTGCGCGTCGGTCTCGATGGCGATCGCGCACCACTCGTCGGTGCCGGCGCACGGATAGGCGTCGTGCGGAGAGGCATCGGGGTCCTCGTTTCCGTTCCGCCGCGGCGTGCGACCGCTGAGCTGATGATCGAGCAGCTCCGGCGCCAGGAAGTACAGCGCCGACTCCATCTGCGCCTGGTCGATATACTGCCCCTCGCCCGTGCGGCGGCGATGGTCGAGCGCCGCCATCAGCGTCGCGGCGAGGAAGCGGGGCGCGATGGTGTCGGTGTAGGCGTTGAACGGCCCGCCCGGCGGCCGATCGTCCCAGCCGGTGATCTCGAAGAAGCCCGAGATGGCCGCCGCGTGGTAGCCGTATCCGGCCAGCGATGCCGCCGGGCCGGTCTGCCCCATGAGGCAGGTGCTGGCCATGATGATGCCGGGATTGATCTCGCGCACGACGTCGTAGCCGAGGCCGAGATCGCCGATGGTGCCGGCGGTGAAGGAGTCGAGACACACGTCGGCCCAGCCGATCAATCGCTTGGCGACCTCGAGGCCCTCGGCGCTCTTCAGGTTGAGCGCCAGCGAGAGCTTCGAGGTGTTGAACGAGCCGAAGAACTGGCAGCGATTGACGCCGGGAACGTTGTCCTTGAACGGACCGACGAGACGCAGCCGATCGGCGGGTCGTTCGGTCTCCACGTGCACCACGGTCGCGCCGTGGTCGGCGAGGTACTTGGCGGTGATCGGACCGACGCCGATCCAGGAGAAGTCGGCGACCTTGATGCCGGCGAAGGGCAGGGCGGCACTCGCCGCTTGCGCTCCATGCATTGCCGGCGTTCTCGCCTGCCGCGGCCCGAGGATCTCTTCGTTGTGCTCGCCGACGGCCGGAGCCGGCCGCCCCAGGTCGACCGGAGTTCGCGACGGGCGCACGAACGGCCCGGGGGCGCGCAGCACGCGCCCGTTCGGCAGCGCGTAGCTCTGCCAGTAGCGGCGTGCCTCGAGGTGCTCCAAGGCGAGCACGTCGGCCACGGTGTTGACCGGAGCCAGGGTCGCGCCGCCGGCGATGCCGCGGGCGAACAGCTCCGCCTTGGTGTACTTGGCGCAGAAGGCGCGGATGCGGTCCTGCACCTCCACCATCGAGTACGTCAGGGTGCCGCCGGTGAGCATGCGCACCTCGTACGTTCGCCAGTCCTCCGCGGCCACCCAGTCCTCGCTCGCCGTGCCGTCCGCGACCATCCACGGGATCAGGCGGTCGAGCGTGGCGGTCGTCGCGATGAGAACCACCTCGCCGTCGGCGCAGGGGTAGACCAGCGGCGTGGTCAGCGTGGTGAGCTGCAGCAGGGTCCCGTTGCGTTCGATGTCCTTCCCCTGGATCGCATGCGCGATCATGGCGTTGAGGCCGGTCCAGAACACGGCGGGCTGCACCGCGACGTCGACGAACTGGGCCTCGCCCGAGCCAAGCCGCCGCCAGTGGGCCACCAGCGCTCCCACCGCGCTCTCGGCGGCGCCGTGGTACCAGGTCTGCGGCACGGTGACTCGCACGGGCCGGCGGTCGGCGTCGCCGTTGAGGGCCATCATGCCGCCCATCGCCGCCAGGGTCAGGTCGGTGGCGAGATGGCGCGCATAGGGGCCGTCCTGGCCGAACGGACTGATCGCCACGTAGACGAGGCGCGGATTGACCGCGCGCAGGGAGTCGAAGCCGAGGCCGCGCGCGGCCATCGCCCCGGGCGCGGCGTTCTCGAAGAGAAAGTCGGCGCCGGCAACCAGGCGCAGAAATTGATCGCGCCCGCCGTCGCTGTCGAGATCGAGGGTGACGCTGCGCTTGCCGCGGTTGAAGGCGTGGAAGCGCAGGCTCTGGAGGCCGGGCGGCAAGGCCGGGTCGAGCGGCGGCTCGTGCCGTGACGCGCTTCCGCCCGGCGGCTCGATCTTGATCGTGTCGGCGCCCAGCCCCGCCAGGATCAGCGGTCCCAGCTCGGCGCGCCCATCCGTCAGGTCCAACACCCGATAGCGGCTCAGCATAGGCATGTGGCTGTAGCACGCGGACGGGGCCGGGGAGAAGTGCTGCTCGTGCTTGACGCGTTCGGCGGGCGACCATACGGTTCGCGCGCGATGGCGGCGGCAACAGCAACAGTAGAGGATCTCCGTCTCCTCGTGCGGCTGGCTCGGCCGGACGCCGCCGGGGTGGAGCGCTGCCTGCGCCAGCGCTCCGCGTCGCTCGATCGGCTCGCCGACACCGCGGCGGCGCACGGCCTCTCGGTGGTGCTGCTGCGCGCGCTCGCCGACTCGCCGCTGCGCGCGGCGTTGTCGCGCCCGCGCCTGGAGGCGCTCGAAGCGCGCGGCCGCTGGCAGGAGACGCGGCTGCAGGTGATTCTCGACGCTCTGACCGGCCTCGCCGATCGCTTTGCCGCCGCCGGCCAACCGTTCGTGCTGCTCAAGGGCCCCTATCTCGCCGCTCGCTTCTACGGCGACCTGCGGGGCCGGGAGTTCGTCGACCTCGATCTCCTGGTTCCACGCGCCGATCGCGCCCGTGCCTTCCGCCTGCTCGCGGCGGCAGGGTACCGGCACCGCTCGCGCGTGCTGTTCAGCGAGTCGCTCACCTGCTTCTTCGTGCACGGGTTCGACTTCAAGGCCGGCGAGGCCGGCGTCGACCTGCACTGGCGCCTGTCGCGCCACCCGTCGCTGCACCTCGACGAGTCGGGGATCTGGTCGCAGCGGCGTTCCTACGCGATCGCCGGCCGACCGTACGCCGTGCTCTCCGACGAGCACGAGGTGGTGTTCGCCGCGCTCTCGCTGCTCCGCGACCTCGGGGCGGCGAAGGCGAAGCTCAATAAAGTGGTCGACATGATCCAGATCCTCGCCGCCACCGACGCGACGGTCGACTGGGAAGCGCTCCTGGACGGCGGCCGCGGCGACGGCACCTTCGGGCCGCTGGTCAACGTCCTGGCGCTCGCCCTCGACATCGCCGACGCCCGTGACCTGGCGCCGCGCCTGAGCGCGGCGCTCGCGCGGCACGCCGACCGCCGCGTGGCCGCACGTCCCGCCGACTCGCCGCTGCGCTTCCGGCCGCTTCGCTTCGGTTTTGGAAATCGGCTCTGGGCGGCGCGGGCCCACGATACGAATCTGGCCGTGTGGCTGCTCTGGTGGGCGGCGTCGCTGCCGTTCCGCGTGGCGGTCTACCGGTGGCCACGGCCCCGGCCGCCGGTTCCGGCTGCTTCGTCGCGCGTCGCCGGCGGATGACGCCATGACCAGCTTCTCCGAGCGCATCCGCACCAGGCAGCGCCTCTGGTGGGGCAACCCCAACCGCTGGCGGCGTCGCGACACCTATCGCCACCTGCTCCATCGCTTCAACGAGCACCGGGTCCTGCGCCGCCACGACGATCCCGAGTCGCTGTGGCACTGCTGCGAGCTGTGGCAGCGCACGTTGCACAACAAATGGAACGCGCGCGAGTTCGCGCGCAAGCATGGTTGCCGGGTCCCGGCCCTCTACTGGTGCGGCCGCCGCATCGGCGCGTTGCGGTTCGACTCGTTGCCCGGCCACTTCGTCATCCGCCCGACCTGGGGGACCGGGCGCGGCGGTGTGCACGTGATGGCAGACGGCCGAGACTTGCTGCACGAGCGCGCGTACACGCCGGAGCAGTTGGTCGCCGAGGTGCGACGGGAGCAGGGCCGGGTGTCGCGGTATCCGATCCTGGTGGAAGAGTTTGTCGAGACCGAGGCCGGCGATCAGGTGCTGCCGCTGGAGTTCAAATGCTACACCTTCGGCGCGACGATCGCTGCGATTCAAGTGATTCAACGCAACGGACGCCAGGCGTGGACGTGGTTCTATACGCCCGCCTGGGAGCCATTCGATGACCCGATGACCACGAAGGTCCCGCAAGGGCCCGGCTCCATCGACCCGCCGCGTTGCCTCGACGAGATCGTGGCGAACGCCAAGGCGCTCGGGACTGCCTACGGCACCTTCGTCCGCGTGGACTTTTTCGCCACGGAAAGGGGATGCGTCTTCGGCGAGTTCTCCGGCAGCCCTGCTGCCGGGCAACAGTTCACCGACTTTGCCGATCGCTACTTCGGGGAGCTGTGGGACGAGGTGTTCCCCGATCGAACCTGAACGGAACTGAATCAGTGAATTCACTGAATCACTGATTCAGTGATTCAGTGGCTCACTGGCTCAGTTCCACCGCCTCCATCAGATCCCGCATCATCGCTGCATAGGGCTCGCACCAGGAGAGCTCTACCGCAAGACGCTTGCGGTAGAGGCGGCGATAGCGGCGGAGCTTGCGGATCAGGTCGGCGCGGGACGGGTTCGACCACAGCGAGGTCATCGAGGCGAGCGTGCGGTTCATCACGCTGAGCTGCTCATCGAGCTTCTTGACCGCCAACGGATGGGTCACGAACCACTCGCTGGCTTGCATGTGGTTGTCGATCAGCGATTGCGTGTCGGCGCCCAGGACGAGGGCATAGTTGTTCGTCGTGCACAGCCAGGTGGAAGGCGTGCGCGGGAAGATCGTGCGCCGCAGGCGGCCGAGGCGGTGGCGCAGCGAGATGGGCACCTCGAGGAAAGCGCTCGGCCAGTAGTAGCCGACGTGATCCGCGTCGACGTGCGCCGCCAGGGCGGCGCCGATGCGCGGCGAGAACCAGTCGTCGTCGTCCGTCGGCAGGACGACGGCGTTCTCGGGCACCTCCGCGCGCGGGACGAGCGTGGCCCCGGGGATGCGCGACCAGTTGAGCCGGGCGATTCGGGTCAGCTCGCGGCGGAAGACGTGGTACGGCATCGAGAAGGTCGCGTTCCACAGCTCGATCGCGGGGCGGACGCGGTCGGGAATCTGGGCGCGGAAGGTGGCCTCGTCGGCCCAGTCCGTCGTTTGCCGCACGACGATGTAGATCATCGCATCAGGCCGAGGATACGCTCGATCACCGCGGGGCGGTCGCGGATCACCGCGAGCTCCCAGCCCCGGGCCTCCGCGAGGTGCGCTTGCAGGGCGTCGCGCTCGGCAGCGACGCGCGCCAGCGCCGCGCCGACGGCGTCGAGATCCACCGGGCCGTGCAACGTTTCCACCAGCGGCACCGCCAGGCCCAGCTCCTGGCAGCGTTTGGCCAGGAGCGGCTGATCGGCGAAGAACGGATAGGAGATCATCGGCGTCTGGTGGAAGATCGCCTCGTGCGTCGAGTTCAACCCGTGATGGGTGAGGTGGAGTGACGCCTCGCCGAGCACTTTCCACTGGTCGACGTAGCGTTCGACGCGAACGTTGGGGCGGGCAAGCCGCGCCGCGCGGTCGCCCAGCTCCCAACCGCCGAGACTCACCAGCGCCACGGTATCCCTCATTGCCGCGACGCTCTGCGAGAAAGCCTCCAGTGCCCCCAGCGCCTGGTCCGCGAAATAGCGCCAGATGAGTGTTCCGAAGGAGGCGTAGAGGCGCAGCCGGGGCGCGCCGTCCGTCGCGAACGCCGATGGGCTGGTGGCTCCCCCGCCCGGGTCCTCGAGCCACAGGGAGCCCAGGAACACGATCGGCTGGAACGGCTCGCGCTCCTCGGGGCGGAGGAACTCCGGCGGCTCGCAGTACACGTTGAGCTCGGAGCTCACGGCCGTGACGTAGGAGAAGGGCGAGGCGTCGGGCATGCCGTGGCGTTCGCGCAGCAGGCGGACCGCGCTCCGGCAGCGCTCGGACACGTTCACGCGCGGGTCGTGGCGCAGGGCCTCGAGGGCGAGCTCCGGAGCTTGATTGTGACCGGCGCACACGTTCACGCGCGGAAGGCCGAGATGGTTCGCCACCACGACCCCGATCACCGCGAACGTGTCGTGGATGATGACCGCGGGGCGCAGGGTGGCGACCTCCCGGACGACGTCGTCGCCGAAGTGTCCGGCGAAGCTCACGCCCCGGCAGGGCAGCGGGACCGACGTTGCGTCGGCGTCGCCGAGCGGACGTCCCGCGAAGAGATCGACGTGGTGGCCGCCGCAGCGCTCGATGTCTTCCCGAAAGGTGGCGTGGCTGAAGACGTAGGTGCGGACGCCGGCCCGCGTCAGGCCGGTGATCAACGGACGCAGCCGGTGGAAATGGCCTTTGCCGCCGGCGCAGAAGACGACGGCCGACTCCCCCTTCATGACCCCGCGCCGTGGCTCATCGTCCCTCTCGGGCGGCTGGTCCTTCGCCGACCGCGACGGCCATGCCGCGCAGGCGATCGAGCGGCACGTGTGCCCGGGTCCGATCGAGTCGCAGGCGGAGCACGGCGCTTCCCACCGCGGCCGCGATGTTCCAGAAGCCGGGTTGTTCGAGCGCGTCGCGAAGAGGTGCCGCGTCGGCGTAGGCCGCGCGAAAGCGCTCCCACGCCGCGTCCGGAAGCGCCCAGCGATACCAGGCGCGTGCCAGGTCATAGGCGAGGATGCCGATGCCGAGCCGCTCGTTGTCGACGACCCACAGGCGGCCGTCGCCATCGACCACCATGTTCTCGCCGCAGAAGTCGGTGTGCACCAGCCCGGTGCTCGCCGACCCCGGGTCGAGGCGCTGCAAGCGGTCGTCGAGCAGGCGCACGTGCTCGGCCTCGAGCTGGCCGGTGGCGGCGAGCTGCTGCAGCTGTGCGGTCACTCGCGCGCGCACCGCGGCCGTGCGCTGTCTCTCGTGCCCGCGGGGGCCGTGGGCGGTGGCGTGAAGGCGGGCCAGCAGCGTGCCGGCCGCGATCAGATGTGCCTCCGCCGGCAGCTTGTCGCGCAGCTCCTCGCCCTCGATCCACTGTTCGAGCAGCACGGCTCCGTGGCGGGCGAAGGCCGGGGAGAATCCCGGCGGCAGCCCGCGGCGGATCTCGAACAAACGCCGCGCGGTTTCCTCCGACTCGAGACGGCGCGCCTTGATCGTGCCTCCGCCCTCCAGGTCGACGCGGTAGGCCGCGCGCCCGGTGCCGCGCATCATCGAGATGTGGCGAAAGCCCCGGGCACGCAGGCCGGCACGGTCGAGGGCGAGCGCGACCTCGCGGTCCGGGGCTTCG
>CAZYMF010000226.1:0-7583 GCA_964648215.1 uncultured Binatia bacterium (SeqCode) | reverse complement strand
AGCCGCCGAAGACGACCGAGTGGATCGCGCCGAGGCGGGCGCAGGCGAGCATGGCGATCGCCGCCTCCGGCACCATCGGCATGTAGAGCACCACGCGATCGCCGCGCCGCACCCCGAGACCGGCGAGCACCCCGGCAAAGGCCGCGACCGCGTCGCGCAGCTCGCGATAGGTGAAACGCACCACCGTGTTCGTCACCGGGCTGTCGTAGATCAGCGCCGGCTGATCGGCGCGCTGGCGATCGATGCCGTCGCCGCCGTCGACCCAGCGATCGAGCGCGTTGAAGCAGGTGTTGAGCTCGCCGCCGCTGAACCAGTGATAGAAGGGCGCGCGCGAGTCGTCGAGCACGCGGCCCGCGGGGCGGTGCCAGTGAATGTCCCTGGCCGCCTCGCCCCAGAAGCCCTCGGGGTCGTCCAGGCTGCGCCGGTAGAGATCGTCGAATGCGCCCATCGCACTTCCTCTTCGGCTCCGGTGGTCACCGGGTGATGCGCCACAGATGACAGACCCCGTGTCCGCCAGCAACCGGCGGGCACGGCGACGTTCCCTTGACTGACGAATGTCATTTGACGTACGCCACTGCCAGACCGAGACGATTGAGCACACGGGCACGCGCCCCGCGGCGCGTACGGAAAGGAGTCTCCCCGGATGGAAGCCACCCAGGCGCACGCCGCTGCAGAGCCGAGCTACGAGATCCAGGGCCGTACCGTCACCATGCCCGCCGTGGTGCGCGATGCCAGCGCTGGCAACGCGATCTTTCTCGTTCCCGCGGCGGCAGCACAGAAGTTGGTGGGGGACGCCTTCGCGGTGGTGGAGATGATGCCGGGCCAGGCTCAGCTCATCGTCGGCTTCGTCGACTACCGCGACAACGACCTCGGCGACTACCTCGAGGTAATGATCGTCCTCATGGTGCGGCCGAAGGGATCCTCCGGGCCCGAGGGCACCTTCATCTACAAGCTGCCGGTGAACCAGTCGTTCACCTGCGAAGCGGGCTGCAAGATCTGGGGCTTCCCCAAGAGCGTGGAGCAGATCGACGTCGACTACGCCGACGACCGCGCCACCTGCAAGCTGACCATGGGCGGCCAGCAGGTCTTCGCCCTCACCGTCCCGCGCCGCCCGGCCGACAGCGACGAGGGCGCGGACATGGAGATGACGACCTACACCTACCTCGACGGCCCGACCGCCGTGCCGTTCAGCACCGGCGGCGGCACCACGGTGAATCCGGGCGCGGACGGCGTCGAGCTGACCCTGGGCTCGCACCCGCTCGCCGAGACTCTCCGGGGCCTCGGCCTGCCGGCGCCGGCGATGATGAGCACGTGGATGGAGCACATGCACGGCACCTTCGGCGCGCCGCGCAAGCTGTGAGGGAAGAAAGATGAAGTTCGGCCTGCTCTACGAGATCGAAGTGGCGCGCCCGTGGACCGACACCTCGGTCGCCGACTGCTTCTGGGAGGCGCTCGAGCAGGTGAAGGTCGCCGAGGAGGTCGGCTTCACCCACGTCTTCTCCGTCGAGCACCACTTCCTCGACGAGTTCTCGGTAGCCTCCGCCCCGGAGATCTGGCTCTCGGCAGTGGCGCAGCACACCTCGAGGATCCGCATCGGTCACGGCGTCCGCCTGCTGCCGTTCAACTACAACAACCCGGTGCGAGCGGCCGAGATGGCCGCGGTCCTCGACATCATGAGCAAGGGACGGCTCGAGTTCGGCACCGGCCGCTCGGCATCGGCCATCGAGCTCGAGGGTTTCGGAATCGACCCCAGCCTGACCCGCGCGCAGTGGGACGAGGCGCTGCACATGATCCCGAAGATGTGGACGCAGGAGGAGTTCTCCTGGGACTCGCCCACCTTCAAGATGCCGCCGCGCAACGTGCTTCCCAAACCGGTGCAGAAGCCGCACCCGCCCCTGTGGATGTCGGGGACGCAGCCCGACTCCGCGATCCTCGCCGGCGAGCGCGGCGTCGGCTTCATGCACTTCTCGCTCTCCGATCCCGTCGGCATGGACGCCAAGGTGCGCTCGTACAAGGACGCGCTCAAGCGCGCCAAGCCGGTGGGCGAGTTCATCAACGATCAGTTCGCCGCCTTCACCATTCTCTTTTGCGGCGCGGACGACGACGACGCGGCCCGCTGCGCCGCGCAGGGCGCGACGTGGTACGCCAATCTGGTCGAGTTCGTCTACGCCTCGCTGGCGACGTTGTCGCCGGACGAGAGCTACGCCTGGTACCGCGACCGCATCGCCAAGGAAGGCCACCGCGACCGCGATCTGCAGGAGCTCATCGACCGTCACTCGGTGATCGTCGGCGGCCCGGAGCGCTGCCTCGAGTCGACCCGCTGGTACGAGTCGCAGGGCGTGGACATGATGCTGTTCCTGGTGCAGGCGGCGCACATCCGCCACCAGGACATCGTCGACTCGCTGCGCCGCTTCGGCCGCGAGGTGATCCCGCGTTTCGCCGGCTGACGGAAGAAGATTCACCACAGAGGCGCACCAGAGGACACAGTGAAGAGAAGGGAAAACCAAACACAACCACGGAGCACGGCATCGAGGGAGGGCTGCGGATTCTACATCAGACAACCTCTTCCATTCTCTGTGCCCTCTGTGCCTCTGTGGTGAAATCTTTTTCCGGAGGATTCTCGCTTGCACAATCACCCGACCAATCCCGACATCAAGCTGATCGACGGATCTTTCTACTGCGACCCGCACGCGCACTTGCGCTGGATGCGCGAGAACGCGCCGGTGTACTGGGACGAGGCCGGCCGGGTCTGGGGCATCGCCCTGTACGACGACGTCATGGCGGTGTCACGCGATCCCGAAACCTTCTGCAACGGCGAAGGCATACGGCCCGACACGCCGTCGATGCCGTACCTGATCAATCTCGACGACCCGCTGCACAAGAAACGCCGCAGCCTGGTGAACAAGGGCTTCACCCTGCGGCGCGTCGCCGAGCGCGAGCCGCGGGTGCGCGAGATCTGCGTCGATCTGATCGAGAAGGCCAGGGCGCGCGGGCGTTTCGACTTCGTCCGCGACGTCGCCTCGTGGCTGCCGCTGATCGTCATCGGCGACATGCTCGGCGTCGAGCCCGACGCCTACTCGAGCCTGCTGCGCTGGTCCGACGAGATGGTGTGCGCCACTGGCAGCACCGACCCCAGCTGCATGGAGCGTGCCCAGGCCGCCTTCGTCGAGTACCGCGAGTATCAGAGCCGCGTCCTCGCCGACCGCCGTGCCCACCCCCGCGACGACCTCGTCAGCATCCTGGTCCACGCCCAGATCGACGGCGACAAGCTCGACGACGAGGAGCTGCTGATGGAGTCGCTGCTGATCCTGATCGGCGGCGACGAAACCACGCGGCACGTGATCAGCGGCGGCACCTACCAGCTCCTGCAGCATCCCGAGCAGCGGCGCCGCCTGGCACAGGACCCGTCGCGGATCCCGACCGCGGTCGAGGAGATGCTGCGCTGGGTGACGCCGATCCAGAACATGGCGCGCACGGCGACGCGCGACGTCGAGCTGCGCGGCCAGACCATCGAGAAGGGCGACAAGCTCGTCCTGCTCTATCCGTCGGCCAATCGCGACGCCGCGGTGTTTCGCGACCCCTTCACGTTCGACATCGCACGTGATCCCAACGACCACGTCGCCTTCGGCTACGGCGCCCACTTCTGTCTCGGCGCCAGCCTCGCCCGCCTCGAGCTCCGCGTGTTCTTCGAGGAGCTGCTGCAGCGCATGCCCGGCCTCCAGCTCGCCACCAGCGACCCGCCGCCGATGCGCGCCTCCAACTTCATCGTCGGCATCGAGGAGCTCCCGGTGGCGGTGGGAGCCTAGGATATTTCAGTCGGCAACGGGCGGTTCGCGATTGGCTGCGCCGGCGACCGCCACCCGCGGCACGCGGTGCGAGATGGTGCTGACGATCTCGTAGTTGATCGTGCCGAGCTTTGCCGCCAGCTCGTCGGCGGTCACCTCGGCTCGGCCCTGGCGGCCGATGAGAACGACCTCGTCGCCCAGGGCAACGCGGCCGCGCAGCGCGGTGACGTCGACGAGGCTCATGTCCATGGTGATGCGGCCCACCTGCGGGCAGCGCACGCCGCCCACGAGCACCTCCAAGTCGTTCGACAGGCCGCGGCGCAGGCCGTCGGCGTAGCCGACCGGGACCGTGGCGATGAGCGACCGCCGCCGCGCGTGAAAGGCGTGGCCGTAGCTCAGGCCGACGCCGGCCCCGACTTCCTTGAGGAACGTGACGCGCGTCTTCCACTCGAGCACCGGCTCGAGCTCGCTCACGCGCGGGTTGCGAATGGACGCGGACGGACGCAGACCGTAGAGGGCGATCCCCGGCCGCACCGCGTCGAAGTATGACTCGGGCCAATCGAAGATCGCGGCGCTGTTGGCCATGTGCCGCACCTCGATCGGATGGCCGGCCGCAGCGGCGATGACCTGGCGGAACGTCTCGGTCTGGTCGCGCGAGAGGCTCTGCTCGCCCTCGTCGGCGCAGGGGAAATGGCTCATCAGCCCGCGCACCTGCAGCGCCGGGAAGTCACGGCAGCGCTCGAGGAACGCCGGGACCGCGTCCGGGCGAATACCGATGCGCCCCATGCCGGTGTCGACCTTGAGGTGGACGCGAACGCGCCTGCCCCGCCGTTCCGCCGCCCGCGCCAGCGACTCGACCATCTCCAGCGTGCACACCACCGGCTCGCAGCCGTAGGCGACCAGCCCCTCGCTGTGCTCCGGCAACGCGGCCGACAGCACGATGATCGTCGCCTCGATGCCGGCATCGCTCAGCGCCGCCGCCTCCTCGAGATCGGCGACGCCGAAGGTGCGATACCCGAGGCGCGTGAGATGCCGCACCACGATCCCCGCTCCGTGCCCATAGGCGTTGGCCTTGATCACCGGCCACAGCATCCGGTCGCCAACCTGTTGCTGCAGCAGCCGCACGTTGTGCGCCAGGCGATCAAGGTGCACGAACACCCGCGTCAGGCGACTCGCTCTCGGATCGACCCCGGTCATCTCGTCCTCGCCGCGTAAGTCTCGCTGCCCACGCCGCCTCGCCGCGGACGCTTTTCGACGTACGCCGACATCATCGCCGCCAGCAACGCGCCGTACTTGGGGCGAAGGTCAATCTCGTCGCCGACCTGCAGACGGCGGGCGGCGCGGCTCACGTCGGCGACCAGATAGTCGCTCGACCCCCCGAGGATGACGATGCCGGCGTCGACGGCCGTCAGGCCCTCGATGTCGACGTCCTCGCGCCCGACGTCCAGCAGGGCGCGCAAGACATCGCCCCGGTCTTCGAACACGGGATACTTGCCGAACGCATCCTCGCAGCGCTCGCCGATGGGCAGCGACGGCTTCGTGCGCAGCTCCAGCACCTCGGCGTGGAGCACGAAGGCGTCCTGGAAGGTACCCGGCCAGGGCCGGCGGTGAACCGTCTCGCGGCCGAGGAGGATCGCCTCGCCGATGCGCGCCTGATTGACCCGGTTCGGCATCGCCCCGGCGGCGATCAGACCGAGACCACTCGAGTTGGCGCCCGAGACGCACGCGAGGGGGGTTCCCAGAGCCCGCTCCGTCTCGCGCGCCAGCTCCGCCAAGTGGTTCATGTTCTCGACCGAAGGAGCGACGGCGCCGAAGCAGGCGAGATTGGTGCCGATGCCCTTGACGCCGATGCCGGGAAGACGGAGCGCCTCGCGCACGAAGCCGACGAGATCGGCCGGCCAGACGCCCTCGCGCAGGTCGCCGAGGTCGACCATGACGATGACGTCGTGCACCCGGCCACGCCGCTGCGCCGCCTGCGACAGAGCGCCGAGCACCGCCAGCTCGGAGTTCAGGCTAACGTCGGCAAGCTCGACGACCTCGTCCACCTCCGACAGCGGCGGCAGCCGGAGCAGCATGTAGGAGGTGTCGACCCCGGCCGACCGCAGGCGGCGGACGTTCTCCAGGTGCGACTCGCCGATCGACGCCACGCCGCCGCGCAGCATGGCCCGGGCGACGTCCGGATGTCCGCACACCCCCTTGGTCACACCGGTCACGGAGATGCCGTGCTCGGCGCAGAGCGCGACGATGGCGCGGGCGTTGTGCTCGATCTTGTCGAGGTCGATCGTGAGGTAGGGACGGGTCATGCAGCGCCGAGTATGGCTTGCCGATTCCCGGTCGAAAAGACGGAAACATGAACCACAGAGGCACAGAGGACACAGAGTACAGGACCGACCGCATGAGGGGATCGACGGAGGCGGTTCTTCTCCTCTCCGATCTCCGTGCTCTCTGTGCCTCTGTGGTCGGTCTCTTCCTCGGTCTTCATTCCTCCTCCCTCGCTCGCCAGGCACGGACCAGAAAGCTGGCCACGTCGCGGCCGGTCGTTCCTCTACCGAAACCGCCGTCCATCCCGCACGCCCGCGCCATTTCCGGCGTGATCTGCGTGCCGCCGACGACGAGGACCAGCCGCTCGCGCAAGCCGCGCCGGCGCGCCAGCGCGTCGAGCCGTCGCATGCTGGCCTCGTGCACTCCGGCGTGGGTCACGATCGTCGAGATCAGCACGGCCCGGGCGCCGAGGCTCTCGGCCTCGTCGAGCAGCCGCTCGATCGGCACCGACGTGCCGAGGTCGTGGCACTGGAACCCGTACTTCTCGATGCCACCGTGCTTGATGTCGAGAATCTCGTGCAGGCCCATGGAGTGCTCGTCCTCGCCCACGGTGGCGGCGACGACGTGAATATCGCGCGGCCGCGCCCACGCCTCGATCTCCGCCTCCGGCAGCGGCTCTTCTCGCGCCGGCAGCGGCAGATCGGCGGCGCGGACCGCGAAGTCGAGCACGCCCTTGATCTCGAACACGCTGCCCTCGGCGGGATGCAGCAGGCGGCGGCTGATGACCTGCGGATCGCGCAGGCCCATGTGATTCGCCATCGCCAGCGCCGCCGCCTCGGCGAGACCGGGGCTCGCCGGCACGCAGATCGTGACGCAAACGATGCCGTCGCCGTGCTTCTCGACCTCGGGACGCAGCAGGCCGGCGTCACGCTCGGCCAGCGGGGACTCCAACCGCCTGGCGACGTTGTCCTCCGGATCGAGCTCGTCGACGTACTGGATCTTCGCCGGATCGCAGAGGGTGCAGCCGCCGTAGTCGTCGCAAGGCTTGCCGTCGCCTCGGGCATAGACGTTGTCGCCGAAGTGGCGGCAAACCGGGGCGCCGTAGTCCGGCTCGCGCGGGATGACCGTACCGGCGCCGTTGCCGCCGCCGGGATCACGGACGATGCCGTCGCCGACGCGCTCGGGGAAGTAGCCCGAGTCGACGAACTCGCCGGCGGCGACGGCATCGAAGTAGCCGCCGCGTTCGACAATCTCTTCGAGAAAGAGCACGGCGCGCTCCTGCAGCTCGCGCGCCTGCTCACGCAAGCGCCCACCGTGCTTGAGCTCGATCAGGTCCATCACCCCGTCGGCGGCCATGAACGTCTGCCGCGCCGTGTTCACGCCGGCGACGTTGTTGTAGTGCCACGGGCAGTTGCGGCCCTCGTCCGGGGTGATCGTGCTCTGGATGTCCGCCGACGTGAGACGCGAGATCAGCGTGTCGAGGACGTGGGTGACGGTGGCCTCGCGCGTGTCGGATTCGATGTAGCGCGTGTTCTG
>CAZYMF010000225.1:0-7593 GCA_964648215.1 uncultured Binatia bacterium (SeqCode) | reverse complement strand
CGACGTCGCCGTGGTGCGTGAGAGCGCGCACGGCGAGCTGATTGGCCATGGTGCCCGAGGGGACGAAGATCGCCGCTTCCTTGCCCAGGCGTTCCGCGGCGACCGCCTGCAGGCGGTTGACGGTGGGATCCTCACCGTAGACGTCGTCGCCCACCTCGGCGCGAGCCATGGCTTCGCGCATGGCGGCCGTGGGTCGGGTGACCGTGTCACTGCGGAGATCGATCGTCTTCATCAGCTCGCGGATCATAGCCCACTCGACCGGGCAACGCACGATGTCGAGGCCGCGACGCGTCCGCTCCTGCGGTGCACGCTACCGGGGCTCCAGCGCCCGCTGGTTGGCATCCCCGTTTCGAGGTGGTACGGAGAAACGACGGTTGCAACGACGTTCGAGGAAGCAGCGCGTGAACGGCATTCACGATCTGGGCGGCATGCACGGCTTCGGTACCGTGGAGACCGAAGCGAATGAGCCGGTGTTCCACGCGCCGTGGGAGGGACGGCTGTTCGCCCTGACCAACCTCTGCCTCGGTCTCGGCATCGGCAACATCGACCGTTTCCGTCACGCCATCGAGCGGTTGCCCCCGGTTTCGTATCTGACCTCGGGCTACTACGGGCGTTGGCTCGCCGCGATCGAGACGCTGTTGGAAGAGGAAGGGATGGTCCGCCGCTGCGAGATCGACGCCCGTGACAGGGGGGAAGAATCGCCGGCGGCGAAGGTGGAGCTGCCGAGCCCGACGCCTGGCGCCAGCCGGCGCACCGTCGCGGCAGCACCGCGATTCGCCGTCGGCCAGCAGGTGCGCGCGCGCAACATCAACCCGTCCGGGCACACGCGGCTGCCGCGCTACGCGCGCGGGAAGTGCGGCGTAATTGCGCGCGTTCATCCCGCCTGGGTGTTCCCCGACACCAACGCCCACGGGCGCGGCGAGAACCCGCAGTACGCCTACGCGGTGCGCTTCGCGGCGACCGAGCTGTGGGGACCGGATGCCGAGCCCGGCACCGCCGTGCACGTCGATCTGTTCGAGAGCTACCTCGAATCGCTGTCCGCAGGAGGCTGAGGGCGACGGATGAGCGAGCACGACCACGCCACACCCGATCGCCACGCCCTTCGCGCCGAAGCGCTGGAGTCGCTTCTGCGCGACAAGGGGCTGGTGCAGCCGGAGATGATCGACGCCGTCGTGCGACACTACGAGCAGGACATCGGCCCGATGAACGGGGCCAAGGTCGTGGCCCGGGCATGGACCGACCCGGCGTACAAGCAGCGGCTGCTGCAGGACGGCACCGCGGCGATCGCCGAGCTCGGCTTCGGCGGCCCGCAGGGGGAGCACATCGTCGTCGTCGAGAACACGGCCGCAGTGCACAACGTGGTCGTGTGCACGCTGTGCTCCTGCTATCCCTGGCCGGTGCTCGGGTTGCCGCCGTCGTGGTACAAGTCGCCGGCGTACCGCTCGCGCGTCGTGCGCGAGCCCCGCGCGGTTCTGGCCGAGATGGGGCTCACGTTGCCCGCGGAGGTGGAAATCCGGGTTTGGGACAGCAGCTCCGAGGTTCGCTACCTCGTGCTGCCGCAGCGGCCCGCGGGCACGGAGAGCCTCGGCGAGGCCGAGCTGGCGGCGTGCGTCACGCGCGACTCGATGATCGGCGTCGGCCAGCCGGCGACGACAGAGCGCCGAGAGCCCGATGCCTGAGCGCAGGGCGGCTCTCGACGTCGCCGGCCCCGCGGCTCCGCCGCGCAAGAACGGCGAGCTGGTGTTCACGGCTCCCTGGGAGAGTCGCACTTTCGGCATGACCGTGGCCCTGCACCAGCAGGGTGTGTTCGAGTGGGACGAGTTCCGCGACTGCCTGATCGCCGAGATCGCCCGCTGGGAGAGAGACCGCCCCGAGACGGAGTGGAGCTATTACGCCCGCTGGCAAACGGCGCTGGAGACCCTGCTCGCCCGCAAGGGCTTGTGCGGGGGGGCCGAGCTCGACGCGAGAGAGCACGATCTCGCCGCCCGGCCCGCCGGGCACGATCACGCCCGGCGCTGACCCTGGGCGGACGTCGCGAACACCAGGATGCCACCGCCGCACGCCTGGAAAGCTATCGAGGGAATGCTACTCGGCGCGCCATGGCGCGACTGCAACCCGCCGAGCGTCGCCGCGCCGCTCCGTGGTACTCGAGCTGCCGCCGGGGCGACCGATTGTGAACCCGACCAAGCTTCTGCGTGAACCCGCGTACCTGTGGAAGCCGTCTCAGATCTGGCGGCGGCTACGGCGCGCCTCGCTTCTCGAACGTGATGCCGTCCGACTGGCCTGGGGAGTGCCGATTACGATCGAGCCCCGGTCCCATATTGGCACGGACATCCTGAACCACGGTGTCTACGACTGCGTGGTGCCGGAGGTGCTCTTGCGGCTGACCGAGCCGGGAGAGCTGGCGATCGATGTCGGAGCCAACATCGGTCAGAACACCTCCATCCTGGCCTTCGCCGCCGGCCGGCACGGCCGTGTCATCGCCTTCGAGCCCGGTCCCCGGGCGGGACAGATTCTCGCCCGCAACGTACTTCGGTGGCTGCCGTACGAGCTGGCGCCGATCACGGTCGAGTCCAGGGGCCTGAGCCGCGAGGAGGGGACGGCTGATCTACATCCCTCGACGGATCTGGGTGCATACAGCCTCGACGCGAGCTCGACCGTCTTCCAGCTCAACCGAGGAAACGGGGCAACCCTCGAACCTCCCTTCGAGATCGAGGTGGTGCGTCTCGATTCGGTCGTCGGCGCGCGCGAGAAGGTGGGCGTGCTGAAGATCGACGTCGAAGGCCACGAGGCGGCGGTCCTCGAAGGGGCCGGCCGGCTGCTGTCCGAAGGGAGGGTGCGCGACATCGTCTTCGAGGACTACGAACCACAACCCAGCGCCGCCGTTCGCATCTTGGAGGCGGCCGGCTTTACGGTGTTCGGGATCATTGCCGGCTGGTCCGGCCCGGTTCTCGTCGACCTCGCCGACTGGCCGCGGCTGCGGGAGCACCATCCCCCGAACTTTGTCGGCACGCGCTGTCCGGATCGGGTCCGGGCGAGGCTTGGCGGGTTCGGCTGGCGCTGCCTTCGCGCCACCGTGCATCGGCGTGCGGGAGTGGCTTGAAGCCGCCGATGGCACGTCCCCCCCGCTTCCACGATTCCCCGCACGACCCGGCCGATAGGGCCAAACACGGTGCTGTACCGGGAGCCGTTCGGCCAGCTCCGCTCCAACGTCCCTCGTCACAATCTACCGGTAGACCCGATCGAGCGGCAGCTCGATGCGGAAGGTCGTCCCTTCACCTTGCACTGAGCTCACCTCGATCGTGCCGCCGTGGGCATCGACGATCTTCTTCACGCTCGCCAAGCCCAGCCCCGTCCCGCCCTCTTTGCCGGCCGTGGCAAACGCCGTGAACAATCTCGCCTGCAGCTCGGGAGGAATTCCCGGACCATCGTCGACGCACTCGATCACCAGCGACCCGCTGCCGTCATGCGTCTTCACGCGGAAGGTTTCCGCCATCGCCTCCGCCGCGTTGTAGGCCAGGTTGGAGATGGCGCGTATCATCTGCGCTTCGTCGAAGTAGGCCACGCCCGAGTCCTCGGCATCGATCACCAGAGCCAGAGAACGCTTTCCCAGCTCCGGTTCCAGTTGCGCGCGCAGTGTCTTCAGAAATTGGCGAGTCAGTACCTTGCCGACGAGCAGGCCGGAGTCGCCGCGGGCATACGAGAGCACGTCCGAGGCCATTCGCTGCATCAGATCGAACTGCCGAAAGATGAGCCGGCTCACTTTCTCGCGTTCCTGGTCGCTCTGGGCGCCGGCGAGCAGCTCCGCGCACCCCATGGCGACGGTGAGGGGATTTTTCAGGTCGTGCATCATCGTCGCCATCTCCGCCCCGATCGAGGCCAGCTTGGTATCGTCGAAACGCAACAGCAAGGTCGACACCTTGTCGGCGACCGCCCCCAGCAAGGCGAGATCGGTCTGCGTATAAATGTCCCCCGATCGCTTGTCGCCTATGGTGATGAAACCTACGAGTGCGGCGCGGCGATGGATTGGCAACAACACGGCTGTACGCAAGCGATCGAGCGCCTCGTTCTCGAGATCCGTCAGCCGGACCGGCGACGCGGGTGTCCGCCACTGCCCCAGCTCGACCGGCTTCTGCTCTCGCTCGAGGGCCGCCGCCAGCGGGCCATTCCCCGCGATGTCGTCGGGGACGGCACGGCCGCGCACGAAGATCGGCGAGAAGGACTCGCCGCTGCGCCCGTAGATGGCGCAGGCTTGCGGTTGCAGCAGAGCTTGCAGCCGTTCGCCGACGCAGACCGCCAGATCCTCGAGAGATTCATAACGCGAAACCTCGGCCAGAAGCTTGTCGAAGCCCTCGAGCAGCGACTGGCGCTCGCGAAAGAACAGCCGATCGACGAGCGGGCCGATCCGACGTCGTGCCGGAACGACGAGAGCGCCGGCACCGAGCGCAATGGCGGTGAGCACGAAGCGCTCATCGACGTGAATCCGCTGTGCCAGCATTCCCGCGACCTGCGGGATCAAGAGCAGCCCCGTGACCACGAGGGCGATCAGCACGGTCGTGTACGCCGTCGTCGCGCTGATCACGCGGTCGATGTCGAGCCACCCGTGGCCGACGATCGCCACGGCGTAGCCGATGGGGACCACGCCGACGAGGCACCAGCCGAGTGCGAAGAAGCGTTCGTCGAGGCGCGGCACCAGCGCCGCCGTGATGTACGTCAGAGCGATTGGCAGCATCCCGATGAAGCTCGTGTATAGGATCCAGCGGAGCTGCCGGCGCTCGAGCGGCTGCGAACGCCGATAGGTGCGAACCAAGGCGGCGGACACGAGCACGAGGAATGCAACCGTCACCGCGGCGGTGAGCGTGCCCGTCGCGCTGCCGGTCGGCAATGTCAGCAGGAAACACGCCGCCTGGATCGCGGCCGAGGCGACTCCAATGGCCCAGGCGGCTGCGATTCCGCCGCGACCTGGACGCCCCGATTCCGTCCAACAGAGATAGACGTAGAGCGTGAGCGCCTCGGCCAGCGGGAAGGCCAAGACGCTTCCGATGGCCTTCTCGACCGGATGCGTGGGCCCGGCGGAGACGCCGAAACAAGCCCAGGCCACGACGGCGAGGAAGAAGACCCGCGCCAGATGCCAGTGCGGCGCGCGGATGAGGATGAAGCTGCCCGCGAGGACAAAGGCCACCCAGCTGGGAAAGGGCCACCACCAGTACGGAACCGGGGCGGGCTCGACTTCGGTGTGGAAACGGGTGTCGCCGCGTTCGCCCTCCACCGCGAAGGGCCGACCCTCGCGCAGAAGGCCGTGGGTGCGATAGCGGATCTCGGGGTTGGTGAGCCCCCGGAGATCGATCTCACCGACCCGGAGCACGCGATCGCCCGGCTCGAGGTCCGGCTGCGGCGCGCGCAGGGTGAGCACGATCGGGTAGCCATCCGCCCCCTGGGCCCCGCTCAGACGGAACGGAAGGATCCGTCCCCCGGTCGCCAGGTACGCCTGGATCCCCCCGGCGAGCATCACCAGAAAGAGCGGCAGCAGCGTGGCGATCACCAGCCAGTCGACTTTTCGTGAACGCCGCAAGCCTCGATCCTCATCCCTCAAAAATGGCGGACAGGCACCTGGAGCACCGGCCGAATGCCGACCATGTGTCGCGCGTTCTTCGCGTCGGCATCATGCCTTGGTTCGGCAGTCTCTCGGGTCTCGGGTCACGGCGACAAGATCTCCGGCAGAGCGCCAAGAACCCGAGAGAACGTTGCCGGGGAAAGGCGGCCGAGATGGCGAACGAGACGTTCACGGTCCACGGTGGGGTGACCTGCGCTCTACCATTCCCATTCGGTTTCATCGAAGCGGGTTGGTGTCGGTGGATCGAGCAGCTCTTCGCGGCCCTGCGCATGCAGCTCGCGTGCAGCTTCCGCCCATCCTGCTCGCGTCGCCGGCTGGCGCGCTTGGTTCGACCAACCTCAGAGTCGCTGAGCACCCGAGAGTCTTCCCAGGTCACGGTCAAACGTTCCGAGAGGTAGGTGTCCAGACTTCCGCGCGATCTCGAGCATCAGACAATCCGAGAAACCGAGAGAGGGCCTGTGTCGAAAGTGGGCGAGCGCCGCTGCAACCACGTCCGGATCTTGAAGCGTAAGAGTCGCATGCTGCAAGAGCATTTCGATCGCCGTCGCGCGACGTTCGGCGTCGAGCTCGTAAACGGACTCCAAAACCCAGAGGGTCTCCGCCAGGACGAGGTGAGAAACCCACGCGCCCCTGGCCACGAACGACTCCGCGGCCGCCACCCGCTTTGGGTCGTCGCGCGTCACCAGGCGGACCAAGACGTTCGTGTCAACCGCGCGCATGCTTCGTCCGCATGTGGCGCCGGATGCCCACCTTCAAGTCGGACAGACTTCTCCGCTTCGGAGGTTTGTCGAAAAGCTCACGGTGAATCTCTTCCGAGCTGTAGCGACCGGCTTTGCGGACCACGATTCTCTCGTCCTCCTCGTCCCATTCCAAGATGGAACCAGGCCCGACGCCGAGTTTTCGCCGCACTTCCGCAGGAACGGAAATCTGTCCCTGTGCGGTAAGCTTTGACTGTGCGAGTGGCATGCCCGAGCCATGGCACATTACCCCAGTAATGGCAACTCCGATAGAGGATCCCGGCCGTCGAACGCTGGCGGTCATCCGCGCGGGCCGCAGGCCCACGTCGGCTGCACCGCCGCGTCGCGTGGAAAGTGTGGTTCGGCATATCATCGCCGACTCTTCCAGGTGTCGGGATGGCGGTGTTGGTGCAGAACAGCGATGATGGCTGGTTCTTCCGGCTCGACGAAATATACGGAGAAAGGGAACCGCCGAAGCAGTGCACGCCGCACGCCAGGCTCAACTTCTGGAAACTGCCGCGGATTCTGGGCAATCCGCTCCATCAGTGCATCGAACTCTAGCGTGAAGGCTACCCCGAGGCCCGGCCTTGCGTCCTCGTACGCGAATGCGGCCTCGCGAACATCTTGCCGCGCCTCACGCCGGACGATAACGTCCGACGGCATCAGCCCCGACTTCGTTTCGAATCAGCCAGTTCTCGCAGAAGCCCGTTACGCACCTCGGACCAGCGAGTGTCGCCTTTCGGGTTCGATTGATAGGCCTCGAGTCGTTCGCACAATACCTGCCGGTGCCAATCAGGTACCGGAACCGCCTCGGGACTCGACGCAACGCGGTCCCACAACTCTTGGACGTACCGAATCTTTTCGTCCGCAGCGAGATCGTCAAAGCCGGGCGGCGGAATCTGAACGGCATGAGCCATGGAAGTAACGTACTCCAACGTAGCGCAGCTTCCAAGCGGCGGAAGCTGGCCGAACGTCTTGGCTTGAGCGGCGAACGAAGTGAGTCCGCTCGAAGCCATTGTTAGTCAGCCATCAGTCAGCTGACCACCCGAATCGATCCACGCACGGTTCCAGGCTATCCGCCACTTGCCTGAAGCCTCGATCGTTGACCCCATGATGTCTGGCGATTTAGCCCCAATATGCAAAAAGAAACTCGCGCCAAGACCCAGAGACGCCAAGGGGGAGAAGGCCTTTCGTTGACTCACCCCACCCTTCGCCAGCCTCATCGGCAATGAACATTGTGAA
>CAZYMF010000224.1:3254-7601 GCA_964648215.1 uncultured Binatia bacterium (SeqCode) | reverse complement strand
GGAAGATGCCGCGAAGTTGTGTCCGGACCTCAAGCCGGGCGCCGGCAACTTCCAACGTTGCCTCAAGGAGCACGCCGCGGAGCTGTCGCCCGCTTGCAAGAAGCGGTTGAGCCATCTCAAAGCAGGGATGTCGCAGTGGCAGGAGGCGTGTGGTAGCGACCTGAAGAGCCTGTGCGCTGGCATCAAGCCGGGGGGTGGCAGGATCATCCACTGCCTGCAGCAGCACAACGACAAGCTCGCGCCGGATTGCAAGGCCGAGTTGGAGAAGATCAAGAGCCGCGAGCACCACGCACCTCCCGCCGCCGCCGTGCAGTGAGCCGCGGGGCTGGCACGCGGCTCGGCGTGCATCTCGCCGCTTGAGCACGGCGGAAGGCCGGTCCGTCTAGGCGGACCGGACGGCGGCCTGCGCTGCGTAGAGCAGCATGACGATCCAGGCGACGGCGTTGCCCGCCGAAAGCGCGCCGCGTGCCGGCACGGAGAGCAGGCCGGCGATGACCAGGAGGCCGCCGGCGATGCAGAGGACGCTCGCGACGCGTCCGACCAGTTTGCCACGGACGAACATCGCCAGCCCGGCGCAACCGCAGACGATGGCGAGGCCGAGAAACTTCCCGCGGCTGCCAATGCTGAGAAGCAGGAGCGCGACCGTGCTGCCGGGCAACTGACCGGTGATGTGCAGCTGCGTCGCCGTTTCGAGCACGTCGAAGAGGGCTGCGGTGAGAACGGCAGCCAGGCCCAGGCGGGCGATCGTTTCCGTTCGGGCGCGCCGGAGCGCCAGGAAGAAGCAGGCGAGAAAGGCGGTGTAGGTGGCGATGAAGCCGGCGAGGTCGACGGTGTTGGCGCGATCCATGGCCGCGATCATGGCCTGGCGGCACGGGCTGCCGGCCGGTCCGAAGACGACCTCGATGTCGGCGGGCGTGCGCGCCAGCTGATAGACGAGCAGCGCCGATACCCCCGGCGGCAGCGTCCCGCTACAGGTCCGGGTGGGAATGACGCCGCCGAACCACGCAACGAAGCCGAGCACGCCGGCGCCGAACAGCGTGCACAGAATCCAGAACAGCCGTGATCGATCGTGGGTCATGGCCCGGTCGCGCGCGGCGGGCGGGCGACCCTTCTAGTGAAGTCCTCCCGCCGCATCAACGAGGTTTGCCCACGTTGATGTCGAGGCTGCCCGTCATCCCCTGCACGGCGGCCGGGGACTGCCCGAGAAGGCCACTGGCGTCGGGGCCCTGCGTGAGACCGTCGGGGCCGTTGCTCGCGGCGGTATTGAACCCTGGGCCGACGGCAACCGCGGGCGCCCGGTCCGGCTGGGGCACGGCGGCGCCCGCGACGATGGCGTGACCGGTGCTCAGGGTGGTTCCGCTGAGACTGATGAAGTCGGCGCCCTGGAGGTATTGCTTGAAGGTCTTGTCGTCCAATTTCTCCGGCTGGCTCGGCAGCTCGCCGCCCGGAACGCTGGTCACCTCGCTCGCCGTGACCAAGACGCCGGGTCCGGTGGGATCCACCGTGCTGTGGACGGAGACGACCCCGGTGATTCCGATGACCTTGGTCAAGTCGGTTCCGGGATCGTAGCTCATCAGGAACTCGGTCCCACGAACACCGCCTACGGCCGTCGGCGTGTTGATGTCGAATTTCGCCCCCGGTCGGCCGTAATATCCGCTGACCAGAGCGTGCACCTTGCCCTGGAGGAGGCCGAACAGCGATTCCGCTTTTTCTTCCTTCGGGTTGAAGACCTGTCGGTCGACCGTCAGGTCCGAATCATCGCTGAGGGTGAGCACGCTGTCGTCCTGGAAGACGACCTTGAGGTGGCCGGGCCGGCCGGTGCGCAGCTCGTCCTTCTCGTGAATCGGGGCGCCGACGGTTGCGGTCGTCCATTCCCCGTTTCGGCCGATCTCGGCGCTGCCTTCCATTGCCGCCACCGTCCCCACCTCTGCGGCGGCGGCCGGCAGGGCAAGGGCGGCAATCAGGACGAAGGCGGCGAGAGCCCTGATCTTTGCTATGGCGAGTTGATGCATGGGACTAGTACCTCCCCTCCAGGCCGAGTGACACGATCTGGCGGTCATATTCGAAGTTCGGATCGTTGGAGCCGTTGAAATCTCCCAGGAACGCGGCCGTGAGGGCCACGTGCCCCCACAGTTCCCGGCGTGCCGTCAGGATGAACGAGTTCTCGTTGTCGCGGCGCCGATTGTGCGATGGGGTGAACATCCTGCTGGCGCTATCGTATACCTCGTGTCGGAACGAGTAGGTCAGCTCCGCGGTTACCTCTGCCGGCAACGGTACGGCGATGCCCACGTCCACTTGGTCGCTGTCGTAAGCGAAGCTTTCCGCCGCAGCCTGCATGAATTCGCCTTCCTGCACCAGGCGTTGGCTGACGACTGGGTCATCCCGCTCAAATTGGTAGCCCAGTGACAGGTACCGGTTACTGGCTCCGAGATACACGAATTGTCGCACACCCAACGTGTAATGGAAAGCATCCCGGATGCTGTAGGAGCGCTGCTTGTAGTCCCGACGTTTCACGTTGGACCAGAGATCGGTTCGGCCAAGCTCTCCCAGTGGGACGGACAGCCACGGAAAGGCGGTCGCCTGCTGCAGAAAGCTCTGGCTGCCGAGGAGATAGTAGTCGTAACGGCCCAGCACGCCCAGCCGTACACCGGCGATGGTGCCCGCAAGTTGCACGCTCGGCCCTTGGTCCTGCAAGTCGAACTCGTGGAGGCTGAAGTGGACGCTCTGAAAGAAGTCGTAACCCACGGACAGCGCTACGTTGTCGGTCTGCCAGGGAACCACCGTTCCGCCAACGGTAAAGACCGTCCTTCCGTCGGACTGCTGGCTGACGCCGAGGACATCCTCGGCCGCACCGGACTGTCCGGACCCGGCGAGGATGACGTTCGTGTCGTACTGGAATCCGACGCCACCATAGATCTGATAGGGGCGATGTTCGTGCTGGCCGAGCGCGGTCAGGAACGCCGCTGCCTCGCGGCCGACCGCCGAGTCCGGGTCGGTTGCCACTACGTAGGAGAAATTCGCCTTTGCCGCCGACCAGTTGCCGCTCTGATAGTCGACGACTCCCAGGTAGTACGTGGCCGCCAGGTGCTCCTTGGGATTCTCGGCGGCGCGTTGAAAGTTCTCCCGGGCCTCCGGCAGTTGTTTCAAACGGAGCTGCCCGAGTCCGAGGAAGAGCGAAGCCCGGGCGTCGAGCTCATGGTCGACCTGCGCCTGCTCGAGCCAGGGAAGAGCCTCGCGATAGTTGTGTGTCTCGATCAGGGCGACGCCAAGGTCGAGCGCCGCCACACGAAGGTCGGGCTTTGCCGCCAGAACGACGCGCAGATCGGCAATCGCCCCCTCGTTGTCGCCCAGGCGCGAGCGGACGACGGCGCGGTAGTAGCGCGCATAGACGTCCGCCTCATCGGCGGCGACCGCCTGGTCGAAGAGCGCCAGTGCCTTGGAGTCGTGGGTTGCGTTCAGCTCGACCAGGCCGCGCGAGGTCAGCAGCTGCGATTTCTCGGAAGCGAGGGCCGGGTGCGACGCTAGCACCGACACCGTGAGGGCCAGAGTTGCAAGCCGGTTCGCCATCGCTCTCACCTTCCGATGAGCGGGAATCGCGCTCGCCGTCCTGGTCGCAGTCATTGTCGATGCCGTGTGCAAAGCTGCCCCCTTTCCGCCTTGCCTACGGGCACGACCGCTGCGTGATGGTGATCGTGTAGGAGCCGAACGCCGCCGGCTGGTCGAGCGCGGAGGTGAGCTGGATGTCGGCCGGCACCGCCGAGACGGGGAACTCGAAGGGCGGGACGCCCGCGGCGAGCGGGTCTCCCGAAGCGGGATCGACAGCGGCGGCATACGGGGCGAAGCCGCTGGCGACGACCTTCACTTCGAGGGTGCACCCGATCGTACTGCTGACTCGATAGATGTCGGTGTTGCGAACGACCGGGCTCGGCTCGCCGAAGGGGCGCAGGCAATCGTCGCTGCTGAGCACGCCCGAAGCCGAGACCGAAGCGGTGACCGTGCCCGACGTCGGCAGCAGGCTGCCGAGGTTCGTGATGACGCAAGACGGCGGCGATGTCGGCGAGGCCGTGAAAGTTGGCGTGGGGGTGTCGGTCGCCGTCGCTGTCGCTGTTGCCGTGTTCGTCGGTGTCAAGGTCGGCGAGTCCGTAGCTGTCGCGGTTGGTGTGTTGGTTGGCGTGGCAGTCGGAGTCGCCGTGGCCGTGCTGGTCGGCGTTGCCGTCGGTGTGTGAGTGGCCGTGGGCGTGTCGGTAGCCGTCGCGGTTGGTGTGGCGGTTGGCGTAGCTGTCGGCGTGGCGGTCGGAGTCGCCGTGGCCGTGCTGGTCGGCGTTGCCGTCGGTGTGTGAGTGGCCG
>CAZYMF010000224.1:0-3154 GCA_964648215.1 uncultured Binatia bacterium (SeqCode) | reverse complement strand
TGGGCGTGTCGGTAGCCGTCGCGGTCGGTGTGCTGGTCGGAGTCGCCGTCGGCGTGTTCGTCGGCGTTGACGTGGCCGTCTCGGTTGCCGTCGCCGTTGGCGTGTCGGTAGGGGTCGACGTCGGAGTGTCCGTCGGGGTTCGTGTCGGGCTGTGCGTGGGCGTCGTTGTCGGCGTCGGCGTCCGTGTCGGTGTCTGGGTTGGGGTCGCGCTCGCCGTGGCTGTCGGAGTCGAGGTGGGTATCGCGGCCAGAACGCCGAACGAGTACGTGACGTCGGAGCTGCGAGCTGGGATGGTCAGGGATTGGGCCCGAATGTGAGCCTGCGCCGGAGCCACCGCGAGCTCTTGGGGAGCCGCGGTAGCGTGAAATCCTCTCACCTGGAGCTCCCCGGCGCTACTGCAGGGCGTCGAGGTGGAATCGTCGCACGCCGTGAGGTTGAGCGAAGGCGACAAAGCGTCGGGCATGCCGGCCTGAAGGACGTCCAGCCGGATTGAGTTGGGGTCGACGTCGTTCACCGCATCGACCACGGTGAAGCTGAGCGGTACCGGATTGGGCACCGACCGGCCCGCGGCCGGATTCAGATTCAAGAAGAAGGGGACGGCGAGCACGTGCACGTCCCCGCCGTCCGCGGCTCCGTTCGGAGCAATCGTCACGGCGGTGGCGGCGCTCAGATAGGCCGGAGGCAAGAGCGCGGAAGGATCGCAGCTTTGCGCGATGCCGCTCGGGGCGGTCGCGCAAAGGTCGGTGATCCCGGGCACGGCCGAGGCGACGTCGGTTGCGAATCCTGCGATCCTGAGGGTCGCCGGCCCCAGGGCGAGATTGGTCAACACGACTTGCTCCCCGGATGGAACCCGCGCCAGGTTGATGGCGACACAGCACTTCGGTCCCGCTGCGGATTCAAACACGATCTGGATCGTCTGGACGGCGGGAGGGATGTCGGGCTGCAATGCCCCGTTGGATTGCTCCCACAGCACTTGCAGGCCGCTTTGTGACGGAGTGGGTGTGGCGCCTTGCGGGGGCGAGGTGGGCGACGGCGATTTCGCCACGGGGGTAACGACCGTGGGAGTAGCCACCGTGGGGCTGGCCTGCGCGCTGCTCCCTCCGCTACCACGGCATCCTTCGCTGCACCCCTGCAGAGCGAGACTGCACATTGCCGCGGCAATCGTCAGCAACGGCAGGATTTGCGCCCTTCGACTGCCAGAGTAGTAGGCTGTTCGCTGATTCACCTGGGGTACCCGGCGACCCGCGGCGGTCTGGAGCCGCCATCCCGGACGACTCGTGCCTACCGCCGGTCAACGGTTCCTCGGCCTATGCCGCCATCGAGCTTCTTCTATCGTCGTTCTGCGCCGTTTTTCCCGGTTCGCGTGGGTGGTGGGCAAATATCGCGATTACTTCCATCCGCTCCACACAACGACGACAGGTACCCCTTGCCTTGAGACGTCTTTTCCCCCCACTGCCGCGGAAAAAACAGTTCCAATACTTTTGCACAAGATCACAGCGAAAGGCAATGCGTGCCTTGACCGCATAGTGGGTCATTTGGGATTTTGCAGGTGGTCCAAGGCGGTTGGCGGTCAGGGCCCGGAAACGGTACCGGCCGCGCCGGCCCTCGAAGGCGGGCTGACAAAAGCAGACAGCGGAACTCCGGCTGTCCTCGATGCACTGGCGTTGCCACCCGTGAGCGATTCGAGAAAGGCGACGAGGTCTTCCTTGCTCTTTTCGTCGAGCCCGAGCGGATGAAGCGACGGGTCGAGCTGGGGGTTGCGAATGCCGCCGCGATCGTAGAAGTCGACCACCTCGCGCAGCGTCGCCAGCGAGCCGTCGTGCATGTAGGGCGCCGTCAGGGCGACGTTGCGCAGGCTCGGCGTCTTGTACTTCCAGCGGTCCTCCCGCCTCTTGGTGATCTCGTAGCGCCCGAGATCGGTCGGCGGCTCGGCGGCGACGACGACGATGGCGGGGGCCGGGGAGACGAAGCTCTGCGGCGCGGCCCGCCGGGGCGCGGCTGCTGTTGTCATCACGTGGCGGTAACCCACTCCCGTGTTGTGCAGCTTCTGGTCGGTGAAGAGCGCATAGTCGTCACCGACCACGTGGCAATGCGCGCAGTCCGCGGCGCCGAGGAAGAGATCGAAGCCGCGCTTCACCGCCGGCGCGACCGCGTCCTTCTCGTTCCCAAAATACCAGCGGTCGAACGGGCTGTCGGCCGAGATCAACGTCCTCTCATAGCTCGCCAGCGCCATGCCCAGCGTCTGCGCCGTCGGACCGCGATGGTGGAACGCGCTCTCGAACAGCCCGCGGTAGTCGGCGAGGGCAGCGATCTTTTCGAGCACGTAGCGTACCGAGGGGTTGCCCATCTCGTTGCCGGAAAGCAACGGGCTCCACGGCTGGCGCTCGAGACGCGTCTCGCGTCCGTCGTGGAAGAGCAGCCTGGCGTAGGCGACATTGTAGAGGGTCGGAGCGTTGCGCCGTCCGCTCTGCCCGGCGATGCCGACGGCCCGGGCGATGCCGTTGCGGGTGAAGCCCTGGTCGGGCGCGTGACAGGTGGCGCACGAGATCGTGTCGTTGCGGGAGAGGCGGCGGTCGAAGAAGAGCTTGTGTCCGAGAGCGACCTTTGCCGGGGTCAGGGGATCGTCGGCCGGCACCGGCACCGGTGGCAGGCCGAGCGGCGGCTTCACCGCCAACGGCGTCGCCGTGGCCGGTCCGGTGATCACGCCGAGCGCGACGAGGGACGCTAGGCAACAGAGACGGATGGCGCTGCGCATGGTTCCGGGGTCCGCACCGAGGCGGATTCTCGAACGCACCGAAGATCGTTCACGGCGGCGTTGCCTGTCAAGCGAGACGACGCCCTCGTCCCGCGGCGAACCGATGACCACGCTCGGCCGGGTCGGTAAGCGGGAAGCCGCCGGTGCCATTGCCCAAAGAGGCGTATCGGGACATGATTGCCGCCGCGACGTAGACCAGAAGGAGGTGTTCCGTGGAATTCGAGTACAGCGACAAGACGAAGCAACTGATGGCGAAGGTCAGCGCCTTCATGGACGAGCACATCTATCCCAACGAGGCCGCGTACTATCGGCAGCACGAGGAGCTCTCCGACCGCTGGCAGATCCCGCCGATGATGGAGGAGCTCAAGGCCAAGGCGCGCGCCGCCGGCCTGTGGAACC
>CAZYMF010000223.1:0-7633 GCA_964648215.1 uncultured Binatia bacterium (SeqCode) | reverse complement strand
GAGCTCGGGGATCGGCGCGCCGAAGCCGTGCGTGTAGGCCGGGTTCGCCTCGACGAGGGTGCCGCGCAGGCGCCGGCCGGCGGCCGTGACGATCTCGGCTTCGTCGCCCAGCGCCGCGGGTTCCGCGAGAAAGCCCTTCACGCGCATCTCGAGCGGTACCGCCTTGGTGTCCTCCGGGACCTGCGGCGCGCGCTCGTCGGGGCGGAGCACGATGCGGTGGATCTCCACCCAGGTTCCCGCGGGAACGGGCTCAGCCATAGTGCACCTCCCGGGCCTTGGTTCGCACCAGGGGGCGGGCGTCGCCGAGCAGGGCGACCGGGACCGGCAGATCGGCCATGCAGTGCAGGCCAGGCGTAGCATTCAGCACGCGCGGAATCATGTTCACGGCCACGGCGATCGTCCCCTGCCCGCCGGGAATCTCCGGGCTGCCGGCGAGGCGGACGTTCGGCGTGCCGGTGATCTCGATCGCGTCGCCGGTCTCGCCGCCTTCGAGATGCGGGTGGATCTGCTGCGGGTGGACGAGAGTGATCACCGCCTTGCCGCCGCGGTAGGCCACGGCCGTGTGCCGGCAACCGGCCACGCAACCGGGCGCGACGGAGACGAAACGCGTCTCGCGCCGCACCGTCGACACGATCGGCTCGCGCCGCTCGTCGATGCGCTCGATCTCCCAGCCGAGCGCATCGGCGATCATGCGAATGGACTGCGGGAAACCGAAGTGACCGACGACGGAGCCGTCCTCCAGCCCTGCGCGGAAGGCTGCCGGCGTCAGCCCCACGCCCTGGCTGGCGAGGACCGACGGGCCATAGGGCGAGAGATCGTTGACGCGCGTGGCGGTGATCGCCTGGATGTCGGCGCAGACGCCGGTGAGAGTGAGGACCAGCAGGTCGAGGACGAAGCCGGGGTTGATCCCGGTGCCGAGCACCGCCGCGCCGTGCTCCACCGCCAGCCGATCGATCTCGGCGGCGGCCGAGGCCGAGGTGGCGGCGGGGTAGGCCATCTCCTCGGCGATGGAGATGACGTGCACGCGATTGCGGACCAGCGTGGAGATCTCGGGCACGGCCTCTGCCAATCGCGAGCAGGTGGTCTGGATCGCGATCGTTGGCCGGCCCCGGGCGATCTCCCGCGCCAGGTCACTGCCGATCGCAATGCCCAGATCGCGGTCGATCCCGATCGCTCGGCCGAGGTCGAGACCGGCGCGATCCCGTCGCCGCCCGTAGGCTCCCACCAGCGCCAGCCCTCGTTTTTCGAGGATCAGGCGAGCGATCCCGGAGCCCATCTGGCCGGTTCCGAGCAGGAGCACGCGGACCGCGTCGGCCATGCCAAACGGTTGGTGCACGTCACGAGCCACCGACACGACCCAGCGGGGCAGAGGCTAAGCCGGCTTCGGCTCGACAAAGTTGAGAACGGCGACCCTGCGGAAATCGCGCTCTGTTCCGGCTTCTGGTATCGGGCTTCGCGAGCTTCCGGTTTCAGGCATGCTCAAAGCATGCTATTGGCATGCCATGGCAAATCTTCAGGTCAAGAACGTCCCCGAGTCGCTGCATCGCAAGCTTCGCAGCTTGGCCAAACGCCGGGGCAGAACCGTGCGCGATCTCGTACTCGACGCGGTGACGCGCGAGGTGGACCGCGAGGAGTTCCGCCTCAGACTGACGAAGCGAGAGCCCGTCGATCTCGGGCGGTCGGCGGCACGGACCCTCGACGAGGTTCGGGCGGAGCGAGAGGCGGAGTTCGGGCGTTGACCTACGTCGTCGACGCCTCCGCCGCCGTCGAGTATCTGTTGCAAACAACGCTCGGGCTGCGCGTAAGCAGCATCCTCGACGGCGCGGATCTCGCTGCGCCCGAGCTACTCGACGTCGAAGTACTGGCTGTGCTCCGGCGTGAGGTGTTGGGCGGGCGGCTCCGGGAGGGGCGCGCGTCTGAGGCGGTAGCCGATTTGCGCCTATGGCCGCTGGAGCGCATGGCGCACAAGCCCTTGCTCGAGGGCGCCTGGGCGCTACGCGGTCACGTGACGGCCTATGATGCACTCTACGTGGCCGCGGCCCAACTCCGCGGGGCCGCGTTAGTCACGGCTGACGGGCCGCTCGCCCGGGCGCCTGGTTTGCGTGTGGTGGTGCACAACGTCCGAGCGGGTTGAGCGATCCATTCCGCCCGGCGTCTACCCACCCCTTCCCCTCTGCGTCCTCCTGCTTCATGATGAGACCTTGAACTGACGAGGGACCCTGGGCGATGGACGACTCGACCCGACTGACGATCTTCCGCAAGATGCTGCTGGCGCGACGGCTGGAGGAACGCATCCGCCAGCTCGCGATGTCGGGTGAGATTCCCGGCTCGCTGCACCCCGGCGAGGGGCAGGACGGTTGCCAGATCGCCGCCCTGGCGGCGCTCCGCCCCGACGACCCGATGCTCTACGCCCATCGCGGCGTCGGCTACTGGATCGCGCGCGACCTGCCGCCCGAGCGCATCCTGTGCGACATGGCGGGGCGCGAGGGCGGGACCAATCGCGGCAAGGGCGGCGTCATGCACGTCGTCGATCCGAGCCGCGGCATCCTCGGGGAGAGCGGAACCCTCGGCGGCAATCTGGTCGTCGGTATCGGCGTCGCCCTCGCGGAGAAGTTCCAGCACACCGGCCGCGTCGTCATCATGTTCTTCGGCGACGGCACGTCGAACCGCGGCCAGTTTCACGAGGCCGCCAACTTCGCTGCCGTCAAGCGCCTGCCCTGCCTGTTCTTCTGCGAGAACAACGGCTGGGCGGTGTCGGTGCCGGCGAGCGAGTCGACCGCCGTCGAGAACATCGCCGACCGCGCCGCCGGCTACGGCATGCCCGGCCGCGTCGTCGACGGCGGCGACCTGGAGGCGGTCTACGCCACGACCGCGGAGCTGGCGGCGCACGCCCGTAGCGGCGCCGGCCCGGCGCTGATCGAGGCCAAGGTGGCGCGTCTCGGACCGCACTTCTTCGGCGATCCGGAGCACTACCGCACCCGCGCCGAGGTCGACGCGCAGCGCGCGCTCGATCCGCTGCCGCGGTTCCAACGGGCCCTGGAAGAGCGCGGGCTCCTCGACGAGGCCCATTGTGCCCGGATCGAGGACGAGATCCGCGCCGAGATCGACCGCGCCGTGGAGGTCCTGCGCAAGCAACCTCTGGCGGCGGCCGAGACGGCCCTGGAGAACGTGTACGCGTCATGAGCGCCACACGCGAGATCACGTACGGCGAGGCCATTCGCGAAGCGCTCGCCGAGGAGATGCGACGCGACCCGGCGGTGATCCTCTACGGCGAGGACGTGGCGCGCTTTGGCGGCATCTTCGGCGTCCTCGCCGGGCTGCGCCAGGAGTTCGGCGAGCGCGTCTTCGACACGCCGATCTCGGAGACGGCGATCGTGGGCGCGGCGGTCGGGGCGGCCATGCGCGGCATGCGTCCGGTGGCCGAGCTCCAGTTCGCCGATTTCGTCTTCTGCGCCGGCGACGAGATCTTCCTCAAAGCGGCGACGTGGCGCTACGCGCACGACGGCGCGGTGCGCCTGCCGCTGGTGATCCGCGCCGCCTCCGGCGGCTTCGGCTTCGGCCCGGAGCACTCGCAGTGCCCCGAAGCCTACATCATGCACACCCCCGGCCTGCGCCTCGCCGTGCCGTCGACACCGGCCGACGCCAAGGGTCTGCTGAAAACGGCGATCCGCAGCGACGACCCGGTCGTCTTTCTCGAGCACAAGCTGCTCTACGGCATGAGCGGCGCCGTGCTCGAAGGTGACGCGGCGGTCGTCCCCTTCGGCGCCGCCAAGATACGCCGACCGGGAAGAGCGCTCACCATCGTCGCCTGGCAGGAGATGCTGCGGCGCGCGCTCGTCGCCGCCGACCAGCTCGCCGGAGAGGGCATCGAGGTCGAGGTCATCGACCCGGTGACCTTGAACCCGTTCGATTGGGAGACTCTGCTCGGCTCGGTGCGCAAGACCGGCGGCTGCCTGATCGTCGAGGAGGCCTATCGGACGCTCGGCGTCGGCGCCGAGATCGGCGCCGTGCTGATGGAGCGCGCCTTCGGCTACCTCGACAGACCCTTGCGCCGGCTCGCCATCCCGGACGTGCCACTGCCAACCAGCTTCCACCTCGTCGACGCCGTGGTGCCGCGCGTCGAGGAGATCGTCAGCGCCGCGCGCGAGATGACGGCCTTCTGACATGGCCACGGCCATTCGCATGCCGCGCCTCGGCCATTCGATGACCGAGGGGACCGTGATGGCCTGGCTGGCGCCGGCGGGCTCCGCGGTGCGCGCCGGCCAGCCGGTGGCGTCGATCGAGACGGAGAAGGCCGAGTACCAGATCGAAGCGCCGGCCGACGGACGGATGGGCGATCCGGTCGTACCCGAGGGCGCCACGGCGGCGGTCGGCGCCGTCCTCGCCTACGTGCTCGCTTCCGGCGAGGTGCTCGATCCGGTGAAAGCCACTGCGGCGCCGGCAGCGCAGCAACCGGTGGCAGCGTCTCCGGCGAGCGCCCCGCCCGCCGGCGGCGCGCCGGTGTCGCCGCGCGCCCGCCGCCTGGCGCGGGAGCTCGGGGTCGATGTCGCCACGCTCACCGGCTCGGGCGCCGACGGCCTGATCGTCGAGGCCGACGTCCGACGCGCGGCCGCAACCAGTCCCACTGTGATCGGCCGGCCGATCCGGGAACGGCGCACGCTCACACGGGTGCAGCAGACCAGCGCACGCCGCGTCACCGAGTCCTGGCGCGACGTGCCGCACATCGTGCAGATGATCGACGCCGAGGTGACGGCGATCCAACGGTTGCGCGAGCGCTGGAAGGCCGAGACGTCGCCGCTCGCCGCGATCACCTTCACCGACTTCGTCGTCAAGGCCGGCGCGCAGGCCCTGACGCAGCACCCGGCGCTCAATGCCTGCATAGAGGGTGACGAGCTGGTCCTGTTCGACGACGTGAACGCGGGAGTCGCGGTGGACACGCCGCGCGGGCTCCTGGTGCCGGTCATTCGCAACGCCGACCGCCGCACGCTGCTGGAGGTGGCGCTCGAGTCGAAGCGCCTGGCCGAGGCTGCGCGACAGCACCGCCTCGATCCCGATCTCATCGGATCGGGCTCGTTCACCGTGTCCAACCTCGGCGGCTTCGGCATCCGCGCCGGCCTGCCGATCCTGAATCCGCCCGAAGCGGTGCTGATCTTCGTCGGCGCCGTCGAGGAGCGCGCCGTCGTGCGCGACGGCGCGGTGGCGATTCGCCCGCTGGTGACCCTGTCGATCGCCTACGACCACCGCGTCGCCGACGGCGCCGCCGCGGCGCGGCTGAGCGGGGCGATCAAGGGGCTGCTGGAAGCACCGGAGCCGTTGCTGGTGGGAATGGGTTGATCTTGGAGGGCGCCGCTCCGTCGGCGCCGGGAGGAGCGGGGTGGCAAGAGGAGGAGCCCAACGACGCGTGCCCCTCCAGCGCGGGCTCACGCCGACGGCGCGTACTCCGCGTACTGCGGCAGCTCGTCGGCGATCGTGTACCAGGGCGCCTTCGAGCCGACGAAGATGTGTGCCTGCGGCCGGATTCCCGGGTCGTCGTCGAGGCTCCCCATGGGTACCATCGCCAGTCCACGGTCGCGGCTGATGCGCGGCATCGACGAGCCGCAGCGGCCGCAGAAGACGTGCGTGAAGCGCTGCGCCTCGGGCACCTTGTACGACAGCAGCAGATCCTCGCCGCGCGTGAACCGCACGCCGTCGGCGGCGGTGAACATGTTGGAGGCGAACGCCGCCGAACGGGCCCGCCGACAGCGCGCGCAGTGACAGTTGTAGGCACGCAGCGGAGAGCCCTCGACGACGTACGTCACCCCGCCGCACAGGCAGCTACCGCGCGGCTTGCCCGGTGGATCGAGCGATGGCCGGTCGGGGAGCACCGGGGCATCGACTCCAGGCGGGAAGGTGTCGAACCGCGGCAGGCTGTCGCCGATCTCGACCCACGGGGCCTTGGAGCCGACGAAAACATGTCCCAGCGGGCGCGCGCCCGGATCCTCCTCGAAGTTGCCGGAGGGAGCGAAGGCCAGCCCCTCGCGCGGCTTTCCCGGCACCTTCGAGCCGCAGCGGCCGCAGAAGCCGCGGGGGGAGCCCGCCGCCGGCACGAAGCTCCTGACGTGCTCGCCACCACTGCGGCGCAAGCTCGCCGCCGGCCCGGCAACGAAGGTGGCAAACGCGGCCCCGTGCGCCTTGCGGCAACGCGAGCAGTGACAGTGCACCACCCACTCGAACGGCCCGTCGAACTCCCACGTGACGTCACCACAGAGACATCGTCCTCGGCTCATCTGGTTCCTCCTCGAGTACGAGTCGACAGGTCATCGTCGACGGTCAACAGTCGACTTGCTGACCGTCGCGGCGCTTCCCGGAGCATCGACCAGAATCCGTCCGGCCGCACGTCCCGACCGTCGACCATTGAATCATTCGACTTTCGACTGACTGTCAACTATCGACTCGCTTCCGTAAACACCGGCGCGAAGCCGCCGCCCGGGGTGCGAAAGTTGGTCGTCTGCCCCTGATAGAGCCGGGCGGCGACGAGCTGCACCTCGCCGTCGTACACGTAGTTGCGCAGATCGAGCTTCAGCGGAACCTCGCGCTCGTCGATGCGGAGGGTGCGCTCGCTCGGCGGCACCACGCGCTGGGCGACGTAGGGCCGGGTCAGGATCTCCTCCCACACCGCGCGGGTCAGCTTGTCGCCCCGGTACGCCGCCTTGCTGCCGTAGCCGCCGGCCGGCTTGAAGAAGTAGCGTTTGCGATCGCGCCAGAACTCGTCGCGGCGATTCGGGTCGACGAGGCGGGTTTCGGGAACGCTGGCCGTCAGCCGGTCGACGATGTCGGCGGGAATGCCCCACGCTTGCAGCTGCCGTGGATCCGACAGCACCGTCAGGTGACGCTTGTCGGCATAGCGGGCGTAGACGTGCGGGTTGGGCGTGACGACGACGTCGCCGGCGACGTAGGCCGCGCGCAGCGCGGCGCAGCCCGGATCGGAGAAATAGAAATCGGTCAGCCGGTTGTAGACGAGATCGACGGCCTCGCCCGCCGCCCGCAATACCCCGCCTTCGTGGACGAGGTCGCGGACGTCGACGATGCTCGCGGCCAGGCCGGCGCGAGTGAACAGCTCTCGAAACATGAGGAACTCGGGATAGAGGAACTGCTCTTCCGGACGATCGTCGACGATGGCGATCCGCCGCAGCGGGGCATCGCCGCGCTGGCGCCGCCACTCGCGGCGAAACATGTCGAGGAAGCGTTCCTCGATGCTGTCGGTGTCGCACGACCCGCTGAGCACCGCCTCCACCTCGGCGCAGCACGCCCGCTGCGCCCGGGCCAGCGCCGCGTTGAGCAGGCCGCCGCCGGCGTTGGTGTTGATCTCGATGAGCTGGGGGCCGTCGTGCCCGAGGTGAAAGTCGTAGCCGAGGAAGACGCCGCGCGGCCCGGGATCGGAGCGGGCGATCGCGGGCGCCCGGGCCAGGGCCCAGTCGACGAAGGGCTCACTGCGAACGACCGTCTCGATGGCGCCAATGACCGCCTGCATGCGCTCGACGTGCGCCCGCGCCAGGAACACCGGCGAGGTCGAGAACAGATTCGGCTGGTTGCGCTGGATGGACGCGTACACTCCGGCAGTGACGGGGCCCGACTCGAGCCGCTGCTGCAGCGC
>CAZYMF010000222.1:7085-7662 GCA_964648215.1 uncultured Binatia bacterium (SeqCode) | reverse complement strand
GCCACGCTGACGGCGGTGGACGAGGTGCGGCCGCCGACGATCCTGGCGACGTTCACGGTCATCGTCTCCTTCCTGCCGATGTTCTTCATCACCGGCATGATGGGGCCCTACATGGCGCCGATGGCGTTCAACGTGCCGGTGGCGATGCTGATGTCGCTGCTGATCGCCTTCACCATCACGCCGTGGGCGAGCTACTACCTGCTCAAGGGCGAGTACGGCAAGCACGGCGAGGAGCCGTACGACATCAAGCAGTCCGGCGTCTACCGTCTCTACCGGGCGACGCTGTCGCCGCTGCTCACCAGCCGCCGGCGCGCCGCCGTTTTCCTCCTCGTGGTCATGCTCGCCTTCGTCGGCTCGGCGCTGCTGGCGGTGACGCGGGCGGTGCCGCTCAAGATGCTGCCGTTCGACAACAAGAACGAGCTGGAGCTGGTAATCGACATGCCGCGCGGCACCACGCTGGAGTCGACCGACGCGGTGGCACGCGATCTCGGGCGCTACCTCGCCACCGTCTCCGAGGTCACCGACTACACCACGTACGTAGGCATCGCGGCGCCGATGGATTTCAACGGCATGGTGC
>CAZYMF010000222.1:0-7075 GCA_964648215.1 uncultured Binatia bacterium (SeqCode) | reverse complement strand
CACTACTACCTGCGCCGCGGCGGCTACGTCGGCGAGGTGCGCATCAACCTGCTGCCCAAGGAAGATCGCTCGCAGCAGTCGCACCAGATCGCGTTGCGGATCCGGCCGGACATCGAGCAGATCGCCGCCGCGCACGGCGCCAACGTCAAGATCGTCGAGGTGCCGCCGGGACCGCCGGTGCTGTCGACCGTCGTCGCCGAGGTCTATGGCCCTCTCGACGGCCGTTACCAAGACTTGATCGCGCAGTCCGAGCGCGTGCGCGGCGCCATGGAGCACACGAAGGGAGTCGTCGACGTCGACGACTACGTCGACGCGCCGCACCAGCTCGTACGCTTCCATCTCGACCGCGAGAAGGCGGCGCTCACCGGGGTGACGGTGGAGGCGGCGGCGCGCACGCTGCAGGCGGCCCTCGGCGGCGCGCCGGCGGGACGCGTGCACGTTCCCGAGGAACGGCTGCCGCTCGAGCTGACGGTGCGGCTACCGCGCGACCGGCGCAGCTCGATGGCCGATCTGCTGGCGCTCAAGGTCAAGTCGCAGACCGGGGCGTTGGTGCCGCTCGGCGAGATCGGCACCGCCACGGCGGGGCCGGGCGAGCAGACGATCTATCACAAGAACCTGCGCCGGGTGATGTTCGTCACCGCCGAGATGGCCGGCCGCAGCCCGGTCGACGCGGTGATCGACCTGATCGACTGGCGCACCAACAACCCGCTGCCGCCGGGCTACAGCATCGACTTCGCCGGCGAGGGCGAGTGGAAGATCACCGTCGACGTCTTCCGCGATCTCGGCCTGGCGTTCGCGGCGGCGCTGATCATGATCTACGTCCTGCTGGTGGCGCAGACCCAGTCGCTGAGCATCCCCGGGGTGATCATGATTGCGATCCCGCTGACGCTGATCGGCATCATGCCCGGCTTCTGGATCCTGAACACGCTGTTCACCACGCCGGTCGGTCACTACGCCAACCCGATCTTCTTCACCGCGACGGGAATGATCGGCATGATCGCGCTCGCCGGCATCGTGGTGCGCAACTCGATCATCCTGATCGATTTCATCGAGCACATCCGCTGCCGCCCCACCTGCCCCACCCTCGCCGAGGCGGTGATCGAGGCCGGCGCGACCCGGTTCCGCCCGATCTTCCTGACCGCGGGCGCGGCGATGTTCGGCTCCTTCGTCATCACCCTCGATCCGATCTTCTCCGGCCTGGCGTGGAGCTTCATCTTCGGCATCTTCGCCTCGACCGCATTTTCGCTCGTCGTCGTGCCGTTGGTGTACTTCATGATCCACCGCGGCGAGACGGTACACCCGGAGGCATGAACGCATCGGTGATACTTGTAGCGATTCTCCTTGTCCTGCCTCCGTGTTCTCTGTGCCTCCGTGGTTTCAGCATTTCGGCTTTGAGGCCACCGACCGGGCATCCATCAACGCTCGCAACACCCCCCTTGTGCGCCCGACCAATTTCCCGCTGAATGTGCCTGTGATCGTGACTGCGAGAGGCGGATCTGTCTCATGCGCTTGCCCCCGTTCTTCAGCTACCTGTTGCGTCTCCGCTCCGCGGCTCACCACGCTCTTCTGGCGCTCGTCGCCCTTTCTATGGCCGCGGCAACGGCCGGGTGCGGCCCGTCGATGAAACCGCCAGCGGCACCGTCCGGCGGTCCCGGAGGGCCGTGTGTCCCCACCGGCACCTGGGTGGTGCCGGCGAGTCGGCAGCAACTGACGACTCCCGCAGCCATCGACCTGGCCGTCGCGACGCGCGTCGTGCTCCTCGGCGAGGAGCACGATCAACTGGCGGATCACCTCTGGCAGTTACAGACCATCGCCGCCCTGCACGGACGGCGGCAGCGCATCGTGATCGGGCTCGAGATGTTCCCGCGCAGCGCCCAACCGGTGCTGGACCGCTGGGTCGCGGGCGTGCTGGACGAGAGTCAGTTCCTCAAAGAGTCCGGCTGGGGAACGTTCTGGCGTTTTCCGGCCGAGCTGTACCTGCCGATCTTTCGTTTCGCGCGCATGAACCACGTGCCGATGCTGGCTCTCAATGTATCGCGCGACCTCGTCTCGCGCGTGGGCAAGGAGGGCTGGGACGGTGTGCCGGCAGCGGAGCGCGAGGGCCTGTCGCAACCAGCGGCGCCGGCGCCGGCATACGAGAAGTGGCTGACGGAGACGTATCAGCAACACGTCGACAAGGAGAAGATGGGAGACGGCACCAATGCCTCCGGGTTCATTGCCGCTCAGCTCGTGTGGGACCGGGCGTTCGCCGAGGGGATCGCCGCGGCGCTGCGAGCTCATCCCGATGCGCTGGTCATCGGCCTGATCGGCAGCGGGCACCTCCGCCACCGCTACGGCGTGCCGCACCAGCTCGCGTCGCTGGGGATCGACGACGTCACGGTCTTCCTGCCGTGGACGGAGCCGGGCGACTGCGACGACATGGTTCCCGACCTGGCCAATGCCGTCTTCGGCGTCGAGGAGATCGCCAGGACGGAGCCGCCGCGACCGCTTCTCGGCGTGCGGATCGAAGAAGTCGAAGGCGGCGTTGCCCTGCGGCAGGTCTCCCCGGACAGCGTTGCCGCGGCGGCCGGCCTCCGCGAGGGCGACGTGATCGTCGAAGCGGCCGGGTTGCCGGTCCACGCCACCGGCGATTTGCAGGAGATCGTGGCGCGACAAGCGCCGGGGACGTGGCTGCCGCTACGCGTACGACGGGGGAAGAGCGAATTGCAGATCGTTGCCCACTTCCCCAGCGTTCCCGGTCATCACCCTTCCGAGTGATCATGCCGCGACGTCCGCCCCGACAGCCCTGGCGAGAAGGGGAACTCGCCACAGAGGCGCGGAGAACACAGAGGATGAGATCAAAACGTTCTCTGTGGTCACCGGCAGTGTCTCCTGTGCTACAAATGTGCAAGTTCTTGTCGTGGCGCGAAGATTTTTCTCGGTGGCCTTCGACTTTGAGCTTTCGACTTTGGGCTGCGGGCGCAGCCCGCGCCGTGTCCCTGTGGTTCAGCATCTTCTGTTTGGCGCTGGCGGTGCCGACGCGCGCCGTGCCGCAGACGTCGCGCACACCGGTCCATCACCGGCTCTCGCTGCGTCTCGATCCGCGCGAAGGGCTGATCGACGCAACGGATCAGATCCGCGTCGAATCCCCGAACCTGACGAGCTTCACGCTGGCCCGCGGGCTGAGCGTGGACAAGCTGGTCGTCGACGGCAAGGCCACGACGCTCGATCCCGATGCCGGCCGGTGGCGGCTCGAATTCGCCGACAGGCCCACGCACGAGATTGCCGTCAAGTATCACGGTACCCCCTCCTTGATCACCCAGAGCGCGGGGGCGCTGCTCATTGAGCCTCGAGGCACCTTCTTGACCGAGGACGGCTGGTATCCGACCTTCGACGTGGGTGAGGTGTCGTACGAGCTCACGGTCGACGTACCCGCCGGGCAACTGGCGGTGGCGCCGGGGAAGATTCTTTCCGAGCAGAGCACCGGGCAACGGTACACGGTGCGGGTCGTCTCGGAAGGTCCGATGCAGGGCATCGTGCTGTTTGCCGGACCGTACCGGATGAGCGAGCATCGCCACCACGACCTCCGTCTGCGCACGTACTTCGATCCGGCCGTCGCCGACCTCGCCCCGCTGTATCTGAAGAAGACGGCGCACTACATCGACCTTTACAACCACTGGATCGGCGCCTACCCCTACTCGGGGTTCGACATCGTCTCGGGGCAACAGCCCTTCGGCCTCGGCTTTCCCGGGCTCACCTACATCGGCAGCATGGTGCTGCGCCTGCCGTTCGTGCCGGCGACCTCCCTCGGGCACGAGGTGCTGCACAACTGGTGGGGCAACGCGGTCCAGATCGACGCCCGTGGCGGAAACTGGGCCGAAGGCCTGACGACGTTCATGGCCGACTACACGTACGCGGAGCGCAAGGGTCAGCCGGCGGCGCGCGAGATGCGCCGGCGCTGGATACGCACCTATGCCGCCCTGCCGCCGCGGCGGGAGCAGCCGCTGACGGCCTTCATCAACCACCACCACACCGCGGCCGACGTCATCGGCTACGACAAGGCAGCGATGGTGTTCCTGATGCTGCGCGACGACATCGGCCGCGACGCCTACGACCGCGGCATCCGGAGGTTCTGGCAGCAAAACCGATTCCGGCGCGCCGCCTGGGCCGACCTGCAGCATGCCTTCGAGGCCAGCGCCGGGCGCTCCCTGACGGCCTTCTTCTCGCAGTGGCTCGAGCGCGCGGGCGCACCGAAGCTCGCCCTGAGCAAGGTCACGCAGCACAAGGTCGGGAGCTCGTTCGTTCTATCCTTCGTCCTCACCCAGACCACGCCGGCGTACCGACTACGCGTGCCGGTGAAGATTCACAACGCAGGCGGCGACGAGGTCGAGGCCGTGCATCTCGATACGACGAGTCAACGCTACGAGATCCGCACGGCGCGGCGGCCGCAGGGTGTCTGTATCGACCCCGACTTCCGCCTGTTTCGCCGGCCGCTGCCGGGCGAGGTGGCGTCGGTTCTGCGCAGCGTGGTCTTCGACACCGAAGCGCCCGCGGTGATCGCCGCCGAGGATCCGAGCGCCAGGGCCGCGGCGCTGGCGCTCGCGCGCCGGTTGCTCGAGCGCGAGCCGCGCCTGGCGAGTGCGGACGCTCCGTTTCCCGATGGGCCCGTGCTCCTCGTCGGCACCGACGCGGAAGTCGAGGGCGTGCTGCAACGGCGGAGAACCCCGGGCCCGCCCTCTACGATTGCCGGACACGGCACAGCACGGGCATGGGCAATCCAGCGGGACAAGGCGGAGCCTCTGGTCGTGGTCGCCGCCCGCGATGCCGCGGCCTTGCAGGAGATCACCGGACCGCTGCCGCACTACGGCAGCGACAGCTTCATCGTCTTCGACGGCCGGCGCACGATCGACCACGGCGTGTGGCCGCGAGGCCCGAGCCCTCTCTGCGCTCGACTGGACGCGAGAGATTGAATTAGTCTCGACGAGGAAGAAGAATGCTCACCACAGAGGCGCCGAGAACACAGGGAACACGATCACGGAGCATTCTCGCGTCGCGAGGACGAACACCATTCGGATGAGGTTGCCTACCGGAAATAGTCCTGGCGATTCTTTCTGGCCGGCCTCGGTGTCCTCTGTGCCTCTGTGGTTCAGCATTTTCTGTTCAGAGTTGAGCAACCCAGGAACGTGCTCGTGAGCGACGAAATCCGCAGCGTCCTGCTCGGAACGGCGGGTCTCAGCATCGCCGGGGTGGCGGCGCTCTTCCTGACCCTGTCACGCGGCGGCGTCGCTGGCAGCAGGCCGCAGCTCCGGGCAGCGATTCGACTTGCGATCGTTGCCGTCCTGCTCCAGTCCGCCCATTTCGCCGAAGAGTACGCAACGGGTTTCTACCATCGCTTCCCCGAGATGCTCGGCCTGACGCCGTGGTCGCTCCGCTTCTTCGTGTCGTTCAATCTCTTCTGGCTCGCGGTCTGGGCCCTGAGCATCTGGGGCTTTGCCGCGCGCCGGCGCGTCGCGTTGTTTCCCCTCTGGTTCCTGGGAATCGGGTGTGTTGCCAACGGCGTTGTCCACCCGCTGTTCTCGGTCCGCACGGCCGGCTACTTCCCGGGTCTCCTCACCGCCCCGTTCGTCGGCATCGCCGGGATCTTGCTTCTCCGGCGCCTGTTTCTAGTGACGGGGGTGAGGAAGTAGTTCGGCGGCACCCATGCGTCACCGGAGCTTCTTGCTCGAATGCACCCCGGATACCTTCCAGGCGCGGGCGTCGCACACGAACGGTCTCACAATTGTCTCGGTGAACCGACGCGACGTGGCTCGGTGCAAGCGGCTCTGGTCAGATGTAGGTGCCGGGTTCTGGACCGAACGCTCTCGCTGGAACCAGGCGCGCTGGCTCGACCACCTTCGACAACCGAACGTCTTGTTTTGGATCGCCTTGGTATCCGATGAAGACGCCGGTTGCTTCGAGCTGAGCAAATTGGCTCGAGGCGTAAAGATCCAGGGCTTCGGCCTGGTTCCGACCTATCGGGGTCGGGGTCTCGGTCGCGACCTCCTCACCGCCGCGACGGAGCAAGCCTTCGCAATCGGAGCACGCAAGGTCTGGCTTCACACGGCAACCGACGATCACCCCAATGCGCTCCCCAACTACTTGTCGGGCGGCTACCGCATTGTCCGGGAGCGCGAGCTCAGGAATCCCATGCCGTCTCGCGGAATACCCAGAATCGGCGGAGGCCCGTGGCCGGGTCGTTGAGGCGAGCCGCGCGGCAGCCCCGGCCCAGGCGCATCGCTCTGGCAAACGGGACGCGCCGCCCATCCCACATCGAGAGGAGGATTCATGGGAAATGTGGAGATCAATGGCGCTTCGCTCGAATGCTTCGAAGACGGCAAGGGAGAGCCCCTCGTCCTCGTGCACGGCTCGGCGAGCGACTACCGGACCTGGAAGCTCCAGAGAGGCGAGTTCTCCAATCAATTCCACGTGATCACCTACAGCCGACGATACCACTGGCCCAACCGACCGATCCCCGAGGGGGCCGACTACGCCATGAACGGGCACGTCGACGATCTGGAGACCCTCGTCAAGTCGCTCGCTGCCGGGTCGGCTCATCTCGTCGGGCACTCGTACGGCGGCTTCCTGTGCTTGCTGCTCGCCATAAGGAGCCCCCAGCTCGTCCGCACTCTCGTCCTGGCCGAGCCACCGGTCGTTCCGTTGTTCGTGAGCAACCCTCCCAAGCCGGCGGAGATAGCGAAGCTGCTGGCAACCAGGCCGCGTACTGCGATCTCGATCATCAAGTTCGGGGCCACGGGGATCAGTCCCGCGACGGCAGCAGCCCGGCGGGGCGATATGGAAGCCGCGATACGCATCTTCGGCAAGGCCGTGCTCGGCCCCGAAGCCTATCGCCGACTATCCGACTCGCGGCGAGAACAGGTGCGCGCCAACAGCAACAAGGCGGAGTTTCTGGGATCGGGGTTCTCACCGTTGCAGGCAGCGGAGGTGCGCAGCGTTCTTGCTCCAACACTCCTGGTCAACGGAGACCGGAGCCCCCGCCTCTTCCATCGCCTCGCCGACCGGCTCGGCGAGTTGCTTCCGCACTCGGACCGAGTCAAAA